>CALEWH010000016.1 GCA_937925475.1 uncultured Clostridia bacterium
CAGTGAAGATTTGTGGGGTCATTAAACTTAACGAAAAATCCACAGCAGGCCCACTAAACAATGGGCTATGTTATCAAAGCGGGCTTACACAAGAACTCCTTGCATATTACAATAGTTCGCAAGCGGTTGTTCAAGAAGTGACCCCTGCTGTTAGCCTTACACCAAGTTCGATTAATTTTTATGCTAGTAGTTTTGAAGCGAAAGAAGGCATTGAAAAATTTATCAACAACTACAACAGCAAGGTCGAAGAAGGCAAGCAAATTGATTACACTGACTACATAGGTCTAATTATGAGTAGTGTCGGCACAATAATAAAAGCTATCACTTATGTGCTAATTGCGTTTGTGTCGATATCGCTTGTTGTGTCCAGCATTATGATCGGAATAATCACATATATTTCTGTGTTGGAGCGTATTAAGGAAATAGGAGTTTTACGAAGTATCGGCGCATCAAAACGCGATATCAAACGAGTGTTTGTGTCTGAGTCGGCTATGATAGGACTGGTTTCGGGCGTGCTAGGTATCCTTATAACACTTGTACTTAATATCCCTATCAATCTTATTATCAAACACTTTGCTGACCTATCTGGTGTTGCAAGTTTGCCTTGGCTTGGCGGAATAATACTTGTAGTGATTAGTGTTTTGCTTACATTTGTTGCGGGTCTAATCCCTGCTCGAATCGCAAGCAAAAAAGACCCAGTTGTTGCACTCCGCACCGAGTAATAAAAACCTCAGTTTTTGCTGAGGTTTTTATTTTGTGTGCTGGATTTATAATTGCGTTAAGTGTACTAGTTGGTCTATAATAATAAAAATTGGAGTTGTGTGATATGAGTAAAAAACAAAAAATATTAATATCAATTTTAGCGATAATTTTCATTTTTGTTTCAATAGGAGTATATATTTTGAGTTTGTATTGGGGCTTTCCTAAGGTTTCGCAAATGGAAGAGATAGTCCCATCAAGTTTATCCCAGTCTTTTATTTTTGAAGAAGATCAAAAACCCACAAAATCTTGTCACGCGTCTACAATTTGTAATTTTAACAATACTCTTTATGTTGCATGGTTTGGTGGCACAAACGAGTCCAATCCTGACACTACTATTTGGCTATCAAAATACGATGGAACTGCATGGAGTGTGCCTTTGGATATGAGCGATATAAAGGATATTGCACACTGGAATCCAGTTTTGTTTGCTCATCAAGGTACAATGTATTTGTATTATAAAATTGGCAAAAAACCTAGTAGTTGGACAACATATTATCGAAGTAGCAATGATGGCACAAACTGGTCGGAAGAAAAACTTTTTATAGAAAATAAGGACACTAGTAGAGGTCCAACTAAAAACAAACCGATTGTTTTGTCTAATGGTGAGATTTTAGCACCTGTGTCTATAGAATATTATAAAATAAGGCACGCTCAATGTTTTGTAGACAAGACTAGTGATATGAAAAATTGGACAAAAAAGAAAACAATCAAGGGAAATATAGTAACAGAAATGATCCAACCAACTTTGATTGAATTGGAAAACGGACATGTGCTAATGTATTTGCGAACAAACAGGGGTCGTATATTTTATAGTGAAAGTAAAGACTATGGCGAAACTTGGACAAAGGCAAAACCGACTTCATTGCTAAACAACAATAGCGGAATTGATGTTGCGAAAAATCAAGAAGGGGTTTTGGCAATAGTGCACAATCCTGTTTCTGAAAACTGGGGTTCGCGTTCGCCTCTCATTGTTGGGCTTTCATACGACAAGGGCAAAACATGGACGAAAAAAGTTGTTTTGGAGAGTAGCGAAGGAGAGTACTCGTATCCAAGTATAATCTCTTTTGGAAATGATTTCTACATCACTTACACATACAACAGGTCACAAATTCGCTTTGCAAAACTAACTGTTTAGTTGTAAAAAATAAAAACATTATCGCAAGATAATGTTTTTTTGTATAAAATCGTAGTGATTTTTATTTGTTTTATTTGTAAGGTTTTGTGTTGACTGTTTAGTGGTTTTTTGAAAAACTACTAAATCAAAAACATAAACAAAACAATAAGTTGTTGGGCAGTATAGTAAGTAAGCCAGTTTAGAGCGTGCATTGTTTTTGTTTCGCGTTTGCCGAAGTAAATAAGTGATAAAAGAAGGTCGCTTATCAAAAACAATCCCATTGCAAGTGCAAAAATCCAACGAGTTTTGTCAAGAATTGTGATAGCAACTGCGTATACAAACATACTCACAAGTGCGACCGAGTAGACAAAACTTTGCCACTTAAACTTGCCCCATTCAATTTTCATACTGCCAGCATTGACGAAAATCAAGATTGTGATAATGACGCCAAGCACAAGAGCGATTGCGGTCGGAATCAATATGTTGCATCTAATAGGCACGCAGAGAGTAAGTCCAGCGTAGTACATAAAGTGACCTATTCCAAAACTCAACATTCCAGTGTTTAGATACATATCTTTGTCTTTCAAACCTTGTTCTTTAAGGTCCATAAAAATGTCGCCGACAAGACCGAGTATAAGTCCTGCCACCAAAAACCAAGCCCAATCGGGATGATTTGCCATATTAGCGTTGATATTGTCGTCCATTTGGGTTATGGCGAAAATGCCTGCGCCCACAAAACAAGCGGATGCGACGATTTTGCTTATTAGTCCATAAAGTTTACCTTTTGTACAGCCAAGGCAAATAAACACCGTAGATGCGACTATACAAATTATCATAGGGATTAGTGTAGTAAGCATACCTTTCTCCTTTAATTTATTACATTATATTCTAATTTATAAAAAAAACAAAATGATTAGAATAATTTGTTAAATCATTTGAGAAAAGATATAATAAAAATAGGAGAATAAAATGGAAAGAAAAAGTGGACTTTGCTCATTGATTTTCAAAATATTGATAAAGGGAATGAGCGGTGCTGGAAAATATGATGAAGAAGTCGGAGCCGAACTTAAAAGTCTTCCGCCTTGTTTTAAGGTGCAAATGGGGATATTTCCACATAAGGACTATGCACAGTTTATGGTCGTCAACAATAGAGTTATCAAGACCAAAAATCAAATATGCGACCTAGAAATCGTGTTTAAAAACAAGCGCATTGCAAAACAAGTTTTGCTTGGCAAGATGTCTATCGCAAAAGCGTTTAGTATGCACGAGATAGTACTTAAAGGAAACATAAATCTTGCACTCATCTTAGTGCGTGTTATGGAACGAACAGAAGATTATTTGTTCCCTAAATGGTATACAAAAGCCATAAATCGCAGACCTAAAAAGATAAGCAGTTTTAAATTGTATATGTGGGTTTTGTTTGGACGAAACAAACTCAAAAAGGAGAAATATGAAAAGTAATTATTTTGAATGGATAAACAGTGTAAAAATCCTATGCGGAGATGGTGCAATAGAAAATATCCCTTATGAGCTTGACTTTTTCCATTGCAAAAATCCATTGTTGCTAAGTGATGAAGGTCTAAAAAAGATAGGAACAGTTGATAGATTTGTGGATATGTTGAAGAGTGTAAAGATAAGCCGCATTTTCACAAATATCCCAGCCGACTCGTCTACCACAACCATCAATGAGATTGTGGAGTACTACAAACAAAACAAGTGTGACGGGATTATTGCAGTTGGTGGTGGCTCAGTAATTGATACAGCAAAAGGTGTTCGCATGGTGCTTAGTCAAGGCAAAACAGATATAAATACTCTTATGGGAAATGAAAACATCAAAAAGGGTGAACATATCCCATTTATAGTTGTGCCTACTACTTGCGGGACTGGAAGCGAATGTACTTATGTCGCAGTAATCAAAAATCACGAGAGTGGCGTCAAGATGGAGTTTATATCGAGCGAACTATTGCCGGATGTTGCAGTAGTCGATGTCCGAATGACTGCGACTTTGCCAGCAAAACTTACTGCAAGCACTTCGATGGACGCTATGGTGCACTCTATTGAAGCGTATACAAGTTTGCAAAAAAATCCTATTAGTGACACATATGCTATCACTTCAATGAAACTAATTTCCAACAACTTGATTAAGGTGTTGAAAAATCCAAATGACCTAGATGGCAGATACAATCTTGCTCTTGCTTCGACTCTTGCAGGCATTGCTTTTTCAAATGCTATGGTGGGAGTTGTGCACGCGATAGGTCATGCTTGTGGTGGCGTGAAAAATGTTCCGCATGGAAATGCAATGGCTTGCCTTCTTACTCAATGTATGAAATATAATAGCGATAAAGTAGGTGCCCTATATGGCGAAATACTTTTGTATTTGTGTGGTGAAGAAGTTTTTGCAAAAACTCCAAAAGATGAGCGTTGTGCAAAATCAATAGAATACATTGAAAATATGTTGAAACAAATTAACGAAATAACAGGCATGGGCATCACTCTATCTGCATATGGTGTGAGCGAGAGCGATATAGAAAACATCGCTAGTGTTGCACAAAACGATGGTGCAATAATCGTAAATAAGAAAAATGTTCCGCTTGAAGACATAAAACAAATATTGAAAAAATGTATTTGAGGATATAATGAAGAAAAAAATAAGTAGAGTAGTTTTGATTACGGGTGTGTCGTCAGGAATAGGAAAAACGACTGCCGAGTACTTTGCCCAAATGGGCGATAAAGTTTATGGAATGTCGCGTCGCAAAATCCAAGACGAAAACATATATAGTATATGTGGCGATGT
>CALEWH010000017.1 GCA_937925475.1 uncultured Clostridia bacterium
GAGATGTGCGGACGTGACTGGAGTTCAGACGTGTGCTCTTCCGATCTTTATTGTATTTATAAACATCTTCTTTAAAACTACTTTTCCTTATTTGTTTTTTTTGATTGTTCTTTGTTGACTGTGTCCAGAATTATATTAACAATTTTATCATTTCCTATTGTTTTATTTGCTTTTTGCAAAGTACTTTTAATTTTTGCCTTATTTTTTGTTATGTTGTCTAGTTCTTCAAACAATCTTTCGATGTTTAAATCTTCTTGCATAATCACTTTTGCTAGTTTTTTGCGCTCGAACTCTTGTGCATTTAGAATTTGATCACCACGCGAACTGCCTTTTGGGAGTGGGACAAGTATCATTGGCTTGTTTAGAGTAAGAAACTCGAATATGGCATTGCTTCCGCTTCGAGATACAACTATGTCGCACGCGTCAATACAATCTTCGATGTTTTTGATATAGTTGTAACAAACATAATTTTTATTTTTGTTTCTGACGGTATATTTTTTTCCTGAGATGTGGATTATGTTGTATTTGGAGATTAGTTTTTCAAAATTTTCATCTATAAACGAATTTAGCGCACTTGCACCTAAACTACCGCCAACAAACAACAGAGTAGGGCGATTATCGAAGTTTAGATGAAGGTTGTTTTTATTTCCTTTGGTTATTTCTTGCCTTATAGGGCTTCCAGTGAAAACACCTTTCTTTTTGTATTTTTTGCTAGGTTCTTCAAACGAAAAACACATTTTCTTGCATTTTTTATATATGATCTTGTTTGCAAGTCCCATTGTAAAATCGCTTTCGTGAGCAATTACTGGAATTTTACCACTTGCCAAAACCACTGGAACAGACACATAACCGCCTTTCGAAAAAATAACATCTGGTTTTATTTTGTCTAGTATCTTTTTGCTTTGACAAATTGACTTACACAAAACAAATGGGATTTTCAAATTTGACAAAGTAAAACCCCTTACTAATTTGACTGCGCTTATTTCGTGATACTTAACATCCTTGTATTCTTTCAAGATGTCCTTTTCCATACCGTTGCTTCCTATGTAATGTATTTCATCAAAGTGCTTTCTTAAAATTGGCAATAGGGCAAGATTGGGGATAATGTGACCTGCTGTGCCACCGCCACACAAAACAATTTTTTTCATAATTAACCTCACTGTTACTATTAGTCTATGAAAAACTTTTTTTATAATGTATATAAAGTGGTTTTATCAAAACACTATATACTAGTAAAATATTTCGATAACTCTTTTATGTGGTATATTTATACAAAAATACACATTGTTATGCAAAACAAATTGTTTTTATTTAGACGATTTTGATTTTACATAAATTGACAATTTGTGTTATAATCTATAAGATTTTGAAGTAAGGTGGTTTAAATTGGGCAGTACATATGATAGTAAGAATATAGTAGTTTTGGAGGGGCTTGATGCGGTTCGTTTGCGTCCCGGAATGTACATTGGTACAACAGGCGAAAAGGGAATGCATCACCTTTTGTGGGAGATAATCGACAACTCTATTGATGAAGTTGCGAATGGATACGGCAACAACATAACCATAACTTTGATGGACGATAATGTTGTTTCTGTCGAAGATGACGGTCGTGGAATTCCAGTAGA
Source organism: uncultured Clostridia bacterium (assembly GCA_937925475.1). Classification (GTDB taxonomy): domain Bacteria; phylum Bacillota; class Clostridia; order Christensenellales; family UBA1242; genus UBA11490. Next base: position 1,626 of record CALEWH010000017.1, read on the forward strand.
TAAGCACCCTACATTGAAAGTTAGTGGTGTAGAAGTCGTGTTTACCCAACTTCACGCAGGTGGAAAGTTTGACAACAACAACTATTCGTATTCGGGCGGACTACACGGTGTAGGTGCGAGCGTCACAAACGCGTTAAGCGAGTGGTTGAAAGTTGAAGTATGTAGAGATGGTCAAAAATACGCAATGGAGTTTGCGTCAATCGAGAGAAACAAAAAGATATCGAGTGGAGTTCCGCTAAAACCGCTTTCTGTGGTTGGCAAGGCGACAAAAACAGGCACAAAAGTAACATTTAGACCTGACGATAGAGTCTTTGGAAATATCAAATTTGATGTTCACACAATCACAAAACGCGTAAAAGAATTGGCTTTTTTGAACAAGGGCATAACCATAACTGTCATTGACGAAACACATCTTGAAGATGGCAAACCAAAAACATATGTGTATAATTATACAGAAGGTTTGAAGGATTATATCAAATACTTAAACGCTGGGAGCAGTGTCATTTACGACGAACCTTTATACATTGAAGGTGAGAGTAAACTTGTAAAACTATCACTTGCAGTCCAACACACAGACAGTTTTGTAGAAAACATATTTAGTTATGTAAACAACATTCCGACAACCGAAGGTGGTACACACGAAGTCGGATTGAAGTCGGCACTTACACGAGTATTTAACGAAGCATCGAGAAAGTGGGGACTACTAAAAGAAAAGGACGCCAACTTACTTGGTGAAGATTATCGTGAAGGCATAACAGCGCTTTTAAGTATAAAGATGAAGAATGTCCAATTTGAAGGACAAACCAAAACAAAATTAGGAAACCCTGAGGCAAAACTAGAAGTTGAAAATATTGTATATGAGCAACTTAGCAAGATATTTGAAGCAAAGTCAATGAAAAATACAATAACTGAGATCTTCAACAAAGCGAAGGGTGCGGCGAAAGTAAGAGAAGCGGCAAAACACGCAAAAGATGTTGCGCGTCAAAAAAACAATGCGGATTCATATAGTCTTATCGGAAAATTGAGCAGTAGCACTGGCAAAAATCCACTACTAAACGAGTTGTTTATAGTCGAAGGTGATAGTGCGGGCGGAAGTGCAAAACAAGCGCGCGATAGGTCGTTTCAAGCCATACTTCCACTAAGGGGCAAACCGCTAAATGTAGAGAAAAAGCGACTTAATCAAGTGCTAGAAAACGAAGAAATAAGGACAATCATATCAGCACTAGGCACAGGCATTGGTGCAGATTTCAACATTAACAATCTAAAATACTATAAAGTTGTGATTATGGCGGATGCCGACCAAGATGGTGCACACATAAGAGCAATACTTCTTACTTTCTTCTATCGTTATATGCGCGAACTTGTAGAAGACGGGCATGTGTATGCAGCAATAGCGCCACTATACAAAGTCAGCAAAGGAAACAAGGTTGTTTATGTATATGACGAGAGTGACTACGATAAAGCGGTCAAGGAAGTTGGAGCAGGATACAGCGTGCAAAGATACAAAGGTCTTGGTGAGATGACTGCCGAACAACTATGGGACACAACAATGGATCCAGAAAAGCGTGTTTTGGTGCAAATAACACTTGAAGATATGGCAGAAGCCGAAAAGATGATCACAACCCTTATGGGTGACAATATCGAAGCGCGCAAACAATACATTACAGAAAATGCAAACTTCAACAAAACAAGTACTAAGTTTGAAAAGACCAAAAAGAATTAGCGAAATAAAGAACTAGCAAAATAAGGTCGTCTGATTTGAATTTGATTAGATAATTGATTATTAAGATAAAGTAGATAGATATAAGGAAAAGAAATGAAAGAAAAACAATCGCAAAACACCAATGAGTTTTCATCGCAAAATGTAATAACAAAAGCACTCGAACAAGTTGTGCACGAGAGTATGATTCCGTACAGCGAATTTGTTATTATGGATAGAGCATTGCCACGAGTAGAAGACGGACTAAAACCCGTACAACGCCGTGTGCTATACAGTATGTTGGAGGTCGGGGTCTTGCCTGACAAACCATATCGAAAGAGCGCGCGTATAGTCGGGGATTGTATGGGTAAATATCACCCACACGGTGATAAAAGTATATACGATACAATGGTTCGTATGGCGCAAGACTTCAATATGGGTGAAATACTTGTAAGCGGTCACGGAAACTTTGGTAGTATCGATGGTGATAGCGCGGCAGCAATGCGTTATACCGAAGCACGACTAGCCCCACTAAGTTTGGAACTTCTACGCGATATTGAAAAAGACACTGTTTCGTGGAGTTTTAACTTCGATGACTCGTGCAAAGAACCTGATATGTTGCCTGGCAGATTTCCAAACCTGCTTGTCAATGGTGGCTCAGGTATCGCGGTAGGACTTGCTACAAATATCCCTACACACAACTTGCGTGAAGTGTGCACACTTGTGGCAAAATATATCGACAATCCAAAAATGAAAGTTAGTGATGCACTTAAAATTATGCCCGGCCCAGATTTTCCGACTGGCGCATATATGTTAAAAAGTAGTCGTGTCAGAGATTATTATGAGACTGGTAAGGGCAAACTTATGCTAAGAGCAAAGTTGCATATAGAAAACGGCGACAATGGCAAGAAGAGCATAGTAATTACAGAAATCCCATATCAAGTCAACAAAGCAGTTTTGCTTCAAAGGATTGCAAAACTGAAAGAAGCCGATAAAAACGGAGTATTGGGATATATCCAAGACATCGTCGACGAGTCAGACCGTAGCGGAATGAGAGCGGTAATCAAATTGAAAAAAGACGCAAAAGTAAACGCTATCTTGAAAGCCTTGTACAAGGGCAGTGACTTGCAATGTTCGTTTAATGTAAATATGGTTGCGATTGCAGATGGCAAGCCAAAATTGTTGCCACTTCTTGAAATCATAGATTATTATGTTAAGTATCAACAACGAGTTATTTACAATCGTACAAAATACGACCTTGAAGCAGCACTTAAAAAAGAGCACATACTTGAAGGATTGTTGGTTGCAATCCAAAACATTGACGAAGTTGTTGCGATAATAAAGAAAAGCAAAAACACAACTGATGCTAAAATCCAACTTATAAAAAGATTTGATTTGTCAGATGTGCAAGCTCAAGCCATACTTGATATGCGTTTGGCACGCCTTACAAGCCTTGAAGTTGACAAACTAGTGACCGAACTAAACAGACTAAAAGACTTGATTAAGAGATACACTGAGATACTTAAAAACCCAAATATGCAAATGCAAATAGTCAAAACAGAGATAATGCAAATAGCAAAACAATATGGAAGTGATAGAAAGACACAAATCATAGACGATGATGACGAAGAAGTATCGGAAGAACAAGAAGAAGTCATAAGAGTAGCACAAAACGAAGAAGTGCATTTGATTTACTCGCCATCGCTTACTATAAAGACCGTAAACACCAAGAGTTATAATCTTGCAAGCAAAGAGCTTAGCCAAAATCCAACATTGTTTGAGATTCCTCAAATCTCAATAAAGACCGAAACAGACAAGAGTGTTTATGCGTTTACTGACCTAGGAAACTGTGTGAGATTGGATGTAGGAGCAATTAATCAAGCAAAACTCAAAGACAAGGGTGCATATGTTACAGCATATTGTAAGAGTCTTGATTCGGACGAAGACATAGTATCGATGATAGAGTTGAACGAGAGCAACAAAGATGACAAACTTGTTTTTGTAACTCGAAGCGGAATGATAAAAGTAACAAAAGTAGAAGAATATCTTGCATCAAAACAATTTATCGCTGGCATCAAATTAAAAGAAGACGACCGTCTAGTATTTGTCGAACTTATGCAAGATGAAAAGAAATTGTCGATGTTTAGCCATAATGGAATGGGCGTAATTGTCGACATTATGGACATAAGTCCGCTTGGCAGAGTTTCGTCGGGCATTAAAGGAATGGCGCTTGACGAAGGCGACTATGTGGTCGGAGTCAACCAAGTTAGCCAAAGTGACGCATTTGTTATGGTCTGCGAAAATGGTTATGCAAAACTTGTAAAATACTCAGAAGTGCCACTTGCAAACAGAAATAGAAAAGGTGTTAAGTGCATAAAAACATCAAAACTTGTCTTTGTCGACACGCTAAAAACAAATGTAAATTACGTCCTATACGACGGTGACAAATTTGACTTTGTGGTGCGAACACATATTCCACTTGATAAGCGCACAAATGCTGGAAAGAAAGTGACAAATCTAAGTAGTGTAAATAAAGTATTTAGATATACTACAAGTATATAATATTAATATAGAACTGCAAATTTGCAGTTCTTTTTTTTGTGTTTTGTCATTAAAGACGCAGGACAAGCGTATATATATACTAAAATTGCGATATCTCCAAAATCGACAAAAGGTGTCAATATTACACCTTTTTAGTGGTGACTTAGGTTTTACTAAAACCCGCAATTAAAATAGAATAAGGGAGAACTAAATGAAGTTCGTTTGTTTGAAGAAAAAAGATGTAAAAATGGTTTTGATAATACTGCTAGTGGCCATAGTTTTGTCGCTAAACTTTATGGGCGGAACATCGGCTATGGTGTATTTCAATCAAGCGCCACGACTTGTGCCAATCTACAATGTCGAAACCGAAGAAAAGAAAGTAGCGATATCGTTTGACTCGGCGTGGGGCGCAGACAAAACACTAAAAATCCTTGAAGTGTTAAAACAATACAATTCGCGTGGGACATTCTTTCTAGTAGGTTTTTGGGTTGAAAAGTATGGTGATATGGTCAAGGCGATAAAAGAAGCGGGGATAGAGATAGGCACTCACAGCAACACGCATCCAGACTTTGCAAACCTATCCAAAGAGCAAATGCGACTCGAACTTACATCGTCAATGGAGAAAATCCAAAACATCACAGGAGACCCAGTAAAACTGTTTAGAGCGCCATATGGCTCGTACAACAACACATTGTTAAATCTTACTGACGAGTTGGGGCTCAAAACAATACAATGGAACATTGACACGCTGGACTGGAAAGGCTTGTCGGGCACACAAATGCTAAATCGTGTCCTTAACAAAATCTGTAATGGCTCAATCATTTTATGTCACAACAATTCAGACAACATAATCGAAGGACTTACACTTATACTCGACAAACTCACATCAATGGGTTATAGCGTAGTGAGTGTAGGCGAATTAATTATGCAAGACAATTACTATATAGATAGTTGTGGTGTTCAAAGAAAAAAATAAGAAAAACGGAGGAAATATTTATGAATTTTGGACAAATGGAAAACAATAAAGTTTTTTTAGCAGGGGAGATAATAAGTGAGCCACAGTTTAGCCACGAAATGTTTGGAGAAGGGTTTTACGAATTTGACCTTAAAGTGCGAAGACTAAGTGACTCATATGATGTTTTGCCGGTGACTATAAGCGAAAGACTTATTAGTGACCAAATCCAAGTAGGCAAATATATTGGCGTGTATGGGCAGTTTAGGAGTTATAACAAACTCGAAGACAATAAGAGCCGACTTATGCTTACAATGTTTATTCGCGAGATAGTCGATTATGACGAAAATGCAAATCCAAACCATATAGAAATAACTGGATTTGTGTGTAAAGAGCCAGTGTATCGCACAACACCTTTCAAAAGGGAAATATGTGACTTGCTCATAGCTGTAAATCGAAACTACAACAAAAGCGACTATTTGCCTTGCATAGCGTGGGGACGAAACGCACGATTTGTCAAAAATTTTGAAGTGGGTGACAAACTAACTGTTTTTGGTCGAATACAAAGTCGCGAGTATCAAAAGAAGTTGGATGATGAGCATATCATAACAAAAACAGCATATGAAGTGTCGCTATCCAAAATCACTCGTGAAGACGCTTTCAATAATGAAAAAATAACCACAAGTATAGGTGAGATTGACAATTATTATGTTAAAAATGCAAACTAAAAAAAGACCCGAATGGGTCTTTTTTAGTGACTAATTTATAAAATTGTTGTCGTTTTTATTATGATTTTTATTTTATTTCAAAATCATTTGTACTAATTTTACTGCTTATCGTCTGCCTTGTTGTCATTGTCGTTTGCGGTCTTATCTTTATTTTCTGTGTCGTCATTATTGTCGTCTTGTGCTGGTGACTCGACATTTGACTTTTTCTTAGTACTCTTAGTTTTGCTTTGATTTTCTGTTATATCGTCTTTGGCACTTTGAGAAAGCAGTTCGTCTTTCTTTTGTTTTTTCTTGAATACAAAGAACCAAATTAGTAGGGCAGTAATGATAACTAGGTTTACACAGAACAAAATAATTGCAGTGATTATAACAGGTGATGAGCCGTCCATTGAGATGTATTTTGTGTCGATATAACCTATGCGAATGTTGTTGTCGGCATCAAGATACTTGATTAGTGTAAACTCTTTGTTTTTGTCTAGGGTCTCGACATAGATGCGTTGGTCATTTGACAAAGCGCCGATTATTACGCTCTTGTCAGTGTCTGAGTAAACATTGACAAAATCGCTGTAATCATATATCTTAACGGTCGCATTTGAAGTAAATCTTTGTGTTATATTGATGTTTGCAGTGACATAAGTCGATGGCAAATATCCATATGTGTTGTCGCTTAGTTTTACAATATAATATGTGCAATCCACTCCGTCAATACTTACAGGATATACGCCTAGTGCGTTGACAGCGGTGCTGATGTTTTGGATTTCGTCTATTTTCAAATTGCCCTTAATTGTAGGGAATTTGTAGATAGGAACATTATTGTTTGTTGTGATAAGAGAGTATGGGGTCGAGCCTGTTATTTCACTTATCTCAATTGCCGATGTTTCGACATAACCTAGCAAGGTCTTGTCACCGTCCACATACATTACATAAGTAAAAGACTCTTCGAGTTTTTGAGTGTCAAGTGCTATCACATACTTGTCTTCGGGGTAAATGTTGTGATTTCCTTTGTAGTTTATGTACTCAAATATAAAGTTGTTGGCTTTTAGTTTGCCAAACTTTACAATGCCCGAATATCCAAACATATTTGTAAGCACATTTTCTTGAAATGGCTCAATAGTGTTATATCCGGTCGCAAAAGTTGTGTCTGAGAAATAAACAATTCGTGAAGAATTTTCGTCATAACCATATACTTTTCCGTCTTGTGGATTTACACAGATTGTGCTTATGTCATATTCGCTGTCAAATACAGTTTTTGTGGCTTTTCCAGTTAAAACGCCATTGTCAAAACATACTCTTTCGATTGTGTTTTGGTCTTTTATACTGACATATATGCTAGGGTCAGTAGAAGGTATACTAATGTCGTCAATGTCGTTTGAAAGGGTGATAGAGTCATAGTGGAACGCAGGGTTTTTCACATTGACTTTGTATAAAATGTTGTCCACACTCACCACAACAGCATTGTCCATATATGCGATTTTACTAAATGCATTTGATGTAAATGTAAGGTCGGTGATGCTAGACTTTGCAAAGTTGTTTTTTGTATCGATAATCTCAATCGAATTGCTTTCGGTGTTTAGTAGATATATCTTTCCGTTGTCGGCCATTGTTGCGTCGCAAATGCTGTTTGAGATGCTGATAGGTGTGATTGTTTTGCCTGTAAACAAATTGTATCCGCACAACTTCGAGTCGATAGAGTCGGTCTTAATGTAGTAAAGAGTGTTGTTGGAAGAAAGCATAAGTGCTTTTGCATAATATAGTGTGCTTCCGTCTATAAGGTCAATCGCTTTTACTTTTTTGTCGGGCATAATGACTTGAATACGATGATTGCCCCTGTCGGATACAAACATATATTCGTTGCATTTCATTTCGATAGAATTTACTCCGTCAAAGCGTCCTAGGTCACTGCCTTTGCCCATTAATAATGTTTGGTCAAATGTAAGTGAAATGTTCTCTGCCTTGCTGATTGTGTAGGTCTTGATGTTTGATTCTATGGCATTGTAAAAATACAACTTTTTATCATATATGTAAATACAATTTTCATTATATGCCTTGTCAAAGTGAGTGGTGGATGTTTGGGCGCTAAGTTCTTTGTCGAAAACAGAGATGTCGGTGTTTGTAGTTAGTGCGACAAATGTTTCGTCGCCAAAACTAAACGCTTGCATATCTTTTAGGTTGGCTAGTATTGCGATAGTTTTTGTACCTGACAAAGTTGTTTTGAAGGTGTTGTTTTCGTCATTTATGTAGAAGTGATAGATGTTGGTGTTGTTTGCGATATATATGTCTTTTCCGACAATAGTGATTTTTGATGTCGAATCCAAATTTGCACTAATTGACGACAAATCAAACTCATCAAAGTATGCATAGTCATCGTTTATATAGTTTTCGCGAGAGTTGTATTTAGCGACGCCAAGGTACATCTTGCTGTCTTTCTCATAAACCTTTGCAGTGATTAGACTGTCTTCATAGTCTGCAATGGTGTAGTTTTGAGTAGGCTTGGTGGCTTCGTTTGTACCTTGTAGTAGGGTGATGCTCTCACCGGTGACTTGGTCGATAAGTCGATATGACGGATATTCGTATATCACCAAAACCATTCCGTATGCACTTTGTACTGAGTTGACGCTTAAAAGATTGTCTTTTTCATTATATATCACAGTCTTTGTGTTTGTCTTTGGATTATACTTTGTAAGTGTGTATAAAGGTGGCAGAGTAGAGTTTGCGCGTGTACTAAAATATATCTCGTCTTTTGTCACGCAAAAATCATTTACATTGTTAAGGTCGAGATAGTGACTTATGTTTTGTGGATATACAGTAGACACATTTGGGTTTATTTCGTCTAACGCATATGTTGTATCTTTTGCTTGCATTGACGCTCCAATTACCAACATTATTGCAAAGCAAATTGAAATTATGTATTTTCCAAATTTTTTCATAGTTTCCTCTTATAGTAGTTTATATAATAACTATAAATATATTATATCAACTCATTATTTTTTCCAAATGTTATTAATCAAAATCTTTTGTTTTTTAATAAAAATCGACCGATAGGGAAAGTTATAAAAAAATATAAAAATTTTTAAAATATGACAAACAGTTGGCATAATAAGGGTACTATAATGGTGCAAATGTTCGATAATGTTCGATAGGTTGGTATTTTTGTACAAAAATAATAATTTTGAAAAAATTTTTACAAAAATATGTCATAACCTTTTGACTTTTGACATTTGCGACAATATAATTAAGAAAAAATGAAAAACGGAGAAACGATTATGAAAGTATGGAGCAAGACGGTTTTGTCGGTATATAGGTATCTCGAAGCCTTGTCGAAGGCGCTGGACAACCTGATCATCAAAAAAAGTGTAAACTCGATGTTTTACACAAATAGTAAGGGGATAAGTGCGTACGACTGTGCTAGTGAAATAATCGAACTCACACAGCGCAAGATAAACCTTATCAACATAAAAGTGCTTGTTGAAGACGCGCTAAACAAACTGTCGTTTGAGCACAAACGAATACTAATGTTGTGTTATGTGGACGGTCTAAAAACAAGCGAAATCACAAAACTAATGGGATGTGTAGAGCGTACATATTTTCGCAAAAAAGATGAAGCACTTGTGGGGTTTGGGAAAGCGATCAAGTGTATGGGGATAGACGAGCGAGCCTTAGACGAGATGTTTGGGAAAGAGAAGTGGCTAAGGGATTTGCATGACAAAAACTCAGAAAGAGAAGCAGTAGGCCGACTACATAAAGATGTGCCTGAATACAACTTTTTGAAGAAGGTAATTAAAGAACTTAGCAAGGTTAATTTGCAAACAAGTTATGGTTACTAATTTTTTTGCTTGCATATTTGTCGAATATTGGCGATGTTTGTCGAAAAATATGTCATATCAAAGGTTGTCTTCGCTATAATCTATTTGAACACGACTTTTGGTTTGTCGCACTTTTGGACGTCTGAATATGATAAACAATATAAAAAGTGTAGGCAGAGTCAAGGCAAAAACAATAATCACACATTCGAGATTGGTGAGTGGGTTAATAAGCCCTGTTGCGTCCTTGATGTAGGCAAGGTTTTCACCATTTGGAAATATACTTGACACGCTCGCTACATAACTGCTGTATATATATCCTTTTACATTTAGATACTCGACATAGTACCAAGTATTGTTTCCAAAATCCTCTAAATTTTCGCCTACTGTTCGCCCGATAAATATTAGACTTTCGCAGTTTGCTGGCAGGATTGATATCGTGTTGTTGCTTTTCTCTGGGGTCGAGCGAAGATAACAGTTTTTGCCGTAGGTCAGAATTTTGATGTCTGTCGGATAGGGGGTTGTGGGCACGCCCTTTACATATCTAATTGCCGACGGTTTGACATAACCTGTGACGCCATTGTAGTTGACTCGTGTTTTGTCACTTGTTTGACTAACAACCTCGACATAATACGATTTTTCGAGCAAACAAATGATGTTTGACGCGCTTTGGTCAAAAATGTCATATCTGTATAAAAAATCACCGCTATTTAAAATCTGTGCATATTGTGGACTATCGCAATATGCACTTTTTGTAGGCGCAAAACAAGCGCATATACAAAACACGAAAAGTAGTAATTTAATCATAATAAAACACCTTACTATATTATACCTAAGAGTTGGTTTTGGGCTCAGTCAAAAAGCGCTCAAAAAACCAATAATAATGTCAAAAAAAATTGAAAAGAGGAGAAAATGACTGCAAATGAGATAAGTATAAAACTCAGCCTTATTGAAGCCGAAATCAAAAGGCGCGAAAACAACAAAAACCTTTTTGGTTACAACACGGGTGAAAAGGTACATAAAAAACAACTCGAATTTCACAAGTGTCCAAAGCACAATCGCTGGGTTTTTGGTGGAAACCGAAGTGGCAAAACCGAGTGTGGAGCAGTCGAGGCGATATGGCTTGCACGCGGGATACACCCGTATCGAGAAAACAAACCTAATTGTGATGGTTGGGTTGTGTCGCTGAGTACGCAGGTACAGCGCGATGTTGCTCAGCGCAAAATTTTGCATTATCTCAATCCCGATTGGATAGTCGATGTAACAATGCTAAGTGGCAAAAAATCATCTCTTGAAAGCGGAGTGATTGACACAATAACAATAAAAAATGTTTTTGGCACGACAAGTCGAATAGGCTTTAAAAGTTGTGATCAAGGTCGTGAAAAATTTCAGGGCACATCACTAAACTGGGTGTGGTTTGATGAAGAACCGCCATACGACATATATGTGGAGTGCTGTATGCGAGTTATGGATAGGTCGGGCGATATTTTCGGAACAATGACCCCACTCAAAGGGCTTACTTGGGTCTACAATACGATTTATCTCAATGATGCAAACAACCCAGAAATTTGGCACATCCATATGGAATGGTCTGACAATCCTTTTTTGGATGAAAAACAAGTCAAGCAAATGGCGTCAACATTTAATGAGGAGGAACTTAATGCAAGACGATTTGGTTTATTTTCTAGTTTTGGCGGGCTTGTGTATAACGAATTTGATACTAATGTGCATCTAATTGACCCATTTGATGTTCCGCACGATTGGTACGATAAAATTTCGATTGACCCAGGGCTCAAAAACCCGCTTAGCGCGCACTGGTATGCGGTCGATTATGACGGAAATGTTTATGTCATTGCCGAACACTATGAAAGTGACCGCGACATAATTTATCACAGCAATGCGATAAAGACCATATGTGACCGTCTTGGCTGGCACAAAACCTCAAACGGAATGATAGAAGCGCTTATCGATTCGGCGGCAAATCAACGGACACTTGCCAGTGCAAAAAGTGTAAGCGAACTTTTCTATGACAATGGCATTTTAGTAAATAGTAGAGTTAATAAAGACCTGTTTAGTGGAATCCAGCGAGTTAAGTCGTATCTAAAAAATGCAGAAGGCAAGGCGAAGTTGTTTATTTTCAAGACCTGCACAAATATGATTCGTGAGATAAAAGGCTATTTTTGGGGCGACCAAGATGTTCCGATAAAAAAGGACGACCACTCAATGGACGAACTCAGATACTACATTATGTCCCGTCCTGAAAATGTGAAAAAAGAAACCAAAACACTGGTTCAGAAAGATAAGGAAAAGCGTATTCGCGAACTTAAAAAGGGGTGGTACTAATTATGGACGACCGCGAAAAACTTGAAAATGCCCTTATGAAAAAGGCACTAGGATTTACGACAGAAGAAATTGTCGAAGAGTTTAACAATGTCGAAGACAAATTGACTCTCTGCAAGAGAAAAGTAAATACAAAGACGGTTCCGCCTGACCTTGCGTCATTGCAAATTTTGCTAGGTAGGCTCGATGCTCAAAATGAGTATTCGGACTTAGATGATAGTGACTTATATGCGGAGCGCGATAGACTTTTAAAACTGCTAGAAAAAGGAGGAGATAATGACCATAGAAGAGATGACATCGACTATAAAGTGTAGCGTGCCAGGCTGTACGATGGACGCAAAATATGTTGTAGTTAATGAAAAAATCTTTGCCAAAAGCCGACTATGTTTTTGCAAAGATTGTGCGAAAAAACTATATGGCTGTTTGGGTAAAATAATAGTTCCTAAAAGCCCAAAAAATATGTTGAATAAATAAGGAGAAAAAATGGAAGAATTTGAAATTGATAAAGAAACAGAAGAAAAAATCGTGACGGAAGTTCTCGAAGACTTCAACTCTCGCAGGCAAAACCGCAAGAGTTTTGAAACAACATGGCAACTTAACATAAACTTTCTGCTTGGCAATCAGTACTCGTACATCAATGGAAACAATGACATTGTAAGCGAGAAAAAACAATATTTTTGGCAAGAGCGCGAAGTCTACAACCACATAGCACCGATTGTAGACTTGCGAATATCCAAACTCGCAAAGGTTAAGCCAAGCCTTACAGTTTTGCCTTTTAGCGATGATCCAAAGGACATTGCTTGTGCTAAGGTGAGTAAAAACCTTATAAAGTCGGTGTGTTATGACCTAAATATGAGTTCTATCATCAGCGAAGCAACTATGTGGAGCGAGATTACAGGCACATCATTTTACAAAGTGTCGTGGAATAATCGTAAAGGTCGCTTTGTGGGGACTGATAAAAATGGCCAAAGTTTGTACGAAGGCGAAGTGGAGATTAGTGTTGTTTCGCCGTTCGAGATTTTCCCCGATAGCAATACCTACAACCGCATCGAAGATTGTAAGAGCATAATCCACGCTCGTGCATATCACAAAGATGAAGTCAAAAATATATGGGGCATAGATGTCGAAGGTAGTGACACAGATGTGTTCTCACTCGAAAACCTTAACACGCTTGGAGGACTTGGTTATAGCGGAAACACAGTAGGTGTTGCGCGTACGCTAAAACACGATCAAGTCATCGTGCTAGAAAGATACGAGTTGCCATCGGTCGACTTTCCAAATGGCCGACTAATTATTGTCGCTGGAAACCGTCTTGTATATATAGGCGAGTTGCCTTACGAAAACGCTCTTGATGGCAAACGAACATTCCCTTTTGTAAAACAAACCTGCCTTAGTGTGCCAAATTGTTTTTGGGGCGTGTCGATTATTGAGCGATGTATTCCAGTTCAAAGGGCATACAATGCTGTTAAAAACCGCAAACACGAGTTTTTAAATCGCATTGCAATGGGTGTGCTTGCTGTCGAAGATGGTTCGCTTGATGTGGAAAACTTGGAAGAAGAAGGCTTGTCGCCGGGCAAAGTTTTGGTTTATCGACAAGGTGCAAATTTCCCAAAAATGTTGCAAAACGAAGAGATCCCTGCATCATTTGAAAAAGAAGAAGAAAAACTTATTGATGAGTTTGCGAGCGTGTCAGGGGTAAGCGATATTCAAAATCAAAGCGTGCTATACAATAATGTTAGTGGAGTTGTGCTCCAACTTTTAATCGAACAAGACGAAGCCCGTATAGCATCGAGTATAAACGAAGTCAAGGATAGTGTAAAAAATGTTGCGAAACATATTTTGCGCTTGTACAAACAGTTTGCTGTTTTTGCACACTGCACACGACTTGTTAATGACAATGGCGATATCGAAATGTTGTATTGGAAAAATAGCGACCTTAATTGTGAAGACATTGTGTTTGAAACCGAAAACGAATTGAACCAAACTCTTGCACAAAAACGCAGTATGATTTACGAAATTGTAAATGCAGGTTTACTTAACGATGACAATGGAAATATGTCGATATCAACACGCCAAAAAGTACTCGAACAACTTGGCTTTGGAATACTGGAAACTACAAAAGACATTAAAACATTGCATAAAAATCGTGCAAATAAAGAAAATTACAAGCTTATTGAAAAAGATACAATGCCTGAGCCAAAGTTTATTGATGAGCATGAGATACATATCAACGAACATATTTGTTTTGCACTAAGTAAGGATTTTGAAGATGCGGTTGCTAAAAATCCATTGCTTGAAGAAGTAATGAACGACCACATTAGAAAACATAAAGAACTTTTGAATGTGGAAAAATAAATTTCTATTAAGTGATTTTAAATAAATAAAACCATAGAAAAATAAGCCATATATCCGCAAAAAAGTTACCATATAAATTGTCGCCAAAGCCTTAATCAAAACCACATAAAT
>CALEWH010000018.1 GCA_937925475.1 uncultured Clostridia bacterium
CAAAAGAGAGCGGAATACTAATCGTAACAGACGGTGTATTTAGTATGAGTGGCGAAACTAGCACTGATGCAACTAAACGCACAAACGCTAAGAAAAACAACACTACTAAGGCTTGTAATTAATTAGCCAAGATTTCAAAAGAGATACAGGTATGATGTCCTGTATTTCTTTTTTTGTATTCAAAAAACAATATATAAATAATATTTTGAATTGATATTTGTTTAGTATTTTAATATGTTATCGACTTATTTACATATTTTTTTACATTAACTTTTCACTTCAAAACAAATCATAATGTGAAAAGTGAAAAGTAAAAAAAGAATAGTGAAAAGTACAAAAAAAACCGACCCTCTCGGTTCGGATTTGTTTTGTATGGTGCTGAAGACCGGAATCGAACCGGTACGGTGTTGCCACCGCAGGGTCGACGCGTGAAGAAAAGAGTCCAGTGGACTCTTTTTAGCCAGAGAGTGAAGCGAACGGCAAGACGGGAGTGCTTTAGCACGGTCCGGGTCCGACAGGACGACGCGTTAAAAGACGGCGTTTGGCGTCTTTTAGCCAGAGAGTGAAGCGAACGGCAAGACGGGAGTGCTTTAGCACGGTCTGGGTCCGACAGGACGACGCGTTAAAAGACGGCGTTTGGCGTCTTTTAGCCAGAGAGTGAAACGAACGGCAAGACGGGAGTGCTATAGCACGGTCTGGGTCCGACAGGAATTAAGTCCGTTGGACTTAAAATCCGGTGGAAATAAAAAAAGTAGTCAATCGACTACTGGTATTTCTCGTGGTGCTGAAGACCGGAATCGAACCGGTACGGTGTTGCCACCGCAGGATTTTAAGTCCTGTGCGTCTGCCTGTTCCGCCACTTCAGCAAATAAATGGAGGCACCACCCAGATTCGAACTGGGGCATAAAGGTTTTGCAGACCTTGGCCTTACCGCTTGGCTATGGTGCCATCTTCATTATAGGTAAGTAAAAATAAAATGGAGCGGAGGACGGGATTCGAACCCGCGACATTCGCCTTGGCAAGGCGACGCTCTACCACTGAGCCACCCCCGCATATTAAAGACAAAGCGTCTTAATACTCCTTAAAGATACAATGTATAATAAGGATAGGTATAAGTACAAAAGCACTATTTCAAAAAATGGTGGGAGTTATAGGGCTCGAACCTATGACCCCCTGCTTGTAAGGCAGATGCTCTCCCAGCTGAGCTAAACTCCCACACATCACATTCATTGAATGCTCTATTAATATACCAAATCTTTTAGTAAATTGCAACACTTTTTAATAAGTTTTTCCAAAAAATTTAAATTTACATAAAAGTATGTGTGGCGCAAGACACAAATGAGAGTCAGGTCATAGCGACAAACCATATTCCTGCGGTATTGTTGTTGGATTATGGCTTATTTATATTTATGACAACCAAATCTGATTTGATACTATTTTGACATCATTAACAAAAAAGCATCTATATTTAGATGCTTTTAATTATTCGAGACTTATTATGTAGTAGTAAACAGGTTGGCCACCATACAATAGTGTAACATCACAATTTGGATATTTCTCTTCCAACTCACCCACCAACTTTTGGGCTTCTTCTTCTGGGATTTCTTTTCCATAGAACAAAGTGATATTGCACATATCAGGATTAAACAATTTGTCAATAAGTGTCATAGTAGTTTCTTTAACAAGGTTTCCCTTAGCGATTATTGACTTTTCGTCAAGACCGATGATATCGCCTTTTTCAAGGTCAAATCCATCTACATTTGTAGTACGAACTGCATATGTTACTGACGCACTCTTAACTTGCTCTTTGGCGTTGTTCATTGCCTCGATATTGTCTTCTAGTGTTCCATCTGGATTAAAGGCAAGCATTGCTGAAAGTCCTTCTGGAATAGATTTTGTAGGTATAACATGTATAAATTTCTTTGTAAGTCCCTTGGCTTGCTCAGCAGCAAGGATAATGTTTTTATTGTTAGGGAATACAAACACATTTTTGGCAAGAACTTTGTCTACTGCTTTTGCAATATCGTCAGCAGAAGGGTTCATAGTTTGACCACCCTCAATGATGTTGTCGACAAGCACATCGTTAAATACGCTCGCAATTCCGTCTCCCGGTGCAACCGCAACCATTCCAAACTCTTTAAGATTTTGCTCTTGTTGGGTGTGTTGGCGCTTCAATTCGCGGTTTTGCTCGACCATATTCTCAATTTTGATGTTGATTATTTCGCCAAGTTCTAGCGCAAAACCAAGTGCCAAGTTTGGCTCGTTTGTATGAACATGGACCTTTACAAGTTCTAGGTCACCGATACATACTACTGAGTCACCTATGTTCATAAGGCTCTCTCTTAGTTTGTCAATGTCGCTGACTGTGGTCTTCTTCTTCATATGCGCAACCATAAACTCTGTGCAATATGCAAATTCGATATCAGCCAAATTGTCAAGATTGATGATAAAGTCGTTGCCTTTCTCGACAGTATTGACCATTTCGTCAATATTGATTTCAAAATCTTCTTCGCCTAGCAATGCTTTTTGCATACCAGTAAATATTACGATTAGTCCTCTTCCACCAGCATCAACTACGCCCGCTTTTTTAAGTACAGGTAGCATCTCTGGGGTTTGTTGAAGAATAGCTTCACCGTCAAACAAAATCGCTTCGAAAAAGCCTTCAAAGTCGCTGTACTTTTTGCAGTTTCGCATAGCCGACTCAGCCATAACTCTAATAACAGTAAGGATTGTACCTTCCTTTGGTTGGGTCACCGCCTTGTATGCGACATTGCTTCCTTCGCTCATCGCTTTTGCGAAAAGTTTTGTATTAATATCTTTATCGGCAGTTGCCAAAACCGATGTCATACCTTTAATAATTTGTGAAAGTATAACGCCTGAGTTTCCTCTTGCACCTCTAAGTGCTCCTTTTGACAAACTCTCAGCAATAGACGAAAAAGAGTTTTCAAGATTGGCATTCAACTCCTTAATCGCATTATTAAAAGTAAGACTCATATTTGTACCAGTATCGCCATCAGGCACTGGAAAGACATTTAACGAATCGACAAACTTTTTGTTGTCGTCCAAAACCTTAGCACCAGCAATCATCATTTTGCGTAACATTGTGCTATTTACTAACTTCTGCATAATTTCTCCTTAAATCTCCCTACTACACTCTGACCCCAACAACATTTACATTGACGCAGTCAACAATCATACCTGTAAACTTCTCAACTCCGTATTTTACAGCGGATTTCAAGTTTTCAGTAACAGTAGAGATAGACACTCCATATTTGATAATAACATACAAATCGATATAAATACGATTGTTTACTGTCACTATCTTGATGCCTTTGCATTTAGGTTTTTTGCGTTTCAGCTCGGAAAAATTGTCGGTAAAGTTTTGTCCGACCAGTTCGATTACGCCATAACAGTCCCGCACAATATGCCCAGTAACTCTCGAAATAGCGTCATTACTTATGGTTATTTTTCCGTAAGCATTTGATGTATTAAGTGCCATAAAACCCCCTATCAATATACAGTGACATTTTTCACGCTATAATTTTACTCCAATTCGCTATGTTTTGCAAGGGATTT
>CALEWH010000019.1 GCA_937925475.1 uncultured Clostridia bacterium
AAAGCAGTTGATTTAGTTTGATTTTCACGCCTTTGCTAAAAGTTTCAAAGCCAACTTAGTTAATAAGGTCGTAAAAAAAGAGCGAATGATCGCTCTTAAATAACGATAATAACAGCATAGTTTTATACCCAAGTTGGATATATTTTACTTGGGTATAGATTTGGGTACAGATCTACCTTTTATTATATTTTTAAATAATTTTTGTGTTTTTTATTAAACTTATTACAACAATTCTGATCCGTTTATTATTTACAAAATGGCTTTATTTAGCCATTTTAAAACAAAAAAATGTCATACAATAAGTATGACACTTTTTACTTGGTGCGGATGAGAGGACTTGAACCCCCATGGTTTCCCGTCAGATCCTAAGTCTGATGCGTCTGCCAATTTCGCCACATCCGCACATGGTGACCCATCCGCGATTCGAACGCGGGACACCATGATTAAAAGTCATGTGCTCTACCAACTGAGCTAATGGGCCAAAAGTTGTTTTTTCTTATGAATAAGAAATGGCTGGGGTGGCAGGATTTGAACCTACGAATGCGAGAGTCAAAGTCTCGTGCCTTACCACTTGGCTACACCCCAACAAATATTAAAATTAAATGGGGTGAGTAATGAGACTCGAACTCACGGCCTCCAGAGCCACAATCTGGCGTTCTACCAGCTGAACTATACCCACCACATCTAAATGGTACGCCAGAAGGGATTCGAACCCCCGACCCTCGCCTTAGAAGGGCGATGCTCTATCCAACTGAGCTACTGACGCATAAGTTGGAAAACATTTGTAAGTGGAGCGGGCGATGGGAATCGGACCCACGCTACCAGCTTGGAAGGCTGGAGTTCTACCATTGAACTACGCCCGCACAAGAAGTCCTTTCTTACAAACGCATTACAATAATAGCATTTTTAATTATACTTGTCAACGCTTTTTTTAAAAATCTACTACTCTATTTGATATTTTTTTATCATCCACAGAAAGTCGCAAATATTGGGTTTTGCCATCAAAACTTTTATACAGTGATGGGCAGTTTATGTATCTAATGTCGTCGTAGGTTTGGTCTGAAAAACTATGTGTATGTCCATACAAAACCACATCTACTCCAAGTTGTTTTGCTTCAAGGGAAAGCGGATAAAGTGTGCTTTTTACATGATATCTATCGCCATGTGTAAGCAAAAACCTTAGTCCTGCCATCTCCACAACTTTTGTATCGTCCAAACTACTAAAAAAGTCACAATTCCCTTTTACAGCCACTGTTTTGGGGTCATCAATCACGCTCTTTATATCGCTTAGCCCGTCACCAAGAAAGATGAAGTAGTCGTATGTTTCTCTTTTCAAAACCTCCTCTACTCTTTCTTTCTTGCCGTGGCTATCGCTTATTACTAATATTTTCACTAAAATGCCTTCCCGCTTATTTTTTCAACACTCTTTACATACAAACATTTTGAGCCCTTAGGAACTCTAACTTTATTAGTAGGTTTTTTCACAACCTTATTTTTGTTTAATTTATTGTATTGCTCATAACCTAGACCCGCCATAAAGTCTTCGATTGTTATTTCGTTTCCCTTACAAAAAGTCCTTATCCCTTGATACAACACTCTATCATCTTTTCTGATATTTGTCTTTACTGGGGCTTTTGTATTGCCATTGCCATATAGTTTTGCAAGTCTTGCTATGATATAATCGCTAGTATACTTAGTCACTCTTACTGGAATGCCCGATGCATACACAAATTCGTCATTGCCGATGTACTTTTCAATCATATCTTTCATGCTCATCAAGTGTCCCTTCGGAACTTCTCTACGATATGAGTAAATTGCGTGATAAAGTTTTGGATTGGACTTTTTCAAGTCAACAACCAACTTATCTGGATACATTTTCTCCAACATATTGTAAAGCACTGTGCGCTTGTCCACAACATCAATAGTGCCCGACACAGTGTATTGTTTGAAGTTTTCGACCACATAGTCCACAAACGCCGATACAATTTCTGGGTTTTTAATCTCCCAGTTTCTGCCTAGCCAATCTCTGACATTTGTAAAACCATCAACGCGTCTTAGTGAGTCTGCATCGTTGTTTTTAATGTTTTTATTAATCCAGTCATTGACATCGTGAAAATTGCGAAGTGCAACCTTATTTTTAGGAACATACTCAATATGCATATTTTCTTCGACATACTCACCAGCCGAACAGTGCCTACGAGACGCTTGTTCTTTGATTTGTTTTCTAAGACTATCTTTTATCGCAGCCAAAACACTATTGTCGGTTTCGCGAGCGATAAGGTCTGCGGCATAAAGTCTTTTCACCTTAACTCCGTCAATGGTCATTTCTTTTATAAAACCATGTTTGTTTAGGCGGTGATAAATGATTTGGGTGTCATTTTTGCCCTTAACATACATCATAAGACCTGTGTTTTCTTTTACCCATTCGGCGATTTTTAACCCGTCATTTGCACCCACAAGTTTTGATAGATAGTATCTTTCTTTTGAGTCTTTTTTTAGCGACACTACTCCGTCACTATCTGCCATCTTTTTCAAACTTATTACAATCTCAGATATGTTCATTTTCCCCTCCACAAACCGTGTTTTGTCCCTATACAAATAGTATATCACATAATAGTGGATTTGAAAATACCTTACAATGTTATTTTTACTAAAAAAGACCAGCATAACTGGTCTTTTTATATACAATCAATTTATCCAACCCTATTCATTCTTAAAGCAGAATGCAGATTACTCCGCCTTTGCCTTCATTAACAATACGCGACAAGGTTTTGCGCATCTTGTTTTGAGCATTGACTGGCATACTTATAAGTTTTGATTGCAATCCTTCGCTGATAAGTGTGTCTAGGCTCTTGCCAAACATCTTCGCTTGCCACATATCTGTTGGATTTGCTTCAAACTCGCTGTTTAGATATTTTATCAAGTCTTCGCTTTGTTGTTCGGTGCCGACTATCGGCGACAACTCTGTGTCAATGTCAACTTGCATAATGTGATAACTTGGTGCGGTCGCTTTCAATCGAACGCCATATTTTCCGCCTTGTTTTATGACTGTTGGCTCTTCCATTTTCATATCGGCTTTTGACGGATAAACCACGCCATAACCTGTTGCTTTTACTTGTTCGAGTGCATTTTTGAAAAGGTCATATTGTTGTTTTGCGACAGTCAACTGTTTGACATATGACACCAAGTGATACTCGTCTGTGATGTCACAACCGCATTGCTCAGATAGTACACGATAGAATAGCCCCGGTTTTGCTGTAACATCAAACACAACCTTACCTTCGACCATCAAAACTGTTTTGGCAGTGATTGCTTCAAAGTCATCATTTTCTGGCATAGCAACAAAGTCGTCCATAATGTCGCCTATCTTTTCTAGCCCTTCAAGCGCTGTGTTTACGCTGTTGTACACAACTTGGATTAGCGGATGGTCAAACGGCAAAACTCGCATCCAGTCAGGAAGTTTGACACAAACATTTGTGATAGGAAACTCACTTAGCAGTTTTGCAAAGATGTTGTTGATGTCATCTTCGCTTAGTTTTTCGATGTTTAGTGGAAGCACACCTACACTATATTTTTCGCTCAATCCTTTTGCTAGATTGACAGTCTCTGGGCTCTCTGGATGAGTACTATTCAAAAGTACAACAAATGGCTTTTTACAGACCTTTAACTCGTTTATGACTCGCTCTTCGCTACGCACATAATTTTCGCGCGGAATGTCGGTGATTGAGCCATCAGTTGTGACCATAATCCCTAAGGTCGAGTGATTGGTAATAACCTTGTTTGTGCCAAGTTCGGCCGCCTCTTCAAACGGCATATCTTCACTACTCCAAGGCGTTTTTACTAGTCGTGGCTTTTCGTTTTCGATGTGACCTATCGCACCGTCAACAAGATAACCCACACAATCTATTAGACGCACTTTAAAAGTTATGTCGTTTTCAAGTCGCACCGCAACGCTCTCGTTTGGAATAAACTTTGGTTGGGTGGTCATTATACTCTTGCCATCTCCACTTTGTGGCATTTCGTCAATGGTTCGCTCTTTTGCATTTTTATCTAAAATATTTGGCAAAACCAAAGTTTTTAACATTTTTGTAATAAAGGTAGATTTTCCGGTGCGCACTGGCCCTACTACCCCTACATAAATATCGCCATTTGTACGGTTGGCAATATCCTTGTAAATATCGTAGTTTGTCATACAATCCTCCAATGAATTTACTAGATTATATGTCGCACAACTTTTCATTATGATAAAAAAAAGAAAACACTTTCGCATTTTCTTTTACTATTTATTTACTTTCATCAGTAGGTTTTTCTTCTACAATCTCGGTTTCGGTTTCCTTCATTTCTGGTGGATTGTCATCAACCACTGTTTTGGTCTTGTCCTTTTTCTTGTCGCTTAGTGACTTAATATATTCTTTGTCTTTCTCAGCGCTGGCCTTCAAGTCGATTTTCTTTTCTTTCTTTGAGAAAATCCTTTTTAGGTTTGCCCTATGTGCAAAAAGTAAAAGTGCCAAAAGCAATAATTGAAGGATTACACTGACATAATATCCTTTTGTAAGTAATATAACAGAGTTTGCAATAAGGAACGCAACACAGGCAGTAAGAGTACTAATAGCGGCGATACGAGTAATGACAAAAACTATTACAAAAACGCCAAAACTAGCAAGAGCCAACCACCAATTTGCGACAATAGCAAAGCCAAAACCGCTTGCAACGCCTTTTCCGCCTTTAAAATTGTATGTAACTGGGTAAATGTGTCCTAGCACGCAAGAGATACCCGCTACAAATATGGCAAGATTTGCAAGTTGGGGATGAACTGCGGGGCACATAACCCAGTATGCAGCCACGCAAGGCACGATACACTTTGCAGCGTCCATAAACAAAGTCATAAAAGCCGCAATAAAGCCATAATTTCTAAGCATATTCATAGTGCCCGGATTGCCACTGCCATTTGCCAAAACATCTTTTTTGCGAGAACTTGATACATATCTAGCGAAAGTAAAGTTTCCTAAGAAATATGATACAAGGACTATCGCGATATATTTAAAAACTATAAGTGTCATATTAATCGTCGTCCGCCTTATTTTTAACAACTAATTTTATAGGTGTACCTGTAAAATCGACAGCATTTCTTATGCAGTTTTCGAGATATCTCTCATATGAAAAGTGCATAAGGTCTTTATCATTAACAAACAAAACAAATGTTGGTGGAGTGATATCGGCTTGTGTAATATATTTGATTTTTAGTCGTTTGCCTTTTCTTGCAGGTGGTTCGTTTGTAAGAATAGCATTTTGCAAAATGTCGTTTAGGGTGCTGGTCTTAATTCGTGTTGTGCTATGGTCATAAACCATATCAATAAGTTCCATAATCTTGTTAAGTCTTTGACCAGTAAGTGCCGATGTATATAATGGCACAAAGTAATCCATAAACTTTAAGTCTTCTTGCAAGCGCTTGTTAAACTTGTTCATTGTTTTTTCGTCTTTTTCGATAAGGTCCCACTTATTCATAACAATTACGCTTGGCTTGCCTTGCTCGTGTATAAAACCTGCTATGCGCACATCTTGCTCGGAAATGCCTTGCTTTGCGTCAATTACAAGCACACACACATCACTGCGTCTTATGGCTTCAAATGCTCGCAAAACACTATACAACTCGACGCTCTCGTTTTCAATAGAGCGTTTGCGTCTTATGCCCGCTGTGTCAATAAGTGTATAATCTTTTCCATTATATGTAAATGGCATATCTATTGCGTCACGAGTAGTCCCCGCAACATCACTAACCATAACTCGCTCTTCACCTAAAAGTTTGTTGACGATACTGCTCTTGCCCGCATTTGGCTTTCCGACAAGTGCTATCTTCAAGCGGTCTGCGTCTTCGTCTGGCGAAACTTTGTTTTTAAACTTACTTACGACCACATCAAGCAAGTCGCCTATCCCCTTGTTTTGCTCGGCACTAATCCCTAGTGGCTCGCCAAGACCAAGTGCATAAAACTCGTGAGTTTTTTCTATCTCATTGTTGTCAAGTTTGTTGACCGCAAGTACGACAGGAACATTGTATCTACGCAAAAAGTTTGCAGCATCATAATCGGCGCCGACCAACCCTTCTCTGCCATCTACCAAAAGTATAACCACATCGGCAAGTTCGACAGCTATCTCAGCTTGGCGAGTGATACTCTTTTGGAAGTTTGATTTGTCTTTTACATCAAGGCCACCAGTGTCCACAAGCGAAAACGAATAACCGCACCATTCGGCATCGCCATATATACGGTCGCGTGTAACTCCCGGCATATCTTTTACGATACTAATTCGGCGACCAACTACACTATTGAAAAAAGTGCTTTTTCCCACATTAGGTCGTCCGACAACTGCTACTAAGGGTTTTTGCATACATATACCTCTCTTATTTGATTAGTATATTATATTAACACATTTTAATCAATCAATTTTGAGATACTTGATTGAGAAATGTCTTTCACCCTTGTTAATTTTTCCAAAAAACGCCATTCAAACGCCATTCAAACTAAGTTCTTTTTCCAACGACAAACAGAACAAGATAAGTAAGACCGCCCACAACAATCATCACAAGCATCGGAGCAAAAATATTGTTACTTGATTTACTCTCCAAAATTTTGTCAAAGTAATCACTCACATAAGTATTGCTCGAATCCGCATCGCCATAGATTGTTGCGTTCCCGTTTTTCTCATCGATTGTTGTATTAAAAAACGCTATATTAAGCACTTTCGCAAGGTTTTGCGTAGTACTTAACACGAGTGTTTTTTCCACCATATGACTGCCCATTTCAAAGAGCAACGCTTTGTTGTGTAATCCTTGATTGTAATGTCCCCTTGCATAGTAAATATCCAAAAACAACCAGTCACACACCTTTTCCGACACACTCAATAGATAGAGTGCAAGTTGTTCGGCGATGGCAAAATTGGGGCTTGCTTTGCCCACAACAATTCGCACTTTGCACCTTTCTACTCCATCGACCTTTTTCACATATGTACTTCGACTTGCCCCGTCCCTATGGATATCAAATATACAGTCTGGATTGTACTGTTCGATCATCTTTTTAGCAGTTTTTTGGCTTCGGCTATATGCTAGCGAATCGTGCGGAATGTGCAAAGTTTCGTCCACATATGTGGTTATGCCTTGGTTTTCCAGATTGGTCTTTAACGCCTTGACTACATCATGTATGCCACCCGCACCATACACAGATTCAGTCTTGTCAGTAGGCACATAACTTTCATCGTTGTGTGTCATATATAACGCTATAACTGGTTTTTTCTCGCTAATCGGTCGGATAGAAAAACCCATATCTACTTCGGGTTTTTCGACATCTTTGACCCACTCCACATATGCAAGACGACTTGTCTCATCAATCTTGTACACCCTATATAGGCGAAAATCTTTTGTAAGAATTTCATCTCCGATCTCTACATTTTGTCTTTGCATTAGCACTCTTCCATCGACTATCACTGTGTACACAATCGTGTTTTGCAGTGCAAAAGTGTGGTCTTTTGTAGTCATTCCGCACGCCATAACAAACACGATAAGCACTGCGACAATTATACTAAATAGCTTTTTCAATTTTCTTTCTCCGACCTATAAGTTTTAAAAACACACATTCGATAAGTATGATGTACATTAGCGGAATCATACAGTCCATTGTATCTGGCGTAAACAATGGATAAAACTGAAAAGACGCGTTTATTACAAGGATTGTGCCACTTTCGCATAGTACATAGCATAGT
Source organism: uncultured Clostridia bacterium (assembly GCA_937925475.1). Classification (GTDB taxonomy): domain Bacteria; phylum Bacillota; class Clostridia; order Christensenellales; family UBA1242; genus UBA11490. The sequence continues at coordinate 7,753 of CALEWH010000019.1, forward strand.
ACTGAGAAAAAGAGTTTTTTGTAAAAATCCAAAAAGACCAGCCCACACAAAGCAAGCGCAACCAAAAGATAATATGGCGAGAAAAACAACAAGTAATCATGGCTAAGTGCATTTATACTTACATACACTATCGCCACCACAAGACTATACAAACTTATTTTGATTAGTTGGTTTTGTTTAATGGTTATCCCCGCTCCCACTAGTCCAAAAACTGCACCTAGCAAAATGGCAAGATTTAGCGTAAATCCGCTGGTTTCGATTGGTGGAATAAAATAACCTAATTGGACTGACACAAGTGCTAAAAACAAAAGTTTGGTTTGAGTTTTGCGCATATCCGCCCAAAATAAAATAAAGATATTCAATAATCCTACAAAACAAAATGATAATGGCATAACATCCTCCGTTTTGTTTAGGTTGTGCAATACAGCGCATAAAATTATGAAAATAATGTCGATTTTTGTAATTTATTTGAAAAAATTTGCATACCTAATAATAACGGAGGACTTGTATGGAACTCACATTTTGCGAATTAAGGTCAAAAGAAGTCGTCAATACTTGCGACGGAAAAAGGCTAGGAAACATTATTGATATGGTTTTTGATAGTTCGTGCGCAAGAGTGCTTGGCTTTATTGTACCTGCGGAAAAATCACTATTTTCTTTTCTCAAATCCAACAACGACATCTTTATCCCCTACAATCGGATTCGCAAAATAGGCAAAGACATTATCCTTGTCGAACTCACTCCCGTCAATGCACTCAATGCCCCAAATAAAAACCGTTATCCCGACCGCAACCAGCGCTTCGACAATAATTGGGACACAAACCAAAATTGACTTTACATACGCAAGATATTTAGTTATAATAACTACAACATCTTGTAGTGAGGTACACAAATGAAGTGCATATATTGTGGAAATATAGAAAGTAAAGTAATCGACAGTCGCAATGCAGACGAAACAAATTCGATACGCCGAAGACGCGAATGTTTGGGTTGTGGAAGAAGATTTACTACTTACGAGACAATCGAAACCACACCAATTCTTGTCATCAAAAACGACAACAGTCGCCAACCATTTGATAAAGACAAAATCAAACGCGGGATTATTAAGTCGTGCGAAAAAAGACCTGTAAGCATGAGTCAAATTGACAATGTTGTGGACGAAATCGAAAAACAACTTTCCAATTCGCTCGAACAAGAAGTTTTGAGCAGTAAAATCGGCGAACTTGTTATGGAAAAACTTCATGACTTGGACGAGATTGCTTACATAAGGTTTGCAAGCGTGTATAGAAAGTTTACTGATGTCACCCACTTTATGAAGTTTGTAGCAGATTGCGAAACCGCTCTTGCAAAAAAAGAAAAGGAAAAAGAAGAAAAGAAGACAAACTAAACGGATTTCACTTTTAAAATCACACTAATAAAATATTGTTATGCTATAAACACAAGACATCACTTAACACAACAAACTAAGCAATAAAATAATGACTAAAAATGTCAACACAATTAGTTATGTTTCAATACAAGTCGAATGTTATAATATAATAATCATCTAGTCTACAATTGACACTATAACAATTAAAACAAAAACACCCACAAGGGTGTTTTTTTATTTTTGACTTTAAGAGAATTAATAATTTAGTATTTTGAGTACAAGATATTCGACAGCGTTTTCGACAGTTATTTTGCTCAGTTTCATATCATAGTCAAGGCGCATACATTCGTCTATTATGTCTTTGAGTTGTTTTTTGCTTAATAGTTTTGCTTGTTCTGTCGCTTTCGTAACAGCAAATGGCGCTACTCCCAGCATACTTGCAAGTTCGTCACGAGTGCCTTTGGTGATAGACACATAAAACAATCGGCGAAAGTGATTGTATATAAGTCCAAGGAGTCCCCTAAACTCATCTTTTCGCACCTTTAATGTACTTAAAATCTCGTACACCTTAACAGCATTTTTCTTTGCCAGATTTTCAGTTAGTTCAAAAATCTGGAATTCCATTGTTTTTGTTGAGATTGTTTCGACATCACTCTTCTCTACAATCTCCCTATCCCCTACAAAACTCACAAGTTTTGTAAGCTCATTTGTAAGTTTGCTCATGTCACCATTGCAATAACTAAACAACAAATTAAATCCGTCTACTGATATGGTTTTATTGTATTTTGAAAGTTCTTTTACAAAAAAACTCTTTACAATACTTGCGTCCAGTCTATCACAATCGACAGTTTCAAAGTTTTTCGCACACGCGTTGAAAAACGAAGGGACGCTCATTGCACGCACTACAAGCACGCTTGTAGGATTGGGTGACACAAAATAGTCGTTTAGGGCAGAAAGTTTTTTTACATCATTTGCGTTTTTGCCGTCAAGGTCGACATACACAACTTTTTTATCACAAAAAACCGGCATTGTATTTAGCGATTTTACTACATCTTCAATATCAATTATCTCGCCCTTATATTCGTTTTTGTTTAGTTCGGGCATTTGCAAAGCGCACGCATCACAAATTAGCGAGTAGGCCTTGTTTAGCACAAAGTCATCGCCACCTTTAAGCAAATATGCGGGTAGTATTTTGGTTTTTAGTTCTTTTTTAAGGTCGACAAACTTCATTTTTCTCTCCTTTTAGTATTGTATCACAAGACTCGTGTTTCCCGCTATACTTTTTACACCTTTTTTATCCAAAACATCTTTTGTGCAATACACATCTCTTATATTATCAAGGTCGGCACTTGCATCGTATTTGCGGTTTTGGGTTATGCAATAATTTATATTGTCTACAAGTTTGGGTTCGAGCGACGACATTTGAGTTTGCGTCATTCCCATATCAAACAAGACTGACTTAGTCGTGTTTATCCACACAGCATAAACCCTACTTTCAGTCGAAAACATCTTTATCTCGATATCGGCTGTCGACACACTATCTTCACCCACATAATATACTTTACACTTATTTGTTAGTTTGTCTAGTGCATAGTCGTTAAACTCAGGTCTAGCCACCACAAACAAATTGTCAATTTTATACTTTTTCACAATTTCAAGCGTATCACCGATTTTTGTAAGTGTAAACGACGGCAAAATCCACGAATCTATTTTATTGATTTTATATTTGCGCAAGTAATTTTTCATGTTGTATTCGTCATAGTCAAACAAAATCTTTTTGTTGGATTTTGTTGTTATTATGCTACAATTTGTGCTGTACTGATTCCAAGTGATGAGCGAGTCTGATTTGTAGGTTTTCGGCAAAACTCCAAAAATCGTAACCACAATCATCATTCCCGCTACGGTACTTAGACATATCGCTTTTCTCTTTGGACTTATCATCAAATATTTTAATATGAGCAAAAATGCAATCATCAATATTACGACCACATAAGAAATCTTAAACACACTTATCGCACCCACTGTGCCTTTTACAAGGTTACAAATCATTCGGATAAGGTGCAATAGTACATTGGGCACAGCCAACAAAAATCCAAAAGCGTATATAAGAGCCGAAATCATTGACGAGTAAAACATCAAAGGAAATGCAATACTAAATATTGGAATAAGCAGAATATTTGTAAATATGCCGATTATGTTTATCGTGCCAAAAAGGATCGCTGTCAAAGGCGCGATTGCTATGTTGACAGAAATCGAAATAGCAAGTGCAGATGCGATAACTCGCGGAAATTTTATTTTCATCAGCGCATCGGCTATGTATTTGTTTAGAGTAATCATTGCCAGAACACATAAAAAGGATAGCTGGAATCCATAATCAAAGAGATTTAGTGGATTGAAAATCAAAATCACAATGCCCGCAAGTGAGAGCGACGACAAATTGTCGTGTTGGGTGCCAAGCATATTTCCGCACATAAGCACAATCGCCATAACTGTCGCTCTGACGACGCTAGCGGTAAAATCACATAGTGTACAATAAAACACAAGCACGACAGAAATAACGATAAGGTTTGTTCGGTCACTCGTATGAAATAGCGACAAAATAAATGTCATAAATCCCACCAAAAATCCGATATGAAGTCCCGACACAGCAAGCATATGCGAAATTCCAGCAAAAGAGAACGCCTCGTAGACCTCATAACTCATCGCCGACTTATCGCCAAACAACATCGCATATGCCACATCAGCATTGTCCTTGTTTAGATTTTTGTGCAGTGTGTCTTTCACACCTTCTCTAACTTTTTCAGTGATACTCAACGCATCATTGCCTACAACATAAAAATTATCGCTTATACAATAGCCACTATACACTTTATGTTTGTTGTACTTGCCTATATTGTTTTCGTCTGTAAAAAGTCTTGTTGTGCGGATCTCACACCTTGCTGATATAAGACTGCCCACATCGACCGAGTGAGTAATATTTGCAACATAAAGCGTGATAGTGTCAACCTTGGCCTCACCTACGACACATTCACCTAGTTTTATGGTGGCATTTTCGTTTGTCAAATTGCACGATTCTACTCTACCTGTTATTTCATACTCACCTGACAAAACTTTATATTTACTAAAACCATTTTGTTTTATCACACAAATTAGCACAGGGATTATCATAAATATCACCATGCCAAGTAGTAGCCAGCGGTGATTATTAAGTCTAGTAAATTTGTCTCTTTTAATAAAACTAAGGATCGCAAAAACAACAACCACCAAATCAACAATAACAAGTAACGCAAACGACACATATGACTTACTTAAATTTACAACATTTGAAAGAGTGTAAAAAGTCAATATGCCAAGCATCATTGCAAGCCATATCAAAAACAACGGTCTGATGTTTACAATCCTTTTTCCCATACAATAATCATAACACAAAAAAGATAAGAATTAAACAAATTAAACAAAAAAGACAAATAGTCACCTATTTGTCATATATTCGATCAAGTCATTTTGACTGACCTTTTTTATCACTTTATAGTCATCATCAACAACAATAAAATTGTAATAAAAATTCCCTTTCATTATCTTTATCATATCAGATAGACTTGCTCTTTTATTGACAAGTACAGTTTTTACTTCAATGTTGAATCTATTTTTAAAATCAACAACCGAATTTACTTGTTTTTTATTTCTATCAAAAACCGTCGACAGCAAAAACAAACACATCATCAAAAAAGATATATTTTTTGAAGTACGAAAGCTTATCAAAAACAACACGAAAAATAGCAAGGCAAATACAATCGCAACAATTTTCATAACAAGCAAAACTGTTTTTTTATGTTTTTTATCAAATAAAGCCAGGACTACTCGTCCACCGTCAAGTGGATATATTGGCACTAAGTTGTACGCACCTAAGACAAAGTTTGAAAACACAAAATCATATAGATAAAAATACAAATTGGGGCTGTACCACCAAAGTGTAACACCGATTAGCGCAAGTACTATATTTACAGTTGGTCCTATCATTGCTATTACAATTTCATCATTTTTTTCATACACATTTTCATCAGACATTTTTAGACCATATGGCATTATATATATACTTTGTGCCAAATAGCCTTTACTTTTTGCCATAAAGTAGTGTGAAAACTCGTGAATCAGCAAAATCGTGATATATGAACAATAAAGTGAAAAATAACCAAAAAACACAAGAAAAAATGTAAAAATTATAAAAAGCGGACTAAACTTTATTTTTATCCCCATACTATTTTATTGTTTTCAATTCTCAAATCATTAAGCATTTTCTTATTTTTATAAATACTAATTGTTATGGTTTTGCCCTCAGATGCAGTCGCAATCTTGTCTCCACGCTTAACTATATCACCCTTGTTTACAGCAATAGTTTCTACATTTTCAATGACCGAATATATCTTAGTAGTGTGCTTTATTTTAATATATTTTTTCCCATCATTTGTTTTACCTACTTCTTCAATTAGACCTGGACAAGGTGTAACTACAAGTATGCTCTCACTTGGAGTCACTAGGATTTGACCATTTGAAGTTTTTATATCTCCACTCACTATTGGAAGATCAAAACTACCCGAATGTGCAAGAATATTTTCATTGCTAGTAAAAATCACATTGCCTTCATCGCTATATAATCTACTCGTAGGATTGTATACACTTTGCACACTATCATACCAATTATCAGCTGACATTCCACCTACAATTTTATAATAACTACACGAAAAAATAAGTGCACAAAACACTATTGACCACACGATAGTTTTGTGTTTCAATTTGTTTTTTTGCACTTTTAACACTATATTATTTTGATACATATTTACAATTTGAAGTTTTTTCATAATTTCACCTTACAAATATGTATGAGCTGAAGCTCAAATTTATACTATAAAATTGAGTTGTTTTAGCCTATCCACTCTTGCATTTAATACAATTACATACTTATTGTCTTCGTTTAGACTAATACTAAACTCAACATTATTTGCTTCAATTTCCATATAATTTTTAAGTAGATATACTATTTCACTTTTTACTATGCTTTCAAGTTTTACTGGGCTCGATTTTTTATCAGACGCAAGCATATCTTTCAATCTTGTACTAATTAGACCATTTTCCATCACAACACCTTCCTTAATGATTTTTTAATATTGCCAAGTAATCCTTTATATTTTTTTGTACAATCAAAAGTATTGTTTTTATCGTTAATTATGTTGTCAGCAACAATATTGAAAGCCTTGTAAATATCACTATTGCTTGGCAAAACACCACTAATATTTAATTGTTTTACTACACAATCATCATCAGGTAGCACGCCGAGTACACTTATATTTAGATACTCCGAGATAGTTTTTACATCAAGCATTTCACCATCCAACTGCATATCACCCCTTACTCTATTAAGGATAAGTTTTGGATTAAGCCCAAGCGAATTTAATATACTAATCACTTTATCTCCATCTCGCAATGCAGACAAGTGCGGAGTGGTCACAACAACGGCTTCATCAGCACAACTCACAACCCTATAAAAACTCTCTTCAATACCCGCTGGGCAGTCTAAAAGCACAAAATCAAAGGTTTTTGCAAATTCGCTAATTATCGACCTTATTTTACCATAATCTAGGTTTTCTGCCAAAAAAGTGTGGTTGCTTGGCAATATGTATAGGTTTTCTTGAAAAAAATCCTGTATTAGTGCTTGCCTTGGTCGACAATGATCATGAATCACATCTACAATATCATACACACATTTGTTTTCAACACCCATAATCACATCAAGGTTGTTTAGTCCAAAATCACCGTCCATCATCAAAACTCTTTTGCCCATAATCGCAAGTGCATAGCCAAGATTGGCGCAGACAGTGGTTTTACCAACACCGCCTTTTCCACTAGTAAAAACTATTATTCTTCCCATAATATCACCTTAGTGATATTTTAACTAAGTACAACAAAAAAAGAAAGCAAGTTTTATTTTGCTTTCTCATTTTTTCAAATACACCTGCATAATGTGTCAAATAGACTCAGGTTTCTACAAATTATTTATTGTTTTGCAAAAGTCGACCAAGTAAAGTCGGGTCATTCAACAATATCTTTATACCTTCATTCACACAGTCTTCTGGATCGACCGCTTTGTATACTGGAATGTCTACTCTGCCCTTTATGTACTTTTCACTTCCAGTGATCCCAGCTAAACTTCCACACAAGTATATTCCATATTTTTTTATGTCTGTCACAATTTCGCTATTGCACACTCTAAGGATACTAATTATTCCGCTACATATTTTATTAAAGAAATCCAAGAATAATGGTCTTACTTCTTGTGACTCGATTGTGAGTGTATTGTTGAGCGAAGTTTCTATATCGTTTCCAACAACCTTATATTCGGAAATGTCATTTGGAAGCAATGTTTGAAGTCTAACTCTCATTTCATCACAGATTTTTTGTGAAATATCAGTATTGTAAGATGTATACAAATAGTCATGTATCCCTTGGTTTAATAAATCAATGCCGATATCAAGTGTGCATGCTTGAACTATATGTCCATTAGACACAATTGCTATATCCACTACATCTTCCATATTAATTACCATATGCATAGCATTTGAGTCAAGGCACTCCATTTGTGCAAGAGCCGAAATCACCGATGGCAAAATTTCGACATTATTGAATTTTACACTATACATAAGACTCAAATATTCGTTTTTCTCTTGCGCAGTCAAACTCGATGATAGCAAAATTATAACATTTTTATTTATAAAGTTTTTAATTTCTAGTTTGTCAACAATGGCCTTCATCAAATATTCGGCATATTCACGATTTACAATAATACCGTCTCTGAAAGGTCTTACTACTTGAACATCTTGCAAATTTTTATTTTCCATTGCTTCGGCTTTCTCTCCAAAAGCCAAAACTTTGTTTTTACTGCCCACTTTTTGCACAGCAACAATAGAAGGTTCTTGCAAAATTTTGCCAGAACCTACTTTGTACACAGTTATTTCGTGAGAAAACACAATAGCATAATTGTAAGTCATTTTCCCTCCACGAAAATTATAAAATTTCTAGATTTTTGTTAAACGCTTTTTTAAACTCATTTGCACTTAGCATTGCATATTTGATTTCCAAATCGCAAGGCTCATTTACAACAGTTTTCATAATAACACTATCGCCCAAAATATCACAATTGATATCGACCACATTTCCAAAATGAGTAATATCAAGAGACTCAGCGATTTTTAAGATTACAGCCAACTTCTTAGCCACAACCATTTCATCTTCTTTCACAAGGTCTTTGTATCTTACCCAGTCTGACAAATTGAAATTGTCAGCATTTGTCAACATTGAAACAAATCCAGCAAGCACAATTTCGCCATGAGTTACACCATAGATGTCACTTTCCAAAGTGTTGTTGAAACAAATTTTTTCATTGTTGTAGGCATTGATACGATAACCCGAATTGCACATATAGCTTGCTATTCGAAGCACTTTTATGTATGATCTGCCAAGTTTGTGCAAAACTTTTAGTTGTTTAAACAAAATCATAGCAATATCATACACATGTGGTGTATTGTTTGGTTTTTTATCAAAGTACTCGTTAAGCACTTGCAAACTATATCCAAGTGAATCACTGATCGGTTTTTCTTGTGTCAATGGAATAACATTGTTAAACAAAACGCCCTCTACAAAGCCAGTTTTGCTTATTGTGTAGTTTTTCACATTGCAGTGTGAGAAAATCGCATTCATAATTGCAAAAGCCGATTGAAGATAACGGCTATCTTCCATACTCACGCCCTTAACTTTGGTGGTTTTTGTGACATCTTGCGCTTTCAAAACACCATAAACTTTGTTAAAGTTTTCTTTATCAAGCACATAGTTGTGAGCAATATCAACTGGATATTTGCGCGATTTTCTTGAAATAACGCCCAGATTTTCAAACATATTTCCACAGCCGATAATCTCATAATCTTCGGGCAAATTTAAAATCCATTCATCGCCTTTGATAACTTCGTAAAACATATCTGACACTTGATCAAGCGGATTTTCCGATTTTAGCGACAAACATTTTTCATAGCAATTTTGATAGCCATATGGCAAAACCTTAGTGTTTAAAATATTTCTGCGGTTGTATAGCAAAAACATAGTGTTAAAGTTTGAAATATTGATAATAAGTCCCTTAGGTTTGCTAAAAGTATTGATCACTGCTGTGTATATATAATTTATTTCGTCTTCGCAAGACAAAATGTTGAATTGCAATCCAGTAACAGCAAATATCTCGTTTAGAAAACCATTGTTGTTTTTAGCATCTTCCAAAAACGCGCCAGCATAACAATGTGTTTCTGTTATGCCCTCTGCGTCAATCATTTTCTTGTACACAGACAAAACATTTTTGACATCTTTAATGATTGCTGGTTTGATAAAATTGTCATTATAAAAATCTTTCATAAGGTTTACAGGCATCACAACTTGGCGATACACTACAAAAGATTTGTTTCGAATTACATCTACAAAATTCATTTCTATATTTTGTGGGTTTAATTTTAAAATAGCAATTTTTTCCAATGTACTTCTCCTTTAAACTATGGGGCAAAACGCACCTCTCCCATGTTACTGAAATTATACCACATTAATACACAAATGTACACACTTTTCTTTTTATCTTTGACATATTTTTTTGATTTGTTATGCTATGCAAAAGTACTATGCAAAACAAAAAAAATCGCTCATTAAAGCGATTTTTAGCCTATTTTAATTGCGCCTACTGGACATGACATTTCGCAAGCGTGACATTTGATACATATGTCTTTGTCAATAACAGCTTTTCCGTTTTTGTCCATTTTTATAGCACCAACTGGGCAGATACCTACACAGGTACCACAACCTATACATTGTTTTTGATTTACCATAGTCTACTCTCCTATAAAACTATAATATCACAAAAACGCGTTTTTGAAAAACAAATTTACTTATATTTGAAAAGTGTAACTATCTTAAATTTTGGTTTTGGTGGTTTTTGTTTTTTCATACTAATGAGAGTTTCGACAAACTGCCACACGCCTATCGCAAGCAAAAATACGCCAAAATACTTTTTTAGACTTTTATTTGATACATTTAGTGCTACAAGCGAGCCAAGTATTGATGTGACAATGCCACTTATTATTATAGGGATACCTATTTTAAAATTGACGAGTTTGTTTTTGCAGTGTATAATGAGCGCCACAACCGACATCGGAACAAAAACTATAAGGTTTGTTCCTTGGGCTTTAAGTTGTTCGACATTTAAAAAAATGGTCAGTATTGGGATCAGAAGTGTGCCACCGCCCATACCCATTCCGCCGATTACGCCACTAAGCAAACCCGCAACAATATACCACACTATTTTCATAACAACATCTTCACTCCTCCCGCAATGATTACACCTGCAAAAAACAGCCTTAATACGACATTATTTATGTTTTTGAGTAGTATTGCACCTAGCACTCCACCAACCACAAATCCTGTTCCTACAATTATGGACATTTTCACATCGACAGAGCCTTTCATTAAGTAGATAGTGAAAGAACAAATTGAGAGTGGAAGCATAATAAGCAAAGTTGTGGCATGAGCACTTTTTTCGGGAAGTTTTAGTAGACTTATGAGCACTGGAACACATATCATTCCGCCACCACCACCCCAAAAACCATTGACCCAACCAATAACAAGCCCCGCTACTATTAGCCAGATTAGGCTTATTTTTTTAGTGTTTTCACTGGGAAAAGTGTTGATTTCAAAACCTTCCATATTTGAGTAGTTTATTTTTCGTATCTTTTTCATATTTGATTGTTCCAAAATTTGACGCTTTTAAAACATTGTCGATTATTATTTTGCAAAATGTAGTAAATAATATTAAAACCGCATTTTACTAATGTTTTATATTAATATAATAAAGTAAGTTTATTATACTAATGTAGTCAATAATAGTTGTAAGAAAACAAAAAATGGTGTATACTTTTTAAGTGAAAATTACGAAAAAGGTGGGCTACAATGTCTAAAAAATCAACAGCAAAAAGTTTTAAAAAGAAAATAGTTGCGGGCGTCATAGCATTTGGCTTGGCACTTGCAAGTTTTACAGGTCTTACCCTAACTCGACATAGCGCATATGCTTACGATGCTAGCAGTGGACTTGTCGAAAACTACAATTTTAAAAACACTTCTAGCAGTTCGACTCCCCCAAGTCCTTCTTCTTGGAGCAAGATTACTACAAATTCGAGCGACAAGGATATAGTTTCGGGTGTGTTCTCTGCTTATAAGGCAAACAGCACTGAGGACGAGTCATATCTTGAAAAGTTTAAGATGCTCGAAAACCCTGGCATTCCTGCCGGTGAAGAAGCCCCTACAAACGAAGCCAGTGACACAAAAGGCATCTATCGCAGTTTGCTTATCAACTCCCCTAAAAACCAAGGTCGTGCAGGATATCAAAGCAACTCGTTTACCCTAAACGCCGACTCGTACTATGAAGTCAGAGTAACTGTTATGACAATCACTCGTGACAATCCTGACGAAAACACAAGTTATAGCGACTGGGAAAGCAAGGCAAGTATTTATCTTGTAGACAAGAGCGAAGACACCGAAGAAGTTATCGATTCGTTTGAGATGATCGACACTAAAAACAATTTCACCGAATACACTATGTATCTTGCTACAAACGAGTTTGACTCACCTACTTCTGCGCTTCAACTATATCTTGGTGGTCGCAACATCAGTAATATGGCAATTGGTGCTGTTTTGTTTAACTCGGCACAAATCGTGGAAATCGACCGCGCACAATATCTAAACCTTATCAAAAATGGCGAAAACGATTATACTACTATCAAATCACTTAGAGAAGAAACAAGTTATGCCCCTGTGACAAACTATTCATTCGAAGAAAACTACACAGAAGGTTGGACTTTAACTGAAAGCGACAGCACAATTTCGACTGTTGCTTGCGTAAACGGAAACACATTTGTAGGAAGCAGTGAAGCAAACGCTACAAAACTTACTGATGTAAATCCTCGCACAAACAACTCGTCAAACGAAAACTCACACATTTTGTTTATGCACCTAGCAGACAAAGGTGAAGTTAGTGTAAAGAGCCAACCTATCACTATCAAACAACATGGTTTTTATCGCCTTAGCGTGTGGGCTTATGCGGTTGGTAGCAAAGGCACACCTAGCATAGTTTTGCATGACGAAGACGAGAAAATTGATGATGTTTCGATTTCAGTTGGCACATCTACTCCAAGCAAAAACAACCTTTCAAACAACTGGATAAGATACTCCTTCTACATCTATGGCAATGCTTACAACGACAACGATGTCACTCTAAACCTAAAACTTACTAGTGAAGAAAAAGGTTTTGTATTCTTTGACGACATTAGTATGCAAGAAATTAGCGGAGAAAATTACGACACAAACAAGTCAAAATCAAACAACTCCGAATTTTCACTTACAAAAGACAACACTCTTTACAAGTTTGCCAACTACGAGTTTGACTCGACAATTAATGCAAACAATCAAATTGAGTATCCACTAGCACCAAAGAGTTGGACCGCTACTCTTGATAGCGATTATAGCATCGGTGGCGTAATCAATACTGCAAAATCACACTTCGATGCAAACAAAACTCGTTATGCAATTAAGGGCGGAGCAATCGCACAAAATCCTGGTTTTGTAGACCCACTTGTAGACGAAGAAACCAGCAACAATGTGCTTATGATCGGAAACAATTCGACAAACAAAGCAAGTTTTGCTACTGAGAGCGCAGTTACTACAAGCGCAAACACTACCTACAAACTTTCACTTTATGCACACGCTAAAAGCGGTGGCTTTGGAATTAAAGTTTATTCAGACAACTACTACATCTTCAACAAAACCGACCTTACTCTAAATGGTTGGAACTTAATCGAAATCTACCTTACTACCGGAGCAAATAGCGAAGATATTAAAGTAGAACTTAGCCAAAACAAAGCGGGTTTTGCATTTGTCGACAAAATCAAACTTGAAGACAGCACTTCGGACGCATACGAATCTAGCACTTGCGCAAACAAATACAAAGTTGACCTTAGCACTATCGACTGGGAAAACACAGTAGAAACTACTGACACATTTGGTAGTCTTAATATGTTTGAAGTAAATCAAAGTTCGAGTAGCGCAAAATCAGGCATTGTAGACCTTAGTCGTGGTTATTATGGCGTAACCTCCCCTAGCACTTCGAGTAGATTTGCTATGGTAGTTGATAGCGACAGCCCATGCTACTACAATGTTATCACAGAAAGACCATACTCATTGTCTAGTGGAAACTACTACACTATCGAAGCACTTGTACGCACACTTGATATAGATGGTGGCGCTTACTTCGCAGTAAGTGGCGACAACCTTGACTCTGCATTTACTAAGTTGAATACAAAAGTAGACGATGTTAAAAATGTATGGACACTTTACACTTTCTACATTAATGCAAAACAAGACACAAATGCAAACATCATTTTAGGTCTTGGTGACAGTGAAACATTAAGTTCGGGTGCATTACTTGTAGACTATGTTAAATTTACAAAACTTGATGTAACCGACGAAGATGCTTTCAATAGTTTAGTAAAAGAGAAAGCAAACTTAGATACTGTTAAGGTTGTGACAATAGAAAAAGCAGCCGAAGACAATAATGACACTGAGAATGAAGATAAAGATAAAGACTCAAAACACACTGGTGATTTCAACTGGGCAATCGTACCTGGTCTAATCACTGCCCTAGCGATATTTATTGCACTTATAGGCACTCTTATAAGAAAAGTAAACTGGAAAGGTCACACAAAAGTTAAAACAACTTATGACCGCAGAAAGACTCTTGAAAAAGATATGGACAGACGCGAACGCATTGCATTAAGACAACAAATTATCGCCGAACTTAACGACCAAATCCTTGCAATAGACCGCGAAATCGAAGAATACCAACAAGCCGTAGCCGAACAAGAAAAAGCTACACTTAGCAAAATTGCCGAACAACAACGCGAATATATCGAAAAGAAACAAGCAATTACTGCTGAGAAAGAAAGCCTACTTCACGAGAGAAACGAAAAACTTGCAAAAGACAAAAATGCATACACTGAAAAGGCAGAAGCCGAGTTTAACGCATATATAAGAAAGCTTGAACTTCAAGAGCAAAAACAACAACGCATCATCAACAGCAAAGAAACCGCTCTTAAAGAACTTCATGCAAGACGCGATGCAAGACTAGCACAATATCTTGCAAAACAAGAGAAGTTGAAAGAAGAGATAGCAAGAGTTGATGCTGAGATTGAAGAAATAGCAAGACAAGAAGCACAAATTTGGGAAGAATACAAACAAGCAAAATTGGAAGCTAAACGCGCAAAAGCTGAGTACAAAGCCCAAATCAAAAAAGAGAAAGAAGAAAAACACGCTTCTAAAAAAACTACAAAGTCGACTGAAAAAGAAGTTAAAGAAACAGACACCGAAGATGTCAACTTAACTGAAAACAAAACAGATGTAGAAAATACTACAACTGAAAACAAAACAGACGACAATAAGTAAGAAAAAGAGATGCAATAGCATCTCTTTTTTATTTGTGCGATTATTATAATAGGTTGATTATTCTAGTATTATTTTTACTTAATATAATATAATATTTTCTTTTTCTGTTTTTATTTTATATCTGACCTATTATTATTTTATTTTCAATATCTGACCAATAAAAACTTTTGATTTTATATGGTTTTCTTGCATTAAAGCACTTATTGTTGTGTTGTACTTATGTGCGATTATATCAAGGGTCTCACAAGGCTTTACAGTATGAAAAACTGTAAAGTTTTTTTCTATTAACACTACTCCATCTTTTAGCGGGTCGCCTTTTATAATATTGTAACCCATATATTCCAATTTTTGCTTGTCAAAGTTTTTGTCAATGCTATACAAATATCTTTGTGGATAGTTTTGAATGACATATATGTCATCACTTCCTTCTTCTACAATTTCATAGTTTTGCAATTTGACAAAATCAAAAGTATCAAATGTTGTGTCTAATAATTTTATTTCTTTCATATTTTCACCTTTATATTATATATGATGCTCGCTAAAATTTTATTATTATTTTGTAAGTACACTAATATTATATTAATGTCACAAATACAATATATAAAATGAGGTGATATTATTAAATCATTAGTAAAATCGGTTGCATTATTGTCAATTTTTAGCGTTCTGGGAAGGGTTTTGGGATTTTTATATCGCATAGTTCTTTCACGAAATATAAGCACAACACTTCTAGGCTCGTACACAGTAGCCTTGTCAATTGCATGTGTTTTCACTACTCTAATTTGCAGTGGAATCCCGCTCGTCATTTCAAAACAAGTAGCCTCAAATGATGTACAAAAAAAGTACGACCATTCGTATGGAATGGTTTTTTCTGGACTTATTATTTCACTTGTTGTTACTCTGTTTGTTATACTTGTCACATTGCTTTTCCCTAGTTTATTCGAACTTATTTTTACAAGCAAAGATAGTTATATTATGCTCATTAGCCTTTTGCCATATCTTATCTCAACCGCTGTCTACACTTCGATTAGAGGATATTTATGGGGCAAGGAAAAATATTATCAAGTAAGTATGGTCGAATTTGTAGAGCAAATCTTCAAAATCATACTTTGCATAGTACTATTCAAAGTGATGAAAAATGGCTATGTTTGGGTGCCTGGCATTGTTGTGAGCGTGTCATGTATACTTAGTACTATTCTTGGAATATATTACTTCAAAAAAGAAAAAGGCAAGATAAAACCCTACCCTAATACTTTCAAAACCCTATTCAATTCGTCTGCCCCGCTCACCACTATCAGAACAGTAGGAAGTCTAATTAATCCATTTGTGTCAATTATACTTCCACTTATGCTTATAAAAGGTGGATATTCGAGCGAACAAGCTCTAACAATGCTTGGCATCAGTATGGGAATGGTCTTGCCACTAATATCAATCCCGTCTACAATTATAGGATCGCTTTCTATGGCGCTTATCCCAAAACTCAACACACTTAAAAGCGAAAACAATTATAGTCAACTTATCTCACAAATCAAATCATCTTTTGTTTTTACACTTTTTGCAACATTCTTGCTAGTGCCTATCTTTTCTAGCATTAGTGTCCCTATTTGCACATTTATTTTTGGAAATTCGACCGCAGGCACAATACTTAATATGTTTGCTTGGATAATGGTGCCAAATGGGCTTATGATGATTTCTTCATCAATTCTAAATTCGCTTGGATATGAAAAATACACATTCTTTTCCTATGCAATAAGTAGCGTTGTGTTAATACTAGGAATACTTGTTTTGCCTGCATATCTTGGGATTAACGCTCTTTTTATAAGTCTTGGCATTAATTCTTTTTGTGTATTTTTGCTTAATTATATAAAAATAAAGCGCATTACGGGCATAAACAACTCGATTTTATTAAAACTAATCACGCTTATGATCCTTGCTCTTCCTATGAAATATCTAAACACTTTTTTATACAATTTGCTAGTTTTGATTTTCCCAAGTATTGTTTCAATCGGGCTTATATGCATAATATCAGTGGTTATTTTTACACTACTAATGTTTGCTTTTGGACTTATAAATATCGAATATTTTGATTTAGTCAAAAAAGGGTTTATGGGCAAAGTAAAAATTAGCAAAAAACTAAAAAGAAAAATCACATAAAAAAAGGGCTTGTTGTATAAACAAGCCTTTTTTGACAATAATCTAGTATGACATTTACATTAATAATTAGAAGTATAATAATTTATAGCGTAGTACTTTTTTTGATACGCATGATGGGGAAAAGACAAATAGGAGAAATGCAACCTTTCGAACTTGTTGTCACGCTTGTTATTGCTGACCTTGCGACCATTCCAATGGCGGAAACTGCACTTCCGCTTATACACGGCATAATTCCACTGCTTACGATAGTCTGTTTGCACTATCTATTGTCGTTTATAGCCCGAAAAAGCCTGCGATTTCGAAAGTTTTTGAACGGGAAACCAATTATAGTAGTCAATCCAGATGGCATCGATTTCAATGCATTACAAAGGCTTAATATGAACTTCAACGACCTTATGGAAAGTTTGCGCGCGTGCAACTATTTTAATCTTGAAGAAGTGCTATATGCCATTGTGCAAACAAATGGAACTCTAACAGTTGTTCCACGGTCACTATATGCCCCACTAACACCAAATGATATGGGTATAAAAAAGGACGAAAGTGCCCTACCTATTATTATCATTTCAAAGGGAAAGTTTGTTAAAGAAAATCTAAACATAAGTAAACTAAAAAGCGAAGATCTTATCTCTTCGCTTGAGAAAGCCAATGCGGGAACACTACGAGATATACTTTTTGCTACAATCGACAACAACGGCAAAATGTACATTCAGCCTTATAAAAAATCATATATAAGCTTTGAAAGTGGACTAAAAGGGGGCGAATGGTGAAAAAAGCACTGCCAATTATCATTATCGCAATACTCTTATTTGGACTCGCATTTACCGAAGTATTTGTTGTAAACAAGATCATAAGTGACTTAGACGAAAGCGTGGGCGTACTAATGGAAAAATATGATAACAATCAATCCGACATAACAGTACTTTTGCCCGAACTGGAAAATCTAAAAGCAAAATGGGACAAGCAAGAATCCACATTATGTCTAATGTTTAATCACAAAGATATGTCATCGATTACAGATTGCATAAGTAGGCTCACTTCTTACACTATCCTAAACGACTATGATGATGCCTACACCGAAGTCAGACTACTCAAAGAGTATACAGAGAAAAATCCACACATTATGGGCTGTAATATCCACAATATATTGTAGTTTTTATTTGTTTGGTTGTTTTGTAACTATCGACCTATATTGTATAAATGATAAACAAAGTACAAAAAAGTAAAAAAATCAAAAATACAAAACTGATATAAAAACAAAAAAAAGAGTGCTTTTACACTCTTTTTTTATATTATATACTAAACTAATTCGATAATAGCCATCTCTGAACTATCGCCATTGCGTGTGCCAAGTTTGATTATACGAGTATAACCACCACCTGTGCCAAGAGTTTCTTTTCTTTGAGCATACTTTGGAGCGATTTCGTTAAACAATTTTTCAATCAAAGGATTTTTGATATCTTGTGTGCGTTTTACAAAATCAGTCTTAGACTCTTTCTCTGCTCTCAACTCTTTAACAGGATAAAGCTTTGCCATAATTGCACGGCGAGCAGCCAATTTCTTTGGACCATCATTGATTACTTCTCTGCTTACTTTGTTTCCCTTAGCATCAACAGAAGTTTTTACAACCTTAACACTATCAGTATAAGTATTAACAGCAAGAGTAATGATTTTTTCTGCATAACTTCTTACATTCTTTGCACGAGCATAAGTAGTTTCTAGTTTACCATTCCAAAGAAGACTTGTTGCTTGGCTTCTTATTAGCGCCATTCTTTCATCAGTTGGTTTGTTTAATGCTTTCATAATGTCTCCTTCTTATTCCTCATCGTTTCTCAAACTTAGACCATAACTGTTAAGTTTTTCTTGTACTTCTTCTAGCGAACGCTTACCTAGGTTTTTCACCTTAGCAAGTTCGCTCTCAGACTTCTTAGTAAGGTCTTCGACAGTAGAGATACCTGCTCTCTTCAAGCAGTTGAACGATCTAACTGACAAGTCCATATCTTCGATAGTCATTTCCAAAACTTTTGTTTGTTGGTCCTCTTCCTTGCTTACAAGGATATCCATTTCGGCCATATTTTCTACAAGTTCGACAAACAAATTGATGTGATCTTGTATAAGTTTGCCCGAAAGGCTGATTACTTCGCGGGCAGACAAAGTACCATTTGTTTCTACCTCGATAGTAAGTTTGTCATAGTCAATACTTTGTCCAACACGAGTGTTGTTTACAAAGTAGTTTACTTTTTTAACAGGAGTGAAGATACTATCAACAGAGATATAACCAATAGGCATATCCTCTGTTTTGTTTGCGTCAGCAGGAACATATCCTCTGCCTCTGCCAATGTATACTTCCATCTCAAACTTAGCACCATCGTTTAGGGTAGCAATGTGAAGTTCTGGATTAAGGATTTCTACCAAGTCGTTTGGCTCGAAATCAGCGGCAGTAACTTCGCCTGCGCCATACTTATTGATTCTAAGTACTGTGCGGAAGTCTTTACTAGTATCAAAACTCTTTACAGCAAGATTTTTAATGTTTAGAACGATATCCACAACATCTTCAACAACACCTTTCATAGTGCTAAATTCGTGTTGGACACCATTAAGTTTTATACCTACTGGGGCAGCGCCTGGAAGAGCTGACAAAAGCGCTCTACGAAGGCAGTTTCCAATAGTTATACCAAAACCTCTATCTAGTGGCTCGACAATAAATCTTGCAAACATTCCATTATCGGATTCTTCACAAGTAATTTTTGGCTTTTCGATTTCCATCATATGAAAATACCTCACTTATTATTTTAATTATTATTTCGAGTACAACTCTATGATCAAGTGTTCGCGGATGTTTAGGTCAATATCATCTCTTTGTGGAAGAGCGTTGATTTTACCAGTAAGTTTTTCTGCGTCAAACTCCAACCATTTTGGCATAACAACTTTAACATTTTTAAGTTCTTTAAACATTTCAAGATTTTTCTTGCTTTCTTTAATAGCAATAACATCGTCTACTTTTACTAGGTAAGATGGAATGTTTACTGTCTTACCATTTACAGTAATGTGACCATGATTTACTATTTGACGGCTTTCAGCACGAGATGCGCCGATACCCATACGATATACTACATTGTCTAGTCTTCTTTCTAGAAGTGACAACATATTTTCACCGACAATACCTTTCATATTTTCGGCCATATCATAATATTTTCTAAATTGTTTTTCAAGCAATCCATATGCTCTTTTTACTTTTTGTTTTTCGCGTAATTGCATGCTATATTCAGTTTGTTTTTTCTTGGCTTGTCCATGAACGCCAGGAGTACTTGGTCTACGCTCAAATGCACATTTTTTAGTCAAGCATCTCTCGCCTTTCAAAAACAATTTGCAACCTTCACGACGACATAGTCTGCAATCAGCACCTGTATATTTTGCCATTGTAATTTTTCTCCTTAATTATATTCTTCTGCGTTTTGGTGGACGACAACCATTGTGTGGGATTGGTGATACGTCTTGGATCAAAGTGATATCAATACCTGCTGTTTGAATAGCACGAATAGCAGTTTCTCTACCATTGCCTGGTCCTTTAACATATACTTCTACACTTTTAATGCCTTGTTCTCTGGCATTTTTAGCAGCAAGTTCTGCTGCTTGTTGGGCTGCATAAGGGGTACTCTTACGAGAACCGCTTAGTCCCAAACTTCCTGCACTTGACCAAGAAACAGCATTTCCTGCTTCGTCAGTGATAGTAACAATTGTGTTGTTGAAAGAAGCGTTTATAAATGCTTTGCCTTTGTCAAGATTTTTGGTCGATTTTCTCTTTTTAGTAGTTGTTTTCTTACTTACAGCCATTGTTTAACTCCTTACATTTATTTGGCTTTTTTACTCTTTGAAACGGTTTTCTTAGGACCTTTTCGGGTTCTAGCGTTTTGTTTTGTATTTTGTCCTCTTACAGGTAGGCTCTTTCTGTGGCGGATACCACGATAACAACCTATCTCTTGCAAACGCTTAATATTTAATGATACTTCTCTTTGTAAGTCACCCTCAACCACACAGTTTTTCTCAATGTAACTTCTTATAGCAGCTACTTCTTCCTCAGTCAAATCTTTTACACGAGTATCTGGATTGACATTTGTGGCTTTAAGAATCTCATTTGAAGTTTGTCTGCCAATTCCGTAGATATAGGTAAGTCCTATCTCCACTCTTTTCTCTCTTGGCAAATCAATTCCAGCAATACGAGCCATTTTTTTCCTCCATATTTTTTAAGATATATATTGATGCAACAAGATATGATAAATCATACAGCCGCCTTGTTGCAGTTATTTTTGAGTTCAGCAACCCTATCGGGTATGTTAGCCTTGTCTTTGTTTGTGTTTAGGATATTTAGAACAAATAACCATAACTGTGCCGTTTCTCTTGATTACTTTACAACTGTCACACATTTTTTTAACAGATGGTCTTACTTTCATAGTTTTTTCTCCTAATATTTTGATTTCATACGCCAAATGATGCGTCCTTTGGTTAGATCATAAAGCGACATCTCGACCTTAACTTGATCACCAGCTAAGATCTTAATGTTGTTTAGATGTAGTTTTCCTGAAAGGTATGCGGTAATAACAAAACCATTTGTAAGTTTAACCTTAAAATTGGCATTGCGTAGTACCTCAACCACCACGCCCTCAGTTTCTATTACGTCTTCTTTATTAGACACTATTATTCCTCCAATAACTTATTTGAAGCTTGTTTATAGTTCTTAATTGTATGTATTATATCACAGTTTTGGACATTTTGAAATAGTAAATTGCTATTTTTACATACTAATTGAAGATGTTTTATGTTTTTTTTCTTAGGTTTTTCCTTTGTTTTTGATTTTCCGTCAGACACAAGCACGCGTCCATTATCAAAACCTACGACCATATAAAAATTTCCTTTATCCTTGCCCGCAATGGACAAAACGATATCACAATTTTTCAAATTCATTGGTCACCTATAAGGTCAAGATTTCGACACCGTCTTCGGTAATCAAAACTGTATTTTCATAGTGAGCACTTGGCATACCATCGCGTGTCACACAAGTCCAACCATCACTTAGAAAAACCACATTTCTAAGTCCCATATTAACCATAGGTTCGATAGCAATAGTCGCATTGGCATTAAGTCTAGCACCACTGCCTGCCCTACCGAAATTAGGAACATCTGGTTCTTCGTGAAGTTGGCGTCCAACACCGTGGCCGATAAGTTCTCTTACGACAGAATAACCGTGTTTTTCCACATAGTTTTGTACTCTATGCGATATATCTCCAACATAACAACCTGCTTTCAAGCCCTTGATTCCTTCAAAAAAACTCTCTTCGGTAACTTTGATAAGGCGTTTTTTCTTAGCGTCAATTTTTCCAACAGGGAAAGTACGAGCGGCGTCACCATGGAAACCTTTATAACACGCACCAACATCTACACTGATTATATCTCCCTCTTTCAAAACTCTGTCACCGGGTATGCCGTGCACGATTTCTTCGTTTATCGAAGTGCAAATTGATGCAGGATAGCCATACAGACCTTTGAACGACGGAGTAGCGTTTCTACTAACAATATAGTCAAAGGCTATTTTATCTAATTCTTTGGTAGTAATATTTGGTTTTATATATTTTTCGACCTCTTTTAGCGTGTCGCGAGTAATTTCACAAGCAACACGCATAATTTCAAGGTCTTTTTCTGTTTTATACTTAATCATTAATTTAGGCCTTTTTTATTCAATACTTCTTCGACCAAAGCAAAATTTTCAATTACGCCATTGACCGAACTAACAGTATCAAATATACCTTTATTTTTATAATAATCAACTAATTTTTCAGAAACTGCATTTGTACTTAATCGAACCTTAATCACCTCAGGTCTATCGTCATCGCGAATGTACACTTCCCCACCACATTTTTCGCATTTGCCATCAACTAGCCATGCTACATTTGTGGGAGCATTGCACACACTGCACATACGACGCGCCGACAATCTTTCAATTATCTTTTCTTCGTCTAAGTCGATTAGTAGTGCTAAATCAAGTTTTGCAATTTTATCTAGGGCAAGCGCTTGGTTAAGATTTCTTGGATAACCATCTAATACAAAACCTTTTTTACAGTCTTTCTTTGCAAGCCTATCTTCGACAAGTTTGTTTACAATCTCGTCAGGAACAAGTTTGCCAGTAGATGTATACTCTTCGACAAGTCGACCGAGTTTGGTTTTGTTTTTGATGTTTTCCCTAAAAATCTCACCAGTGGATATATGTGCAAGGTTGTACTTCTTGCAGATAAGTTCTGCCATAGTGCCCTTGCCACTGCCTACTGGCCCCATTAACATAATCTTCATCAGTAACTCCTTATTTGTTTAGAAATCCTTTGTGGTTTCTAATAATTAATTGGCTACTTAGCGATTTGTCAAACTCTATTGCTACACTAACTACGATTAGTAGTCCAGTCGCACTAAATGCACCTACAAGTCCACCTGTAAAACTCAAAGCCTTAAAGATGATTGAAGGAACAATAGCTACGATTGCTAAGAACAATGCACCAAATAGAGTGATACGATTTGATATTTTTTTCAAGTATTCGGCAGTAGGTCTACCTGGTCTGATACCTGGTATAAAACCACCATTTTGTTGGATATTTTTAGAAATTTCTTCTGGATTGAATGTTACTTGTGTCCAGAAATATGCAAAGAATGTAATTAGAAGGCCTACAAGCACGATGTAAATCCAACCACCAGCACCTAGCCAAGTCGAATACCACTTATAAAATCCACTATTTGGCCAGAAAATGCTAAATAGAAGTTGTGGGAAACTTAGAAGTGACATAGCAAATATAATAGGCATAACACCTGTTGCATTTACTCTGATAGGAATAAATGTGCTTTGACCGCCATACATTTTTCTTCCCTTAATTTGTTTTGCATATTGTACAGGGATTTTTCTCTCAGCAGCATCAAAGAATACGATAAATCCGAAGATTATGATTAGCGCAACAAGGAACAATACAAGTTCCCAAATGCTCTCTGTGCTACCTGCGAAAATGTTTTTAATTACAGAATAAAGTGATGTTGCGGCAGTAGACAAGATACCTACGAAGATAAGAAGTGAAAGTCCATTTGCAATCCCTACCTCAGTAATCTTTTCTCCTAGCCAATATGTGAACATCGAGCCAGCTACTAGGATAATAACTACCATTATTCCGACCAACCATGCTGGAAGGGTTTTGGTGTTTAGCGAATCCGAATAACTAACCACAATAGCAACCGCTTGTACTATTGCTAGCACAAGTGCACATATTTTGTTGTAAAGTCCAATTCTTTTCTTGCCTTCCTCGCCCATCTTAGATAGTCTTTCAAGACTAGGAATAGCAATAGTAAGTAATTGAATAATAATGGAAGCACTAATATAAGGTGAAATACCTAGTGCAAGGATAGCACCATTTGCAAGCGCACCACCACTAACGCTACTAATAAGCGACAAAAAGTCTTGTCCATCTACATTTGACTTAAACGCAGATAGATTTACACCAGGAACTGGAAGCCAGCATCCTAGTCTATATACAAGTAGCAATCCAAGTGTGATAAATATCTTAACTCGAATTTCCTTTACTTTAAAAGCGTCCGCTATTGTTTTAAACATTATAGCACCTCTACTTTTCCGCCTGCCTTAGTGATTTTTTGTATAGCAGATTCTGAGAACGCTGCAGCCTTAACTGTAAGTGCCTTATCCAAATTCCCATTGCCTAATACTTTCAATCCATAAGGGGCAATTTTACTAATAAGATTTTTGTCTTTCAATAATTCTGCTGTAATAACAGTGTTCTCTTTAAAGTTGTTAAGTTGAGATACATTGATAATGTTGTACTCTTTCTTAAAGTTTTTATTGTTGAAACCACGTCTTGGTAGACGACGATTTAGAGGCATTTGACCACCTTCAAATCCTATTCTAACTCCACCACCACTACGCGAGTTTTGACCTTTGGTACCTTTACCAGAAGTTTTACCTATTCCGCTTCCAATTCCACGGCCGATACGCTTTGCATCTTTCTTAGAATTTGGAGCAGGAGACATTTGATGTAATTTCATATATCCTCCTTAGTTCAACTCTTCTACTTTAACCAAGTGTTTTACATGGAAAATCATTCCTCTTACACATGGATTGTCTGGTAGAATGTGTGATGAATTTAGTTTGCCAAGACCTAGCGCCTCTACTATGCGCGCTTGTTTCTTGTTGTAACCGATTGTACTGCGTACTAGAGTTACTTTAATTTGTTTTTGGTTTTTCTCTGCTTTAACCACTTTTTCTACTGCTGGTTTTGCTTTTACTTTTGCAGGTTTTTCAACTTTTTCTGCAACTTTCTTAGGAGCAGTTTTTGTAGCAGTTTTTGTAGTTGTGGCTTTTGCAGGAGCCTTTTTCTCTACTGCTTTTGTTTCAGCAACTTTTGCTGTTGATTTAGCTGTTGTAGCCTTTGCAGTAGTAGTTTTTGCTGTTGACTTTGTAGCAGTTTTTGCAGGAGTCTTAGCAGCAGTTGTTTTAGTTGTTGTAGCTTTTGTTGTTTTAGTTTCTGCCATAATTTCCTCCTATAATTCCTCTACAGTTTTTCCACGAAGAGCAGCGATCTCTTCTTTGGTTTTTAATTGCATTAGACCATTTAGAGTAGCTTTAACTACATTGATTTTGTTACGGCTACCGTATGCTTTTGCTGTGATATCTTTGATACCGCAAAGCTCTACTACTGGTCTTACACTTCCGCCAGCGATGATACCAGTACCTTCGCTACTTGGAAGAAGTTTTACCATACTCTTTCCGTAAATTCCTACTACTTCGTGAGGAATTGTTGTTCCGCAAAGAGCAATCTTTTTCATATTCTTTTTAGCACTAAGTGTTGCTTTGTCGATAGCATTAGGAACTTCGGCTGCCTTACCACTGCCGATGCCTACTCTACCTTGATTGTCACCGCAAACTACCAATGCGCTAAAACGCATATTACGACCACCTTTTACTACTTTAGTAACACGATTGACATCAACCAATTTACTAGCAATAGGGTCTACCTCTCTTGTTTGAGGGCGTCTTTCTCTTTTTTCAGCAGGTTTTCTTTCATCTTTTTGCATATTACACCTCTAAAATTCAAGTCCGGCTTTTCTAGCGCCTTCAGCAAGTTGTTTTACTCTACCAGTGTAGATATAACCAGCTCTATCAAATACAACTGTTTTTACACCTTTCTTCATAGCGTTTTTAGCAACTGCTTCGCCTACCATAAAAGCGGCTTCTTGTTTATTTTTACCTTCAAGTTTGCTAGCAATAGTTTTTGTCAAAGTAGATGCACTAGCGATAGTAACACCATTCACATCGTCAATTACTTGTGCGTAGATGTGTGACAAACTTTTAAATACGCTCAAACGAGGTCTTTCAGGAGTGCCTGAAATCTTTTTTCTAATACGAAGAGCACGAACTTTTCTATCTATGTTTTTATCATTTTTATTAATCATCTTTCTACTCTCCTATTTCTTACCTGTTTTTCTTTCTTTTCTTCTTACATTTTCATCAGCATAGTAAATGCCATATGCGTGGTAAGGTTCGACAGGTTTGATATCTCTTACACTGCTTGCAAATTTACCAACCAATTCTTTGTCGATACCTCTAACAATAAGGTTGTTTTTGTCAACAGCAAGTGTGATACCGTCAATTGCCTTAACAACAACAGGGTGAGAAAGACCAATATTCATTGTTACATCATTACCATTTTGAGTAAGTTTGAAACCTACGCCATTAACAGTAAGTGCTTTTTGATAACCTTGGCTTACTCCAACTACCATATTGTTGATAAGTTGGCGATATAGACCGTGGAACTTGCTTAGTTCTGGGTCGTTATTTTCGTTAATAACTTCTATTTTGTTTCCTTCAATAACTACTTTAATATCGTGAGCGATTTCACGAGAAAGAGTACCAAGTTGACCCTTTACAGTAATTATGTTGCCGTTAAGTTCGGCACTAACAGTAGCAGGAAGGATAATTTCTCTTTTACCAATTCTACTCATATCTTCCTCCTACCATACATAAGCGACAACTTCGCCACCGATATTTTGTTTGCGAGCGTCCCTATCTGTCATTAATCCTTTGCTTGTAGATATAATTGCAATGCCAAGACCATTAAGTACTCGTGGAAGGTCTTCTGCATTAGCATATATTCTAAGACCTGGTTTTGAAATTCTTTTCAAACCTTGAATAACCTTTTCATTGTTTGGACCAAACTTAAAGTTGATAACAATATTGGCATTTACTCCCTCACCTTCCAAATTGTAAGACTCGATATAACCTTCTTTTGCAAGTAGATCTACCAAAGCCAATTTCATTTTAGAAGTAGGTACGGAAACATTTTTGTGTTTTGCTTGAAGAGCGTTACGCATTCTTGTAAGCATATCTGCGATTGGATCTATTACCATAATATATTTCCTCCTTTACCAACTTGATTTCTTCACGCCTGGGATTTCACCCTTGTATGCAAGTTCTCTAAAACAGATACGGCAGATGCCATATTTTCTAAGAACAGAGTGTGGGCGTCCACACAATTTGCAACGAGTGTATTCGCGTGTAGAAAATTTTTGTTTGTTTTGTTGTTTTACTAATAATGCTTTTCTTGCCATAGTTTTTTCCTCTCCTCCTACTTCTTAAATGGTAAGCCCATAAGTTCTAGAAGAAGTTTGGCTTCCTTATCAGATTTTGCAGTAGTGACAATAACAATGTCCAAGCCACGAATTTTATCGATTTTTTCATAACTTATTTCAGGGAAAACAAGTTGTTCGGTAAGACCGAAAGAATAATTTCCTTTTCCATCAAAGGATTTTGAAGAAATACCTTGGAAGTCTCTTACACGAGGAAGTGCAATAGAGATAACTTTGTCAAGGAATTCGTACATATGAGTTCCTCTTAGTGTAACTTTTGCACCGATTTTGTTTCCTGCTCTAAGTTTGAAGTTTGCGATTGATTTTTTAGCAACAGTAACTACTGGTTTTTGTCCAGTGATTTGTGCCAATTCGTCAACAGCTTTATTAAACGCTTGTGCGTTTTCCTTGCAGTCACCAAGTCCGCGGTTTACTACAATTTTTTCGATTTTTGGTACTTGAAGTGGATTTGTATAACCCATTTCTTTTATCATAGCAGGAACAACAGTCTTTTTATAATATGCTTGTAATCTATTTACTTCTTTTGCCATTATATTCCTCCTTATTGTCCCTTACTTTGTGTTTTTTTTGTTGTAGCTTTTTTAGTTTCTGTTTTCTTTACAGTTTCTTTCTTGGCTACAGATTTTGCAGGGGCTTTTTTCTCAGCAACTTTTGCTTCGGCTTTCTTAGTAGTTTTAACTTCTTTTTTAGCCTCTTTCTTTACTTCTTTTTTAGCAAATGCTTTGTCAAGACTTGCTCCGCATTTTTTGCATTGACGATGTTTTTTATCGCCTTCAACTGCATAAGATACTCTTGTAGCTTTATTGCAAACTGGGCAAACTACCAATACATTGCTTGCATCGATTTTGTTTTCTCTTTTTACAATAGCGCTTTTGTCTTGTGCAGATTTTGCTTTTTGGTGTTTAGCAACAATGTTTACGCCACTAACTACAACTGCGTTGTCAGCAGGAATAGCGCTCAACACTCTGCCGTTTTTGCCTTTATCTTTTCCAGCAATAACAACTACGTTATCGCCTTTTTTAACGTGTAGTGCCATATATATTCCTCCTTACAACACTTCTGGAGCAAGAGAAATTATTTTCATAAATCCTTTATCTCTAAGCTCTCTAGCGATTGGTCCAAAGATACGAGTACCTTTTGGTTGTTTTTGGTTGTCAATAATAACAGCGGCATTGTCGTCAAATTTGATTATCGAGCCATCAGGTCTTTGAATACCTTTTACAGTACGAACGATAACTGCTTTTACGACATCACCCTTCTTAACTGCACCACCAGGAGTAGCAGACTTAACAGAAGCAACTACGATGTCTCCAACGCTTCCACTTCTTCTAAAAGAACCGCCCAATATTCTGATAACCATTATTTTCTTAGCGCCACTGTTGTCAGCGACTTTCAATATAGTTTGAGGTTGTACCATAATATTTCTCCTTATTTAGCTCTCTCTATTATTCTAACAAGACGGTAATGCTTGTCTTTGCTAAGCGAACGAGTTTGCATAAGTTCTACTCTATCGCCTACTTTTGCTTCGTTTTTCTCATCGTGAGCGAAAACTTTTTTAGTTGATTTGTATACTTTGCCATATAGTGGGTGTCTTTTATTAGATACTACGGCAACATTGATGGTTTTGTCCATTTTGTCACTAACAACAGTTCCAATAATCATATGGCGACTATTTCTTTCTACTACTTTATTCTCCATAATTTCCTCCTATATGACTAGATATTTGCCTTTTTGTTTAGTTCGCGCTCAGTAAGTAATGTCTTAATTCTAGCAATATCTTTTTTGCAAGCAACAAGTTGCATAGGATTGCTTAGTTGACCTGTTGCATTTGAAAAACGAAGATTAAACATTTCTTGCTTTAATGACTTTAATTTAGCATTAAGCTCTTCATTTGTCATTTCTCTTAATTCTTTTGCTTTCATTATTCGTTACCACCTTGCTCAGTTTGGATTTCTTCGACTACATTCTCTTTAGCCATAAACTTTGTTTTACATGGAAGTTTGTGACCAGCAAGACGCATAGCCTCTCTTGCTTGCGCTTCGCTTACGCCAGCCAATTCGAATAGAACTCTGCCAGGTTTTACTACCGCTACCCAAAACTCAGGTGCACCTTTACCTTTACCCATACGAGTATCAGCAGGTTTTTTAGTAACTGGTTTGTGTGGGAATACATTTATCCACAACTTACCACCACGCTTGTTGTAACGGTTTATAGCGATACGGGCTGCTTCAATTTGGTTTGAAGTAAGCCAGCAAGGCTCAGTAGCAACTAGACCAAAATCGCCATAAGCAAGTTTGTTGCCTTTTGTTGCTTTACCGGTCATTCTACCTCTAAATTGTTTTCTTCTTTTTACTCTCTTAGGCATTAACATTAGCGTTTCCTCCTTCAACTACTTCATTTGAAGGTTTTTTGTTTAGTATTTCACCTTTGCAGACCCATACTTTTACGCCAATTACACCAAAAGTAGTGTGTGCTTCACATGTTGCATAATCGATATCAGCACGCAAAGTGTGAAGTGGAAGGCGTCCTTCGTGATAGTGTTCGCTACGAGCAATTTCAGCTCCATCAAGACGGCCACTTACCATTACTTTACAGCCTACTGCTCCTGCACGCATAACTCTTTGCATAGCTTGTTTCATTGCGCGTCTAAAGCTCATACGCTTTTCAAGTTGTTGTGCAATGCTTTGTGCTACGATTTGTGCGTCTAGGTCAGGTTTTTTAACTTCTTTGATATTAACATTCACATTTTTGTTTCCGCAAAGTTTTATCAAATCTTTCTTCAATTCTTCTACACCAGCACCCTTTGTACCGATCATAACGCCAGGTTTTGATGTATAAATGTCTACGATAACACGGTTTGCAGTACGCTCGATAACTATTTTCGAAACACTGCTTTGTGCATGTTTTTTGTTAATAAAGGTTCTAATTTTGTTGTCTTCAACAAGAAGGTCAGAAAAATCGTTTTTCTTGGCAAACCAAGAAGAGTTCCAATCTTTATTAACTCCCACTCTCAAACCGTGTGGATTAACTTTTTGTCCCATACTTATATTAGCTCCTTTATTTTTTCAATGTGTCAAGCACAACTGTGATATGACATGTTCTTTTAATTATTGTATCAACTCCACCTCTTCCTCTAAAAGCAACTCTTTTAAAAGATGGACCTTGATTTGCATATGCTTCAACAACATACAATTCGTCTTTGTTCATTCCTTTGTTGTTTTCAGCATTAGCAGCGGCTGAATTCAACACTTTCTTAACAGCCATTGATGCAGTGCTTGGAGTGATGTCAAGGATAGCGTTTGCTTCAGCTACTCCTTTACCTTTAATAATGTCAAGCACTCTTTTTGCTTTCGAACTGCCCATTCTTACATATCTTGCAGTAGCGTAAGGACGGGTTTCTTTATTTTCTTGCTTTCTTACAGCTTTTTCTCTAACTCTTGTAGCCATTATTTACCCTCCTTATTTCTTGCCTTTGACAGCCTTTTTATCCCCAGCGTGACCTCTAAATGTGCGTGTAGGTGCAAATTCGCCAAGTTTGTGACCTATCATATCGATAGTACAGTATACAGGAATGTGTTTCATACCATTATGAACTGCAATAGTATGTCCTACAAACTCTGGATATATAGTCGAACTACGACTCCAAGTCTTAACTACTTGTTTTTTACCTTCATTGTTCATTTTTACAATGCGGTCATATAGTCTTTGTTCGACATAAGGTTTTTTCTTCAAACTTCTACTCATATCACACTCTCCTAGTTGACACGCTTAATAATAAGCTTTGTACTGTGTTTTTTATTGTTTCTAGTCTTCATACCAAGAGCAGGTTTTCCCCAAGGAGTAAGTGGAGATTTTCTTCCGACTGGGCTCTTACCTTCACCACCACCGTGTGGGTGATCTACTGGGTTCATAACCGAACCACGAACGGTAGGACGAATTCCCATATGTCTTTTTCTTCCAGCTTTACCAAGAGAAACGATTTCGTGTTCGTTGTTGCCGATAGTACCGATAGTAGCTCTACAAGTAGCAAGAACCATTCTCATTTCGCCCGATGGTAATTTGATTGTCGCATATTTGCCTTCTTTTGCCATAAGTCTTGCTTCCATACCAGCCGAACGAACCATTTGTCCGCCTTTGCCTGGTTGAAGTTCGATATTATGGATTACGGCACCAACTGGCATATCGCCAAGTGGTAGGCAGTTTCCGACTTTGATTTCGATGTTTGAGCCACTCATAACAGTGTCCCCTACATTCAATCCCTTAGGTGCCAAGATATATCTCTTTTCACCGTCAGCATAGTTTAGTAGTGCAATGTAAGCACTTCTATTTGGGTCATACTCGATGCCCACAACTTTTGCAGGAATATTGTCTTTATTTCTTTTAAAGTCAATAATTCTGTACTTAACTCTGTTTCCGCCACCTCTGTGTCTAACAGTAATTCTGCCGTTGTTGTTTCTACCAGCGTTTTTCTTTTTCTCTACTAATAAGGATTTTTCTGGCTCTTTTTTAGTTATTTCTTCAAAAGAAGCTGTAGTGTAGAAACGGCGTGCAGGAGAGGTAGGTTTGTATGTTTTTATTGCCATTATATTATCCTCCGTATCCTATGACAAACTATCGAAGAACTCAATCGACTTGCTATCTTGTGCAAGTGTAACATATGCCTTCTTATAAGTAGAAGTATATCCTTGGCTCTTGCCTTGTGTTTTTAGTTTGCCTCTAATAATTGCGGTGTTTACATTACTTACTTTTACACCAAATACTTTTTCAACTGCCTTTTTGATTTCAGTTTTGTTTGCATCCATTCTTACTTCGAAAGTGTATTTCTTGTTTGCTATGTCCGCATAACTTTTTTCTGTCAATATAGGTCTAATGATAACATCATATTCTTTCATATTATTTCTCATAAGCCTCCTCTATTGATTTTATAGCGTCTACGGTCAAAACCAATTTGTCGCTAACGACGATGTCGTATACATTAAGTTGGCTTGCAGTAGTAACATCTGCTTTTGCGAGGTTGGCTACCGAACGCATAACCATCTCATTGTTTCCCTTAGTTACAAACAAAGTGTTTTTGTTTAGACCAAGAGTATTCATAAGTGCAACCATAGATTTTGTTTTGCCATCCATTGTAAGGTTGTCTAGTACAATGATTTCTTTTGAAGCAAGTTTTGTGCTGATTGCACTTCTAAATGCAACTGCTTTTGCTTCTTTGTTTACTTTTTGTGAGAAATCGCGTGGCTTTGGTGCAAACACTACTCCACCGCCTCTCCATTGTGGACCCTTAGTCGAGCCTTGTCTTGCTCTACCAGTTCCTTTTTGTCTCCAAGGTTTTTTAGCGTGACCCTTTACTTCACTACGAGTAAGAGTAGACTTTGTACCTTGTCTTTGGTTTGCTAAATAAGCAACAACTACTTGGTGGATAAGTGCTTCGTTGTATTCTTGTTTGAATACGCTATCTTTAAGTCTTAGCGAATCGCACTCAACACCAGCCATATTTAAAACTTTTACACTAGCCATAATTTACTCCTTCCTAATTTGCCTTGACAGCTTCTCTTACGGCTACCAATGCACCCTTAGGACCAGGTATTGCGCCTTTTACAAGAAGAATATTTCTGTCTACATCTACTTTTACTACTTTAAGGTTTTGGATAGTAACATTTTCATTGCCATAACGACCAGCCATTTTCTTACCCTTAAATACTTTTCCAGGATAAGTACATGCACCGATAGAACCAACGTGTCTGTGTACTGGACCATTACCGTGAGTCATTCTGTGACGATGGAAATTCCATCTTTTGATTGTACCAGTATAACCGCGACCTTTTGTGCGTCCTGATACATCTACCAAATCACCTTCTGCAAATACATCACATTTAATAGTGTCGCCAAGTTTGTATTCGCCATCAAGTTTAAACTCTTTAATGTATTTCTTTGGTGAAACTTCTGCTTTCTTAAATTGACCAAGTACTGGACGAGAAAGAAGGTTTTCGCGAGTGTCGCCGTAAGCAACTTGAACTGCATCATAACCATCGTTTGTTGTAGTCTTTACTTGTGTCACATAGCAAGGACCTGCTTCAATTACAGTAACAGGAATTACCAAGCCATTATCAGAAAAGATTTGAGTCATGCCAAGTTTTTTGCCTAATATTGCTTTTTTCATAATATCTCCTCCTACTGTTATAGTTTGATATTGATATCAACGCCTGCTGGAAGATCCAACTTCATCAAAGCATCTACTGCTTTTGCTGATGGGCTGTAAATATCAATAAGCCTTTTGTGTGTTTTCATTTCAAATTGTTCGCGACTGTCTTTATATTTGTGTGGTGCGCGAATAATTGTAACCACTTCTTTATCTGTTGGAAGTGGAATTGGGCCACTGATTTTAGCACCAAACTTCAACGCTGTATCAACAATACGTTTGCTTGCTTGGTCGATAAGATTGTGGTCATACGCTTGTAGTTTTACTCTTATTTTTTGAGTTGCCATTAATTTTCCTCCGTTTAATTAATTTACCTGACACACTAAATTTAGCATACATATTATATAAAAACACTTTTCCGTGTGTTTCGTGCTGTAACACAAAAAAAATATGCTTGCGTCAGTCGTCTACAATCTTTGTGTAGGCACTTGGTAGGTGTAAATTATCCCCTATATTTTGGCATATATAAAAGGTAACTTCACACTTGTCCCCATATTACAGCAAACATATTTTATATCATAACTTGCCACTTGTCAACACTTTTTTATTAAATTCTTGTGATTTGCAAATATGTGCAAGTACTATATTTATGATAAATTTTAGTCAAAATAAAAATGCTCAACGCCGAGCATTTTTTATTTATCAGTTTTATATCTTTAAAAGTATAATATAACCTATTAATAATAATAGCAATATAATGCCTAGCCAAAACAAAAACCAGTTTTTGATAGGCTTACCTTCTTTACCGCCTTTAAAAGCACCGATTACACACAACAACACCCCGACAATAAGACAGCCTATAATCGCGCCTTTTAGTGAAGTAGAAGCATTTCTTACTACACTCGAATAAAAATTGTTCCAAAGTGCTTTAAACATATAATCACCCTTTTCTTATGGTATCTATTGTTATTATAATATAAAGTAATACAAAAGTCAATTATTATCTTTTAATAATAAGCGACGAATGAGTAAACGAACTTGGTGGTTCTACACCCAACAAGTCAAGTATTGTAGGCGAAACATTTGCAAGAGAACCTTTTTCAAGAGAAAGGTTGTTTTGACCCACAATAATGCAAGGGACAAGATTTGTAGTATGGTCAGTCAAAACTCTGCCATCACTTCCTATCATCTCTTCGGCATTGCCGTGGTCAGCAATAATTACTGCTACTCCACCGATATCAAGGATTGCATCGACAACTCTTTTCAAATTGTAATCCACGCATTTTACAGCCTTAATTGCGGCTTCCAAATTTCCTGTATGCCCCACCATGTCAGTGTTGCTAAAATTAAGTGCCATAAAGTTGTATTTTTTAGAAGATATTTCTTCAACTGCTTTATCCGCAATTTCTTCGGCACGCATTTGCGGAACTTTATCAAAAGGCACATTCTTAATTGTTTCTATCAAAAACCTTTTTTCATTTTTATATGGTTTTTCTATGCCACCGTTTAAAAAGAAAGTAACATGCGCATACTTTGTAGTTTCTGCCACCTTAAATTGTTTTAGCCCGTTTGCACTCAAAATGCTAGACAAATTGTCTTTGATTTCGGTCACAGGAAACGCAACTATTGGATTTACAAATTTCTCGTCAAATCTAACAAATGTACACATTAGCACATTTGCAAGTTTTTTAGTAGGGAAAAAGCCAAACTTCTCGACAAGTGACGAAGTGAGTTGTCTTGCCCTGTCTTCACGGAAATTAAAGTGAATGATTGCGTCATTGTCATTAATGCTTTGATATGGATTGTCAATAATAATAGGTTCTACAAACTCATCAAAAACACCCTTATCATAACTATCTTTTATTGCACCAACTATGTCACTAGTGTGGTTTTCGGCCTTGCCATACACAATCGCATTATATGCTTTTTCAGTATAATTGTAGTTTTGCTCTCTATCCATCGCATAAAATCTGCCCATAACAGTAGACAAATAATACCCATTGTACTTTTTAAGTTCGATAAGCAAGCCCTTCACAAAGTCTATTCCGCTTTGTCTATATGTGTCTCTTCCGTCAAGGAACGCATGAACAGCAACTTTTTTAACCCCATACATATCAGCCATTTTTAAAAGCGCAAATAGGTGGTTGATATTGCTGTGCACTCCCCCATCGGACAAAAGCCCCATAATGTGCAACACGCTATTGTTCTTGATAGCGTGCTTCATAGCTTTAATCAAATTTTCGTTTTGGAAAAAACTGCCATCTACTATTGCATTGTTGATTTTAAGCAAACTTTGATACACGATTCGACCAGCACCTATATTTAGGTGTCCGACTTCACTATTGCCCATTTGCCCCTTTGGAAGACCAACAGCTTCACCACTCGCTACAAGTGTAGTGTATGGGCAGTTGTTTTGATAGTATAAAAAGTTTTTAGGCTCGGCAAGTGCTATCGCGTTGCCTTTTTTCTCTTTTCTAATCCCCCAACCATCAAGTATGATAAGTCCTACAAATTTGTTTTCCATTTTCACCTACGAATTATAACTAAATATTTTGCTAAATTTCTCAACACTCAAACACGCCCCGCCTATAAGTCCGCCATCAATGTCTGGCTCGCCCAACAACTCAGCATAGTTTTTCTCGTTCATCGAGCCACCGTACAAAAAGCATATTTGGTCGTGAGAAAGGTTGTATTTTTTTGCTAGGTAGTCTTTTACAAACTTTGCCATTTCTTGTGCTTGTGTACTTGTGGCACTTTTGCCAGTTCCTATCGCCCAAACAGGCTCATATGCAAACACAACACTTGCCACTTCTTCGGCACTAAGGTCGGATAACGCGGTGTCAAGTTGGGTTTTCACTACCTTTTCTTGCTTGCCCGCTTCCCTTTCAGTCAAAACTTCACCAAAGCAAAGCACAGGCGTAATTTCGCTATTATTTAGCACCTTCAACTTTTTGTTTATATCAGCATTGTTTTCATTGTAATATGCTCGCCTTTCGCTATGCCCGACTATGCAAAAGGTTACACCAAAGTCGCTTAGCATAGGAAGACTGACTTCTCCTGTGTAAGCACCAAAATCGGCAAAATGCACATTTTGCGCGCCTACAAGGACATTGGATTTGCCCAAGTATTTTTGCGCCAGATATAAGTATGGATATGGCAAAGCTACTCCAACAAGGTTTTGAGTGTGGCGTGCCACAGCGCTTAGCCCTTTGAGATACTTTTCTATATCCGCCTTTGTCATATTCATTTTAAAGTTTCCAAGTAATAGCTTTCTCATAAAACTCCTATTTGTTTTCAATAACATCTACGCCTGGCAAAATTTTGCCTTCAAACAATTTCAAACTTGCACCACCGCCAGTAGAAATGTGTGTAATCTTTTTCTCAAAACCCATTTTGTCAATAGCACTCACACTATCTCCACCACCAACTATTGTTGTGCCTTTGCATTTTGCAACTGCTTTGGCTACTTTATAAGTGCCTTCGCTAAATGCTGGGTTTTCAAAAACACCCATAGGCCCGTTCCAAATAACTGTGCGTGCTTTTTTAATGGCTTTTGTGTATTGTTTGATAGTAAGTTTGCCAATGTCAAGTCCCATATACCCGTCAGGAATGTTTATTGTGCGAATATACACGCCTTCTTTGTCTTCAATGCTCTTGCCTACAATATGGTCACAAGGAAGCAAAATCTTGACATCTTTTTCGTTTGCTTTAAATAGAATGTTTCGAGCAAGTTCGATTTTCTCAGTATCGACTATCGACTTGCCCATCTTGTATCCCATTGCCTTCAAAAATGTGTATGCCATGCCACCACCTATGATGATAGTATCCGCTATGTCACACATCTTTTCGACAATGCCAAGTTTGTCACTTACTTTTGCTCCGCCAAGCAACGCAACAAATGGTCGTTTTTTATTTTCCAATGCACCATTGATTGCATTAAGTTCGCGCTCAATCAAAAAGCCGATGGCCGATGGCATAAGTTTGCCAACACCATATGTGGAAGCGTGCTTTCTATGTGCAGTGCCAAAAGCATCGTTTACATACACATCGCCAAGGGACGCAAGGCTCTTGCAAAACTCAGGGTCATTTGCTTCTTCGCCCTTTTCAAAACGAGTGTTTTCAAGTAAAAGTATCTCGCCCATTTTTAGTTTTGATGCTTTCTTGTGAGCGTCATCACCTACTACATCTTTTGCCATATGTATCTTTGTATTTGGCAACAACTCTTGTAGTCTTTCGTAAACAGGTTTTAGCGAGTACTTTTTAACAACTTCGCCGTCAGGACGACCAAGGTGACTCATAACGATAATGCTAGCACCTTTATCAAGCAAATATTTTATAGTATCAAGAGACTCGACAATTCGAGTATCGTCAGTAATTTTTCCGTCTTTAATAGGCACATTAAAATCTACTCTAAGTAGTACTTTTTTGCCATAAACATCTATATCCAATAAAGTTTTCTTCATATTTCACTCCAAAATGTATAATTGTACGCCTTTATTATATATATATTATTTATTTTAAGCAAACAATCTAAAAAAAATATGAAAAAATTTTTGTATTTTTCCATATTATATGGCTTAACTTAACCTATTATTTAGTTTTGTTTGTTGTCATCATCAAAAATTTTATCAAGCGACAAGAGTATCTTGTCCAAATTTGTTTCTCGTGATATCTCGTTTTTAAACACATTGATGCTACGCATTCCTTTAATGTACCAAAGTATATGTTTGCGCATATGTTTGACCACGAATGAGTCAGGATAATACTCCCTCAAAAGCGATATGTGGCGCTTGATGATATCAAGTGTGGGAGCATCGCATTTGCGTCCTTTAAGTAGAGCAAATATTTGCGGATTTCCCATACTAGCCCTTCCTACCATAACACCGTCTACACCAGTGTAATTTTTCATTAATTCATAACTATTTTTATCGACCACATCGCCATTGCCAATTACTGGAATACTCACGCTTTCTTTGACTTTTTTGATAGCGTCAAGGTCGACTTTTCCACTATACATTTGGCTTGCTGTTCGGCCATGAACAGTGATTGCACTAGCGCCCGCACGCTCGCACATTTTTGCAAACTCGACATAGTTTTTGTGGTTTTCATCCCACCCTAGTCTAAACTTGACAGTGACTGGTTTTGATGTAGCACTCACGACCGCGCGTATAATTTTTTCGGCAAGATTTACATCTTTCATAAGGGCTGCACCTTCACCATTTTTGACAATTTTTGGTGTGGGACAACCCATATTTATGTCTACAATATCAAACTTTTGCAAGGCAGGATTGTGCATTGCTTCTGCCATAATAGCAGGGTCATTTCCAAAAATTTGCGCAACTTTCACTTTCTCATTTGGCGCAGTATAAAGCAGAGTCAGTGCCTTGGGATTTTTGTATTTGAGCGACTTACAACTGACCAACTCTCCCACTCCCCAGTCAGCACCAAAGTCCACGCAAATGCTTCTAAAAGCGACATCTGTGACCCCAGCCATTGGAGCAAGTATTATTGGATTTTCGACTTCGATGTTTGATATCTTCATAATTGACTCCTTCGCGATATTATAACACAAAAGCGAGTTTTTGCAACCTGCCAGATATTAAAAACAAAAAAATCACACATGGCGTGTGATTTTTTAATAACATATGAATTATTTGTTTACTGCGTCTTTAAGAGCTTTTGCAGCTTTGAAAGCAGGGGCTTTTCTTGCTGGAACTTTTACAAGTTCTTTTGTACGAGGGTTCATACTTGTACGAGCTGCTCTTTTAGTAACAACCCATTTGCCAAGACCAGCAACTGCTACTTCTTGACCTTTCTTCAATGAGTTTGTAGTAACTTCTACAAATTCGTCAAGAACTGCTGCAACATCTTTTTGAGTAAGACTAAGTTTTTCAGCAATAACTTTTACCAATTCAGTTTTATTCATATTATATCTCCTTTTGATTGATAGCCTATTATAGCAAAAATCAATCTTTTTCACAAACAAAAATAACAAAAAACTACAAAAAAACCCACATTTTATGGGGTTTTTTGCGTCTTTAACCTGAAATTGCTTGTTTTAGTGATTTGCCCGCTTTAAAAACTGGCAACTTGCTTGCTGGCAGTTTGATTTGTTTTTTGGTTATTGGGTTGTAAGATT
>CALEWH010000020.1 GCA_937925475.1 uncultured Clostridia bacterium
CAATCGCCTTTAGCCAAAGACGGGAGCACATTTGTGCGGTCTGGGTCCGACAGGACGACGCGATAAAAAGGTGATGGCAATCGCCTTTAGCCAAAGACGGGAGCACATTTGTGCGGTCTGGGTCCGACAGGAAGGAGCTTGCTCCGGCCAAGGCACAAAAAAAGAAGCCAATAAACTGACTTCATTTGTATGGTGCCGATGGCCGGAGTCGAACCGGCACGGAGTTGCCCCCGGCAGATTTTGAGTCTGCTGCGTCTGCCTATTCCACCACATCGGCAAATTGATAATTCAGACTGCACATATATTAACATATAATTAGTTATTAATCAAGCATTTTTCAAAAAATGAAATATTGTTTTGTAAATGCCTTAAAATGATATATACTAAATACAAGGTGACAATATGGATAAATTTTTGATAATTGATGGAAACAATTTGCTGTTTAGGGCATACTACGCACTGCCTCCGCTTACAAACTTTGAAGGTGAAGTGAGCAATGGAGTATTTGGGTTTTGCAATATGCTAGTCAAGGCTATAAACGAGCAAAAACCAAAATATATTGCGGTTGCATTTGACAGTCCAAACAAAAATTTTCGTCACGAGATGTTTAAAGAGTATAAGGGAAATCGTAAAGAAGCCCCACAAGACTTGTTGACGCAGTTTCCTATTTTGAAAAAAATGTTGGACGCGATGAACATCGTTCACATTGAAAGACCCGATTTGGAAGCGGACGATATTATAGGTTGTTTGACACGCCAGTATGAAAATGTGCAAAACATAATTTTTAGTGCCGATAAAGATTTGTTACAACTTATCAATCAAAACACTGTTGTGCTCCAACCACAAAAGGCAAATGTCGAAGCGTTGGTTCTTGATGAGAAGGGGTTGTACGAAAAACTTTCATTGACGCCTAGCCAAATAGTTGAGTTTAAGGCATTGCGCGGTGATACAAGTGACAATATCCCCGGAGTGACTGGTGTGGGCGACAAAACCGCAACAGATTTGATTATGCGATATGGTGACCTAGACAATGTTTATGCACATGTAGACGAGATAAAAGGCAAACTAGGTGAGCGTATCCGAAATGATAAAGAAGTTGCTTATATGTCCAAAAAACTTGCGACAATCATCACTGACAAAAAGATGGACTACAAACTAAGTGATTTTGTATATGACTATCCTTTTAATAGCCAAGTGTATGATATGTTCAAACATTATCAATTCAATTCGCTTCTTAGAAAACCTGAACTTTTTGCACCAATTCCGACTACTACGCAATGTGCTATGCAATTTGCAGAAAAGTCCGAAATAAAGACAGTAGAAGATGTTGAGATAATATCTAAGTTACTTAAAGACTTTAAAGACGACACTTTGTATTTTGACCTTACTGACAGCCATATATCGTGGCTACAAGGTGGTGTCGAATATGAAACAAAAATAGGGGGTTCGATTACACTTAAGGATGTTGTAGATTGTTTTAAATCGCTTTTTGAGAGTAAAGTCCCTAAGATACTTTATGATAGCAAAACCACAAAACACTTGTTGTATACTTACAATGTCAAACTAAACAATGTTGTGTTTGATGTGTCGATTGCACGATATGTTATTAATGCGTCCACCAAGCACAACTCGACCTTAATTGAAGTGATAGAAGAGTGTGGAATGGATACTGCGACTGTCGCATCTGCTATAAAGCAAATGACACAATCCCTTAAAACTGACATTGAAAATAATGGTCTAAAAACAGTATTTTATGACATTGAAATGCCACTATGTGATGTACTATTCAATATGGAGATTCAAGGTTTTAAAATTGACCTAACCGAACTTGACTTACTTGATATCAAGTACGCACAAGAACTGGACGAACTAACCCAAGAGATATACAAACTTTCAGGTGTAGAGTTTAATATCAATAGCCCAAAACAATTATCAAAGGTGTTGTTTGAAGACTTAAAATTGACTTGTTGGAACAATAAAAAACACAAGACCGAAGTTAAGTTTTTAAATGAGATGCGATACCAACATCCGGTTATTGACTTAATTTTGAAATATCGACAATTGTTCAAACTTCACAAAACATATATAGTTGCGTACAAAAATTTGATAAACAAGGACACGCAAAAAATATACACTGTGTTTAATCAAACCTTGACCGCAACTGGCAGACTTAGTAGTAGCGAGCCAAACTTGCAAAATATTCCTATCCGCAAGGAAGAAGGCAAAAACCTTAGAAAGATATTTATTCCATCATTTGAAGATGGCTTGATTGTTAGTGCGGATTATAGTCAAATCGAACTTAGACTGCTTGCGTCATTTAGTGGTGACGAAAAACTAATCTCTGCGTTTAATGCTGGCACTGATATCCACACAAGAACAGCGAGTGAAATATTTGGCGTTCCTGAGGATATGGTTACTAGTGATATGCGTCGACAAGCAAAGGCTATAAACTTTGGCATAATATATGGCATAAGTGACTATGGACTAAGCCAAAACATTAACACATCGGTCGGAACAGCGTCCGATTATATCAAAAAATATTTTGAGCGCTATCCAAAAATACGCGAGTATATTGATTCAAATGTTGAGTTTTGTCGTGAAAACGGTTATGTAAAGACATATTTTGGTCGCATACGCATTATTCCAGAGATTAAAAGTTCAAATGCAGTTATTCGTCAATTTGGCGAACGCGCTGCTATGAATATGCCACTTCAAGGTAGTGCGAGTGACATTATAAAACTTGCTATGGTCAAAGTTTATGATCAAATCAAGGCTAAAGGTCTCAAATCAAAATTGATTTTACAAGTTCATGACGAACTTATTTTGGATATCCCAGCAAACGAATTGGATGCTGTGTCAAAGATACTTAAAGACTGTATGGAAAATGTCGTTAATCTCCCTGTAAAAGATCGGAAGAGCACACGTCTGAACTCCAGTCACGTCCGCACATCTCG
>CALEWH010000021.1 GCA_937925475.1 uncultured Clostridia bacterium
TGTGTGCAAGACTTGTATCATATCCAAGTTCTGCAAAAACAACAGCTAACTTTTCTTAGCGTTTGTGCGTTTAGTTGCATCAGTGCTAGTTTCGCC
This sequence comes from uncultured Clostridia bacterium, assembly GCA_937925475.1. Classification (GTDB taxonomy): domain Bacteria; phylum Bacillota; class Clostridia; order Christensenellales; family UBA1242; genus UBA11490. Next base: position 97 of record CALEWH010000021.1, read on the forward strand.
ACATCTACGGCTTTGTTTTTTAGACGCTCTGTCCTTTGTTGCCATAATTTCACCTCCTATTTTTACAAAGCGATTGCTTTGTACTATTATTATTTGTAAATCTATGTTTGTCATACCTATATATCTATGGTAAATTATGCTAATTTTTTGTCGTATCGTATTTTTTGTTTTGTATAATGTTTTGAAAAAGTAGCTATGTTTGATATAATCGTAATATGGTTGTTATGCAGCCAAATAGTATCTAGGAGAATTAAAATGGATTTATTTCAAAAAGCAAACATACATCAACGCTATGAAGATGTTATGGAAACAGGGGTTTACCCATACTTTCACGAACTTACATCAGGTCAAGACACTGTTGTAAAGATGGAAGGTCAACGCACAATTATGATAGGTAGCAACAACTACCTTGGACTTACTTCACACCCAGAGGTTATTGAAGCGGGTGTTGAGGCGCTAAAAAAATACGGTTCGGGTTGTAGCGGATCGCGTTTTCTAAACGGAACTCTTGACATACATGTTGAGTTTGAGAAAGAACTTGCCGAGTTTTTGCATAAGGAAGCGGTAATGACATTTAGTACTGGTTTTCAATCAAACCTAGGTATTATAAGTGCGATAGTTGGCAGAAACGATTATATTTTGTGTGATAAAGAAAACCACGCGTCAATTTATGATGCTTGTCGTCTAAGTTATGGCAAACTAGTCAGATACAATCACAACGATATGACTGACCTTGAAGAAAAACTAAAAGAAGTGCCAAAAGAGAGCGGAATACTAATCGTAACAGACGGTGTATTTAGTATGAGTGGCGAGATATGCAACTTGCCAAAATTGGTCGAGTTAAAACACAAATACGGTGCACGCATAATGGTCGACGACGCGCACGGACTAGGCGTGTTAGGCAAATGTGGTAGAGGAACAGGCGAGCACTTCAACCTTGAAGACGAAGTTGATATTATAATGGGAACATTCTCCAAATCACTTGCTTCACTTGGTGGTTATATGGCTAGTACAAAAAGAGTAGTGGATTATGTACGCCACACATCGCGCCCATATATATTTAGTGCAAGTATCACACCAGCAAGTATCGCGTGTGCAAGGAAAAGCCTAGAAATCCTAAAACGCGAACCAGAGCGTGTTCAAGCATTGAGAGATATCAGCAATTATATGCGTCAAGGCCTTAAAAAACTTGGTGTAAAAATTATCGATGCCGAAACACCAATTATCCCTATCTATGTTTATGATGACGCAAAGTCATTTATGGCATGCAAAATGTTGTTGGAGCGTGGCGTGTATGTAAACCCAGTAGTAAGCCCAGCAACACCTGTTGGACAAGCGCTTCTTCGCACAAGTTATACAGCGACTCACACACGCGAACAAATGGACGAAGCGATGACAAAAATTAAAGAAGTATTAGACATTCTTGAAGTAAAATAACAAATGAGGAATTATGGACATTAAAAAATATATAGATGAAAAGTTAGCTGTTGTTTTTGCAGAACTTGGATATGATACAAGTCTTGCACACACAACATTTTCTGATAGAATAGACATGGCACATTTACAATGCAACGGAGCGTTTTCAATCGCAAAGGCTATGCACAAAAATCCGCTTGAAATAGCGCAAAACATTGCGGACACACTTGCAGTTGGATTTACAGAGGGTGAAGTGAGTGTTGCACGCCCAGGTTTTGTCAATATCAAACTTAATGATGAGTTTTTGTGTAAAATTGCAAAAGATATTTTTAGTAGCGACAGGCTAAACTTGCCAGTGCTTTCTAAAGGCGAAACTATAGTGCTTGATTATGGCGGAGCAAACATAGCAAAACCGCTTCATGTTGGGCATTTGCGTTCAGCGATAATCGGCGAGAGTATCAAAAAACTTTACAAGACTTTTGGCTACAAAACAATATCTGATGTGCACCTAGGTGACTGGGGTCTTCAAATGGGTCTAACCATTGCCCAACTTATGGACGACTACGATATGTCAGGATATTTTGAAGCGGGAAAAACTCGTACGCCAATCACACTGGATATGCTAGATATTTGCTATCCAAAGGCTTCTCAAAGAAAGAAAGTTGACGAAGAGTTCTATGCAAGAGCAAGCGAAATCACTCTAAAACTCCAAAGTGGTTTTGAGCCATATGTCAATATGTGGAAAGAAATATGCCGAGTTTCACTTACTGATTGTAGAGCGCTTTACGAAGAGTTGGGCTGTGATTTTGACCTTTGGAATGGTGAGAGCACAGTAAACTATCTTGTTCCGGATGTTATTGCCGATTTGAAAAAGAAAAAACTTGCTTATATCAGTGATGGAGCGCTTGTTGTAGATACAACAGACGATATGCCACCAGCAATCATACTTAAAAACAATGGTTCGCAAATGTACGCAATCACTGATATTGCGACAATCGTCGAGCGTATGAAAAAGTACAATCCGCAAAGCATTGTATATATCACAGACGCTAGACAAGAACTTCATTTTAGACAAGTATTTACAGTTTGTGAAAAAGCTAAGTTTGTAAATGAAAAGACCAAACTTGTTCATATAGGCTATGGAACAGTCAATGGCAAAGATGGTCGTCCATTCAAAACCCGTGATGGGGGAGCATTCAAACTTCGTGACCTTATTGATATGGTTACTGCCAAAGCCAAAGAAAAGATACTTGCCAACAATGACCCAGTAGACGACATAGATGTTTTGTCAAAACAAGTCGCTATGTCTGCAATCAAGTTTGGTGACCTTAGCAATGTCATAGCAAAGGACTATATTTTTGATGTCGACAAATTTACTTCATTTGAAGGCAAAACAGGCCCATATATCCAATATACTGGCGTGAGAATAAAGTCGCTAATCAATAAGGCTGGCTGGCAAGCAAAGAACTTTTCAGTAAGCGGTGATTTGAGCGAAATTAAAAACATTATGCTAGCATATCTAAAATATCTTGATGCGTTCAAACTTGCATTTGCTGATAAAAATATCAGTCCAATATGCAGTTCACTTTACGACCTATGTAGCGCATATTCAAATTTTTACAACAATGTCAAGATATTGTCTGAGAGTGACAATGTTAAGAAAAACACATATCTTAGCGTGTCGTATTTGGTGCTAAAAGGCATAATATTTGGAGCAAATATAATAGGATTTGAAGTTCCTGAGAAAATGTAATATATTTTGTAGAAATATTTGTTTTAAGAACTCTTTTTGAGTTCTTTTTTTGTCGTCAAATTATCCCAAAATAATTAAGGTCAAATTGCATAGAATAGAGTTGAGGGCAATATGGAAAAAACATATATCTTTAACAAAAAATATTCTACTGACATCACAAAACTATCACGCCGACTATCTCTTATTGAAAACATAGATGTAAAGACTGAAAAGGGTAGTGATAGTGTGGTTTTGAAAATAAATATCAACTCGCAAAAAGAAGAAACTTTTGACAATTTGGTCGTGCTTATTGGGTCATTTGTTTTGACAATTTACAAGACCGATTATGTGACTAAAAACCTTGTTGTTCCGGCGCTTTTGCAAAATTGTATGTCATCGCTAATTGTAAGTATGGTTGCTTTTGACTACGAGGCCGAACTGCTATTTGTATCTAATCTTTTGTCCGATTATGACAAACTTTATGTTGAGTCGTTTAATATGTTTTGTATGGACGAACTTCGAATAAAGTGGAACGAGTTTTTGTTTGTCATCAACACAACTTTAAAACTTGAAAATCGTGATGGCTTTATCGAACTAATAAAGTTTTTATCCGACAACATAAATGGAATAAACGAGATAAATTTGCATATAGTTTCGGGCAAAATAATGTTATGTGACCATAACCAAAATGTGCTTGAAAAAGACATAGACATTAATGACCCAATCACACTCATTACGACGCTTGCAAACCATAGTCCAAAGGTCATCAATGTCCACAATTTGAGCGTTCTTGGCAAACAGAACTACAAAATACTCAATTATGTTTTTCCAAACAAACTCAATACACTGGTCTAAACATTGTTTTAAGAGTGCAAAAGTTATTGCAAAATATAGTTTAATTTGCTATAATCTATGTGTTTTTTAAAAACAAATAATAATAAAGGTGAGATTATGAGCGAACAAAACGAAAAAGAAATGATGCAACGACATAGTATGGCGCATGTTCTTGCAAAAGCAATATGCCAAATTTATCCTGATGTAAAACTAACTATCGGACCTGCAATCGATAATGGTTTTTACTATGATATTGACACGACTACGACAATCACACCTGACGATTTTCCAAAGATAGAAGAAAAAATGTCTGAGATAATAAAAAGCAATCAAGACTTTGTTAGAAAAGAAATCAGCAAGGACGAGGCTTTAAAATTATTTGCCGACAACAAATATAAAGTCGAACTTATCAACGAACTTCCAGCAGACGAAGTTATATCAATATACTATCTAGGTGATGACTTTGTAGACTTGTGTCGTGGCCCACATGTAGAAAACACAAAATATTTGCGTGGCTTTGCTTTTAAGATAAACAAAGTTGCGGGTGCATACTGGCGTGGCAACGAGAAAAACAAAATGCTTCAACGCATCTATGTATATGGATTTGCCGACAAAAACGGACTAAAAGAGTACTTGCATATGCTTGAAGAAGCAGCAAAACGCGACCACCGCAAGATCGGACGCGAGCAAGAGTTGTTTTTCTTTGACGAAACAGCACCAGGTATGGCTTACTGGCTTCCAAAGGGATTTATTATACTTAATACACTTATAGATTTCTGGCGTGAAGACCACAAAAAAGAAGGTTATTTGGAGTTTTCTGCGCCACTATTAAATAGCAGTGTGCTTTGGAAAACATCAGGTCACTGGGATCACTACAAAGAAGATATGTTTGTGCTTACAGACGCTGACGGAAAAGAGCAAGCCCTAAAACCTATGAATTGCCCAAACTCTATCAAAATTTATGAGAGCAAAATCCGTAGTTATAAAGACCTTCCATTGAGATTTAATGATGTCGATGTAATACACCGAAACGAAAAATCAGGTCAACTTAATGGTCTATTTAGAGTAAGAATGTTTAGACAAGACGACTCGCACAACTACATTACACATGACCAAATCGGAAGCGAGATTAAGTCGATAATCAAGATCGTAGATAGATACTACAAGATGTTTAATCTTCAATCCCAACTTACTTTGTCGACTCGTCCAGACGACTTTATGGGTGAGATTGAGACATGGAACAATGCTGAGAAAGAATTGAAGGCCGTTCTAAACGAGATATGTGGTGAAGGAAATTATCGCATAAACGAAGGTGATGGTGCGTTCTATGGCCCTAAAATTGATATTAAGATGAAGGACTGCCTAGGTCGTGAGTGGCAAATGGGAACAATCCAACTTGACTTCCAACTTCCACAAAGATTCAATCTATCGTACATCGACCAAAACGGCGAAAAACAAACTCCAATAATGATTCATAGAGCAATTTTTGGCTCGTTTGAGAGATTTATAGGCATAATTACCGAACACTTTGCTGGTGCATTCCCACTATGGTTGAGCCCAGTTCAAGTAAAAGTAATGAATATCAGCGAAAACTCCCTAGAATATGCTAAGAAAGTAGTTTCTGTGCTTGAAGAAAACGGCATTCGTGTAGAAATTGACGAGAGAAACGAGAGCATCAACAAAAAGATTCGTGATGCACAAGTTTTAAAAATTCCATATATGCTTGTTGTGGGCGATAAGGAAATGGCTGACGGAACAGTTGCTGTAAGAAAAAGAGGTGAAGGCGATAAAGGTGCAACACCACTTAAAGAATTTGTTGATAAAGTTTTGTATGAAATCAAAAACCGCACTCTAAACTAATCTAGTCTAAACTGTTAGTTTTCACAATGTGCAAATTGACAAATATATGTAATCAACAAATAAAGTAATCAAAAAAATAAAACCTGACGATTTGTCAGGTTTTTTATTTTCTATTATTTACTGCCATCTATTTTGTAAGGTCGTTTGAATTGTTTGTTTTGTCAGATACTTTTTTGCAAACACTTTGAGCAGCTTTGCCATTCTTTCTGTTTTTGTTTCTTTCATTAATTCTAAGTGCTATTTTGTACTCTTCATTTATTTTATCAAAACAACATAGATTTGTAGGGAAGAACGAATCAGGAGCTTTATCAAATTCTTCAAAGTAAGCATTTCTTGCTAATTTAATTACTGTTCCGGCAGATAGCAATTTGATTGCGTGTCCGATACAACCATGGAATACTGAAATCTCATTGGCATAAGTCAAAGAGTCATCAGCAGTATTTTCATGTGGGATACCTTGGCTGTTTTTTGATAGAGTAGGATCAGTGGGATCGATTTTCTCTGGTTTGCCTAGTGTGTATATTCCATTTTCATCTTTACATACTTTGTGTGCAAGATATCCATATTTATAACTTAAAAATAAGTTTGTAAGTTTGTCAGAGTGTACACCTAGTGGATCAGCAAGGTTTTCTATTTGTACAATACCTGTTTTGCCACTTACAACTTTTCCGTTTTCTACTTTTCTTGCAGATATGTAAGAGTCAACGACATTTTCGTCTTGGTCTATGATTATGCGTTTTCTGATACATATTTTGTCGTCTTTATAAATTTGACGCGCTGTTATTGTCTTATATTTACTCATATTTCACCCCTTGTGACTACATTATATCATACTTAGATTGTGTTTTCAAGACCCAACTTGCTGATTTGATGTCTCTTTTTGAGCCTTGATTGTGTTTTAATTGCGATAGTGCATTGTATTTTAAGATAAATCAACTGATTTTGTAGTCACAAAACTATTTTTGCAAATATAAATAAATGTGTTGACACGCGACCAAGTGTATTGTATAATAGACTCGTAAAAAGTAGAAGAAACTTACTTCTCACCAGCAAATGAAAGATTTTCGCGTGGTTTTCATAAATACAACTTGTTTTGTTTTTTATGTGAGAAGTGGGTGAGTGTTCCCACTTTTTTTAATGCTGATTTTCAGCGAATATGTTTTGGAGGTACAATATTATTAAGGACTTATTGATTAATGATCAAATCACTGCTAGTCAAGTAAGACTTATAGGTAGTGACGGGACCCAACATGGTGTGGTAAATCTTGCCGTAGCAAAACAAAAGGCAGACGAAGAAGGATATGATTTGGTGTTAATATCCCCAACAGCGACTCCACCAGTTTGTCGTATTATGGATTATGGCAAATATCGTTTTGACGCATCAAAGAAAGAGAAGGATGCTAAGAAAAAGCAAAAAGTCGCAGAAGTCAAAGGTATGCAACTTAGTATGAATATTGCTGACAATGATATGCAATTTAAGGCTAAAAATGTTCGCAAGTTTTTGACAAACGGCGACAAAGTAAAAGTAAGTTTGCGTATGTTTGGACGCCAACTTGCCAATCCGCAAATGGGTCTTCCTATTATGAACAAATTTTATGAGATGTTAAGCGATGTCGCTGACCTTACATCTAAGCCCGAGATTAATGGACGAAACATTACAATGGTTTTGTCACCTAAAAACACAAAATAACATTTTATAAGGAGAATATTATGCCAAAGCAAAAAACAAACAGTGGCGCAAAGAAAAGATTTAAACTTAAAAAGTCAGGAGTGATTAAAAGAAACAAACAAAATCGTCGTCACATTCTTACAAAGAAATCACAAGACAGAAAAAGAGGACTAAGAAAAGCAACTTATGTTTCTGACGCTGACTACAAAAATGTAAAGAAGATGCTTAACAATTAAAGGAGAATATTATGAGAATCAAGAGAAGCGTAAACGCTCTAAAAAAGAGAAGAAAAGTATTAAGATCAGCAAAGGGATATAGGGGTGCTAGTAGCAAACTTTATCGTGTAGCTAATCAAGCAGTTATGAAAGCTGGCCAATATGCGTATGTAGGTAGAAAACTTAAAAAGAGAGATTTCCGTCAACTATGGATTGCGCGTATCAATGCTGGTTGTCATGCCAATAATATGTCATACAGTCAATTTATGCATGGTCTAAAACTTGCTAATATCAATCTAAACAGAAAAGTTCTTGCTGACCTTGCACTTACTGACGAGAAAGCATTTGCAAGCCTTGTAGAAACTGCAAAATCTGCTATTGCCAATGCCTAAAACAATTTGCCACTACTACACTAGTGGCAATTATTTTGTATGGAGCGACTATGGAGATAATAACAAGCAAATCAAACCCGATAGTAAAATATGCGTGCGAACTTAAAGATAAAAAGTCATCACAAAAATATGGTCAATGCTTAGTTGAGAGTGAGAAGATTATACACGACTTGCTGGTATCAAAGGTCAAGGTTGAGACACTGCTAATAAGTAGTGACAAAGTGTCAAAGTATGAGAGTCTTAGATCTCTTCACACTGGCAAAACATATTTTATTTCGCCCGAGATTTCAAAGTATCTTGGCGAGACCGTAACTCCAAGCGGTGTTTTTGCTTTTGTTCAGATCCCAAAAGCCAGCATGGCTCACAAAAACTTTTTGGTTCTTGAAAACATTCAAGACCCGTCAAACCTAGGCGCGATTTTGCGTTCGGCAAAGGCGTTTGATTATAACGACATCATTTTAATTAGTGGCGTATATCCATATAGCCCTAAAGTTATAAGGTCGAGTATGGGATATGTCTTTGACTCCAACATAGTTGATATGACTATTGACGAGTTGAAAGAATATTTGTCACGCCACAACTTTATGTTGTATTGTGCCGATATGGACGGATTTGATGTGATCGACACTCCGCCTACATCGACAAGATACGGCATAGTATTTGGCAATGAAGGAAATGGAGTAAGCCTAGGACTAAAAAGTATTTGTAATAGTGTGGTTAGTATTCCGATGCAAAACAATGTAGAAAGTCTAAATGTCAGTGTAAGTGCTGGCATAATAATGTACAATCTAAACAACATTAATAAGGAGAAATAAAATGAGCGGACACAATAAGTGGAGTAAGATAAAAAATGTAAAAGCCGCAAACGATGCAGCAAACTCGAAAGTTTACTCAAAACTTGGTCGTGAAATTACTGTTGCGGTCAAACTTGGCGGTCCTGACCCAAACAGCAACCCGCGTCTAAAAACTGTTATCGCAAAAGCGCGCGCTGTCAATATGCCAAATGACAACATCACTCGCAACATTAAAAAGGCGAGCGGTGAAGACGCCAATATAAACTACGATAGCATTACATACGAAGGATATGGCGTATCCGGAAGTGCTGTTATGGTGTATGCTCTTACTGACAATAAAAACCGTACAGCAAGCGATGTTAGACACTTGTTTGATAAGTTTGGCGGAAGCCTTGGCGCAACTGGTTGTGTAAATTACTTGTTTGATAGAAAAGGCGTTATTGTAGTAGAGAAGGGCAGAGGCATAAGCGATGATGATATGATGATGTATGCACTAGATGCAGGTGCAGACGATGTCGAAATTAACGACGACTGCTTTGTAATTTATACAGCGCCTGATGCGTTTGAAAATGTCAAAAAATATTTTGACGACAATAAAATTGAGTATGCCGAAGCGGATTTGGATATGGTTCCTCAAAACTATGTATCCCTTCCAGCAGACAAAATTGCTACATTCCAAAAATTTCTTAATGCACTTGACGACAATGATGATGTACAAAATGTGTATCACAATGTTGACAATTTGCCAGAAGAAGAATAAAAGACCCACCGGTCTTTTTTCTTTTTGTTGTTGTAATTTATAAATAAAACATATGTTTTATAAGGCTATTTGATTGACATTTTGTCCGCTTAATTATACACTAATTGTATTATAGAAAAAGGACGGCAAATATATTGATAATACTAGGAATCGACCCAGGTTATGCCATAGTAGGTTATGGGGTTATTGAAAAGACAAACTCAGGGACACGAGCCATTGATTATGGTGTTATCACAACCCATAAAGACGAGCGTATGTGTGATAGGCTCGCAAAGATTGCCGATGCCTTAGAAATCATCATTGACAAATACAAACCTGACTGTTTTGCACTCGAAGAATTGTTTTTCCAGAACAACCAAAAGACAGCCATAAATGTAGCAATGGCGCGTGGGGTTACACTGCTAATCGCTGATAAAAAACTTGGCAGTGACAGACTATTTGAATATACACCACTACAAATAAAGCAAGCACTTACAGGCAACGGCAGAGCCGAAAAACAACAAGTGCAATATATGGTCAAGGCGATTTTAAATTTGAAGTCAATCCCAAAACCCGATGATGCTGCCGACGCACTTGCAGTTGCGTTGTGCCATGGTCAAACAAACCTTGTTTTGTCGGGCACAAGGATAAAATAGGAGAAGAAATGTATTCGTTTATTACAGGTATAATTGAAGAAAAAAATGAAAACTATGTTGTACTAAACAACAATGGAATGGGCTACGAAATCTGGGCTAGCGCGCACACCACAAACAGCCTTCCACCTGTTGGTGAAGTGGGCACACTTTACACATATCTTTATGTGCGTGAAGATGCCTTTATGTTGTTTGGTTTTTCGACAAAACAAGAAAAGGAGATTTTTCTCCAACTAATAACTGTTAGTGGGATAGGCGCTAAGAGTGCTATCGGCATACTTTCTGGTGCTGGTCCAAATGACATAGTAAAAGCGATTGTTACTGGCGATGTCAAACTTATATCGTCCTTTAAGGGCATAGGCAAAAAGACTGCCGAGCGTATTATACTCGAACTTAAAGGCAAGTTTGGTGAACTTCCTATGGAAACAATGCTTAACGACAATTTTGTTGAGTCGACTGCGACCGAGGAAGCCACAATGTTGCTTACTAATATGGGACTTACACGAATGGAAGCGACAACACTTGTAAAACAAGTAGCCGATGCTGACGACACAACCGAAGACATCGTAAAGAAAGCGCTAAGGAATATGCACTAATAAGGAGAAGTTATGTACGAAGACGAAAGAATAATCACCAGTATGAAGAGTGAAGAAGAGCAAGATGTCGAAAACTCGCTTCGCCCTACAAGTATGAGTGACTATGTGGGACAAGATAAGGTCAAAAGCAATCTAGAAATATACATTTCAGCGGCTAAAAAGCGTGGCGAGGCACTTGACCATGTTTTGTTGTATGGCCCAGCAGGTCTTGGCAAAACCACTCTTTCTCACATTATCGCCAACGAACTTGGCTCATCACTTAAAATCACAAGCGGTCCAGCAATCGAAAAGGTTGCGGATTTGGCAAGCATACTTACAAACCTAAACAAGCACGATGTTCTTTTCATAGACGAAATACACCGTATTCCGCGTTCGGTCGAAGAAGTGTTGTATCCTGCGATGGAAGACTATGCACTTGACTTTATCCTAGGTAAAGGACCATCGGCACGCACAATGCGTCTAAAACTCCAACCATTTACACTTATCGGTGCGACTACAAAAGCAGGTATGCTTACAGGCCCACTAAGAGATCGTTTTGGGGTCGTATGCAGACTTGAAATGTATTCGGTCGAAGATTTGAAAAAGATAATTACACGTTCGGCAAACATACTTAATGTAAGACTTGATGATGATGCCGCCGAAGAACTTGCTAAGCGTAGTCGTGGTACTCCGCGTATTGCTAATAGACTATTAAAGCGTGTTCGTGACTTCGCCGAAGTAAAGGGGAGTGGTGCAATTACAAAAGACCTTGCCGATATGGCGTTAAACTCGCTAGAAATAGACGAGTTGGGTCTTGACTACACAGATAGAAAGATGCTACTTACTCTTATAGACAAATTCCATGGTGGACCTTGTGGACTAGACACACTAGCCGCAGCAACAGGTGAAGAAAGCAACACTATCGAAGATGTGTACGAGCCATATCTAATCCAACTAGGTTTTATAGCGCGTACTCCACGCGGTCGTGTAGTTTTGCCAAATGCCTACAAACATCTTGGCAAAAAGATTAGCGCAGAAAAACAACAATATTTACAAATGTTTATAGAAAAAGAAGAGGAATAATGGCACAAGACATTTACAATACACACACATATTATTATGATTTGCCACCCGAACTTATTGCCCAAACACCAGTTGAGCCACGCGACCATTCGCGTTTGCTTGTGTACGATAGAAAAACAAACAATATCGACCACAAACATTTTTACGATATTGTCGACTACTTGAAAGAAGGCGATGTATTGGTGGTCAACAACACTCGTGTAATCCCAGCAAGGTTGTATGGCACAAAAGCCGATACAGGCGCAAAGATCGAAGTGCTACTACTAAAACGCCTTGATCTTGCCCGCTGGGAAGTACTTATGAAGCCGGGCAAACGCGCAAAAGTAGGCACAAAGATTGTGTTTAGTGACAAACTAAGTTTGACAGTAACCAAAGAACTTGACTTTGGTGGAAAAGAAGTAAAGTTTGAGTGTGATGGCGTTTTTGAAAAACTAATTGATGAAGTAGGGGTTATGCCACTTCCACCATACATCAAACACCAATATAAAGACAAAACCCGCTACAACACCGTTTATGCAAAAATAGATGGCAGTAGTGCAGCGCCAACAGCAGGACTACATTTTACGCAAGACTTAATTGAAAAACTAAAAGCAAAAGGCGTAATATTTACGCATGTGCTATTGCATGTAGGTCTTGGCACTTTTAGACCAGTAAGCGAAGACAATATACTTTCGCACGATATGCACACCGAATATATTGAGATAGATAAAGAAGCGTGTGACATCATCAATAAAGCACATAGCGAAGGTCGTAGAGTGATTGCTGTTGGCACAACAAGTGTGCGAACACTTGAAAGCGTAGCGGACAAAAATGGCCACTTAGTGCCTACTAAAACCAACACAAATATTTTTATTTATCCCGGCTACAAATTTAAAGTCGTAGACGGACTTATTACAAACTTTCACTTGCCAGAAAGCACTCTCATTATGCTAGTAAGTGCTTTTTGCGGTGTTGACAATACACTCAATATGTACAATATTGCGGTTAAAGAAAAATATAGATTTTTTTCGTTTGGTGATGCGACACTACTACTATAAAATGGCTACATTTCACTATATTTTGGCGATTATTGCAATGGATATATTATAATTAACAATACAATATTAATTGCACATTAAAAATAAGATTTGTAAATTATGGTCTTACAATTAGTGCTAATATGTGTCAAAATGATTTATGGATATATATAGCAGTATCTACATTTGCACTGATAAAAATAAGTAGCCAAAATTAGAAGAGATTTAGATAAAAAGGAACATTATGGACAAAAATTTTAGTTATGAAACAATAAAGGTTTGCAAACAATCTGGTGCAAGGATTGGCATCTTTCACACACCACACGGCGACATCGAGACACCAGTTTTTATGCCAGTAGGAACACAAGCGACCGTAAAGAGTTTGACTCCCGAAGAACTTAAAGAAAACAACGCTCAAATTATACTAAGCAATACATATCACTTGTACTTGCGTCCGGGTCACGAGATTATTAAAAAAGCAGGTGGTCTTCACAAATTTATGAACTGGGATAGACCTATTCTTACTGATAGCGGTGGTTTTCAAGTGTTCTCACTATCCAAACTTAGAAAGATAACTGATGATGGAGTCGAATTTCGTTCGCATATTAGTGGTGAAAGACATTACATCACCCCTGAAAAGGATATGGAAATACAAAATGCACTTGGCAGTGACATCATTATGGCTTTTGACGAGTGCACAACATATGGCACTGATTATAGAAAAAGCAAACTTGCAATGGAGCGCACCCTAAACTGGCTTGACAGATGCTACAAGTATCACAAAAACGAAAAACAAGCATTGTTTCCGATTGTGCAAGGAAACTTTTATGCCGACCTTAGAAGAGAGTGCTTGGAGCGTGTTTTGCCATATGTAAAGCACGGCATTGCGATTGGTGGTTTGTCGGTTGGCGAACCAAAAGAACTTATGTATGAAATGCTTGATGTACTAAAACCAAACTTGCCACAAGAAGTTCCGCACTATCTAATGGGTGTTGGGACACCAGATTGTATACTTGAAGGCGTTATTAGGGGAGTGGATATGTTTGACTGTGTTTTGCCTACTCGCATTGCACGCAATGGCACCGCAATGACTCGAACTGGTCGTGTTGTTATTAGAAATGCAAAATACAAAGAAGATTTTACACCGCTTGACCCTACATGCGACTGTTATTGCTGTAAAAACTACACTAAGGCATATCTGCGTCACCTTATCAATGCTGATGAAATACTAGGCGGAAGACTACTTAGTGTCCACAATATACACTTTTTGACACACCTTATGGAAGAAATCAAACAAGCCATAAGAGAAGATAGATTGTTGGATTTTAAAGACGAATTCTTAAAAAATTACAAAAACTAACAAATATTGTAAGCAAAATGTTTTACTTGAATAAATAAAATTGTTATAATCATTACATACAAAATTTAGGAGAATTTATTATGGCATTATTAGCAGAAAGTTTTTTTAGCAGTCAATGGTTTTTGATTATCGTTTTACTAGTAGTTATTGGGCTTTTGATGTTGCTAAACTATTCTCGTAGCAAAAAAGAGAAAGAGTATAGAGATGACCTAAACTCAAAAATAGTAAAAGGCGCAAAAGTAAAAACAAGTACTGGTATTTATGGTACAGTTATTTCAGTAAGATCTACTACTGATGGCAAAATCGTTCTTTTGCAAACTGGCGAAGGAAACAACACTTCGTATGTAGAAATCCACATCAACGCTATCTATGGTGTAGACGACAAAGAAGATTTGGTTCTTGACAAAGACGGAAACGAAGTTACTAAGGCAGAACTTGAAGAGCAAAACAAAGCCCAAGAAGAAGTAAAAGAAGAAGTCGAAGTAAAAGAAGAGCCAAAACAAGAAGAAGTTGAAGCCGAAGCAAAACCTAAAAAATCTACAAAAAAAGCGAAATCTGAATAATAAAAATAAGACCTTCGGGTCTTTTTTTATTGTTTGCACTCATAAACAAAAAGCACAACACATATCATATACAAAATGAGGTGTGATATGGTTAAAAATTCAAACAAGTCTACTGGACTACAAGTATTGAAGGGGAGTATAACAGCGGTTTCAATTACGCTTGTACTGATACTGCTATTTGCGTTGTTGCTTAGATTTACAAACATTTCGGACAAGGTCATAATGCCGGTCAATCAAGTCATTAAAGTCGTTAGTATATTTTTTGGCGTGTATTCGGCACTCAAATATCACAAAGAAAAGGGTTGGGTCAAAGGTATGCTTATAGGCCTTACATACTCAGTACTTGCTTTTGTGGTTTTTGCCATTTTGTCTAGCAGTATAAACTTTGGTTGGTCGACTTTACTTGATGTGATTTTCGGTGCAATTGTTGGCGGAATTGTCGGAGTTATTGTTGTAAATATGAAAAGATAACAATTTTAATAGCAAATACTAAGCGAACACGGTTTTGTTGTTCGCTTTTTTTGTACATAATATATTATATTATAAATAATTAATTGACTGAAATTGCGTTTTATACTATAATCTCATTAGTCTTAAAGGAGTGCATAATGAAGAAAAAAATTGCAACTAGAAACTTTATTTTTATATCTGTATTACTTGTGATTGCACTTGTATTTACAATTTTCAAAATGCCAGTGGCATTTTCTGACTATATTTTCAAAGGATTTGCTCGTAGTTACAACTTGGGTCTTGACTTTGGCGAAGGCGTTTCTGCCACCTTTGATGTGTCAAAAACAGACTACTATAAGGGTAGCGAAGATAGTATGCTTGCTGACACACAAAAGTTTGTACAAAAACTTGTTTTGGACGAGTACAAAGAAGGCAAGGTAGAGATAGTAGGCGACCAAATCCGCATAACTGTTCCGGGCGAAACACTTTCCAACAAAGTTATAATTGGCGCGTTGGAGATGAAAGCGTCGTCTGGAGAAGAATCCGAAACAATCGTTAATGGCTCACACATCAAATCGGTCAAGTATATGATGAATGGTACAAGCCATGGCGTATACATTCAATTTAATAAAGCTGGCAAAGAAGCATTTGAAAAACTTACAACATCGGCATCGGAAGGTGGAAAATCGATTTATATCTATCTAAATCAAAACTACGATGGCGGTCGTCAAATAAGTGGAATTGACAGCGCTATGACTGATGGTGTTTGCTACATTACTCTAAACTCCAAATCTGATGCAAAAACCTATGCTAAACAACTTCAAAATAGTACATTTGGTGTAAACCTTTCTATCGATGGCGATGCTACTATGGTTAAGTCGGGTCTATCGGTTTATCAAAAAGTAATCGTTTCTATCGGAAGCGTAATGTTGATTGCGGGCATAATATTGTTCTTCTGCCTAAAATACAAAGGTCTTGGACTTGTTATGAGCCTTGCATTTATGATAGGTTGTACATTAGAAGTTATTATTCTAAGTTTGTTTGATGGTTTCTTGCTTAATATGGCAAGCTTGTTTGGAATGTGGATTTCGGCTATTGTTATGGCATTGTTTGTCTACAATGTTGTAGCATCATCACAAAAAGAGTTTTACAATGGCAAAAAACTTCCTGTTTCATTTAAAGCAGGATATAAAAAGAGTATTTTGCTTAATGTAGATATTATGGTTTTCGGTATTGTTGCATCGGCTCTTTTGATGCTTATTGGCAAGGGCGCATGCTTTACATTTGGTATGGCACTAATTATCGGAATGGCAATTGCTGGACTTATTGGACTTCTGCTAATCCGTGGCTTTATGCTTATGTATCTTCAAATAAATCCTAGCAAAGGAAACCTTATAAACTTCGTAAAAGGGGAGAATGTCGATGAAATCTAACAACTGCTCTCAAAAAATTTTTAAAGGCGCTAAGTACTTTTTGCTTGTGCCTGTTGTAATTGTTTTTGTATCGCTAATTATGTTTATCATATTTTCGTTCAATAAAGGTTATGACTTTAAAAACAACTACACATTTACTTTAAACTACAAATCTGATATTTCGTCTAGCAAGTACAATGATTGCGACAATATCATTAAAAACAACATCTATGATAAGTTTGGCAATAAAGTAACTGTTGTCACTCAAAAACTAAACGAAGATATTGAAACAGCAACTTTGGTTAAGGTCTACACAAACGACAAATCAGATAAAATGACTGACGACCTTAATGCTGTGGTCGAACAAATCAAATCACAAGTTAATGTGAAAATTGGTGACGGACACTCAATCGTAAGCGATGTTATGTTTGCAAAAGGTCAAAATTATAGTGCCGAAGTCCTTTGGACTGGCATTTCACTTTTGGTGATTATGGCTGTTATATTTGCATATTTGTGGATTAGATACGAATTAAAGACCGCTATTACATCTCTTGTTATTGCACCATTTATCACTATTATGTACACAGCACTTTATGTTTTACTACGCTTGCCAGTTTCTTCGCTATACTGCACTCCACTTATAATTAGTACAATAATTAGTTATGTTATTTTCATTGTTTATGCAAATATCACTCGTGGTTACCTTAAAAATGACAAGTACAACAAATGCACCAACGCTGAGATTTTGACACTTGCTATGGACAAAATCAAAACTATTGTGCTTAGCATTATTTGCTTGACTACATTTGCTTATATTGTTACTATGTTTTTCTTCACTTGGAGATTTGTTGTTTTTGCAATCTCGGGACTTATCGGACTTATTCTTGCTGTTTATGCATCTATCGTGCTTAGCAGTTTGCTTTGGTCAAAAATGTATCGTCGTGATAAGGATATGCGACTAAGAGAAGAAAAAGAAAACGAAGAAAAGAAATTGAAAGAAGGAAACAAGAAAAAGACCAAAGAAGAAGAGGAAAAAATACTTGTATAAAAAAAGCCTTCTATAAGGCTTTTTTTAGTATTACTTAGGAGAAATATGAAACTACAAAAAAGAGACACAACTCAATATGACGAGAATATAATCAAAAATATTTCTCAAAAATATGATTTGCCAACAGATATTGTCAAGTTGCTTTTTTCGCGCGGAATTGATGACGAAAACAAGTTTAACAAGTTTTTCAATCCAAGCGTCGACGACTTTTCTGACCCTTTTCTTCTAAAAGATATGCACGCTGTCGTAGACAAAGTCAGATGCGCTATGAAAAACAATAAAAAGATTGTTGTGTTGGGCGATTATGACACTGATGGAATAAGTGCAAGTGCCATTATGTACAAGTTTTTTGAAAGTCAAAACTATAAGGTCGATGTGTTTTTGCCAAATCGCTACATTGATGGATATGGTGTAACAAACGACACTATCGACAAGATAATTGACACATATAATCCTGACCTTATTATCACTGTCGATTGCGGAATTTCGTCTGCAAGCGAAGTAGAGTATTGCAAAAGCAAGGGCGTTGATATTATAATCACCGACCACCACGAAACCCCTGAGATTTTGCCGGATACTCTTATCATAAACCCAAAAGTTAGTGGTCAAAAATATCCTTTTTCCGAACTTTGTGGAGCAGGTGTTGCTTTCAAATTTGTGCAAGCGATGTTGGGAATTGATGAAGCACTAAAATATCTTACTATTGCATCATTAGCGACTGTTGCGGATATTGTTCCGTTAATTGATGAAAATAGGTCGATAGTTTCTATTGGTCTTGGTAGCCAAAACAACGATATGCCAAAGGGCATAAAAATGTTGTGCGAGAAGGCGGGGATTACACTTCCTTTGTCGTCGCAAGATGTTGCGTACAAACTAGCTCCAAAGATAAACGCAAGCGGTCGAATGGGTGACGCAACACTTTCATATATGTTGTATGTCGAAAATGACACACAAAAATTAAACAAATGTATTGACGAACTAATCTCGGTCAATGACCGTCGTATCCGACTTACAAACGAAATATATTCGCAAGCATTGGAAAAATTAAGCAATGTCAATGTCACCAATCTTGGTGCTATTGTGTTGTATGACAAAGACTGGGAAGGTGGAGTGCTTGGCATCATATGCTCAAAACTTGTTGACCTATATGCAAAACCTGTTTGCCTGCTATCTAAGGTCGACAACGAATACAAGGGCAGTTGTCGTTCGATAAACGGTGTCAATATTCACGAAGCATTGAGCTCAATGGACGACATTTTGATACGATTTGGCGGGCACAACCAAGCGGGTGGATTATCAATCAAGGAAGAAAATCTCGACATATTTGCTCGCAGATTCAACGATTATGTTTTGAGTAGAAGTGGCATTGTCGACGAAGTCAAATATTATGATATAGACCTAGACTTTGTCCCTGATATAAACTACATTACAAAACTAAATTTGCTCCAACCATTTGGCTGTGCAAATGAAAAGCCAGTATTTAGGATCAAACTCAACAATGTTATTGCGTCACGACTTGCAAATTATTATAAATATTATAAGTTTAAAGTTGATGGCATTGAGTATATGTGCTTTGCACTGCCTAATATGTTTTACAATATAAATTCAAACTGCGATAAAGAAGCACTCGTTGATATAAATATTGAGAGTTATAAAAAGGTCACAAGAGTAAAAGGCACGCTTAAAAACTTATTTTATGGCAAGATTTCAAGTATGAAAAATAAAGAAATTGTGTCTGCAAATTATTTGTTGCAGTTGTCAGTAAAAGGGGACAATGCTCCAAATATACTCACAACTCTAAATCTTCAATCACTTGCATCGACCCTAATCGATAGGTCTGATTATAATACAATTTTTGTCGCAAACACTTTTGAAACATATAAAAAATATGCTGATACACTAAAAGTAAATAATTTCGAACTCTACAATCTAAATTGTAACAATGGCGAAAACACTTTAATTCTTGCGCCAAATCCAAATATTGACTTTAAAAACTATGAGAATGTTGTATTTTTGGATATGCCAGTGTGTGATAGTTATATAAAGTCACTAAAATGCAAAAATGTTTATGTGCCTAGTCGTGACTACAACTTTAATGCGTTTTCAATGCTTGATTGCAAAAGAAACACATTTGGCGAGTGTCACAATGCTATTAAAAACACCCTTAAAAAGCGTGCCGAATATGACGAACTATATGAGTTGTATTTAGTCACTAAAAAGGATAATCCACAAATAAGCAAAATTAGTTATGTACAATTTGCATTTGTGTATATGGTCTTAACAGAGCTTGGTATATTGACTATCAATGATAATGTGTATCACTACAACAACATTGCAAAGACATCTCTTGACAACTCGAAAATATATAATATGATAAGCGTAATTGCAAATAAATAGGTGAAAAATGTTTTTACAATTAATGAAAGAAAAACTTAATACTGTCGACTACGAAAATGTAAATAATGCTTATGATTTAATAACCAATATCAAAACAAATGATAAGGTGTACAACAAAGACTTTGCGTTTTTGCTTGCCGAAAGAGTACTAGAAAACAAACTTGACTCAACATCTGTGGTTGTTTCTCTTTACTATCCGTTTTTTCTAAAAGAACTTGTGAGCGAAGAAGACATAAATGATAGTGAAGTGTACACTATGCTTTGTACTTTGCGTGAGCTTGACAAGTTTAATGTGTCTACTCGTGAAGCACAGTTGTCATCTACAAAGAGTATGTTTATGGCGATAGCAAAGGATATGCGCGTTATAATCATAAAACTTTTTATCGAAGCGGTTCTTTTAAAATATCTTGACTACTTTGATAAGTCCACACAAGAGAGTATGATGTATGCCTGCAAAGAGTTGTATGCGCCTACAAGTGCTATGCTTGGTATTTCACAAGTCAAAAACGAACTTGAAGAAGCGGTTTTTATGTACTACAAGCCAAAAGAGTATGCTGAGTTAAAGACCGCAGTCAATAAATACATTAGTCTTGGAAAAAATGATCTTGACCACGCAATCGAGAAAATTAAGACCGAACTTAGTCCAATTATCCCAAATGTAAAAGTCTATGGAAGACAAAAACAACTTGCTTCAATCAATAAAAAATTGCAAAGCAAAAAAATGGGTGTTAATACAATTATTGACATTTACGGAAACAATGTTGTTGATGAGATGATGGAAGGGCACACATTTAGTTCGGTTAGAATCCAACAAATTGTTGACATACTAGCACTTCGTATTCTTGTTAATACTGTCGATGAATGTTATGAAGCACTTGGCAAAGTGTTTACTTTGTTCACGCCTGTGGGCAATTTTAAAGACTATATTGCCAATCCCAAAGAGAATGGTTATCAATCACTTCACGCTGTCGTAAAGCTTCCTTCTGGCTATCCGATTGAAGTCCAAATCCGTACATTTGAAATGCACAACTACGCTGAGTATGGTTTTGCCGCACACTGGGCATACAAAGAAAAGAAAAAAGTAAGTGCTAGCGATGTAAAAATCAATTACATTCGTCAAGTCATGGATTATTACAAAGATAAGTCACCAGACGAACTTGTAAGTATCCTAAAAACCGATGTGTATAGCGGTAAAATTTTTGTTCAATCTCCAATGGGCAAGATACTCGAACTTCCAGAAGAAGCGACACCAGTTGACTTTGCATATGCTATTCACTCAAAGATAGGCGACACATGTGTTGGTGCGAAAATTAACGGCCGAATGGTTCCGTTAAACACGCCTTTAAACAATGGTGATAATATAGAAATTATTACAAATGTCAATTCGAAAGGTCCATCAAGAGATTGGTTGAAATTTGTAAAAAGTCCAAATACTAAAAAACGCATAAACAATTTCTTCAAGAAAGAAATGAAAGAAGAAAACATAAAGAAAGGCAAAGCCATACTTGAAGCGCAAGCCAAAGCCAAAAATATCGTTTTGTCAAATCTACTAAAAGAAGAATATCTTGACGAATTGTTTGATAGATACGCACTTCAATCCATTGATGATATGTATGCAACAGTGGGTTATGGTGGTCTTACAAGCGGACAAATCCTAAACAAACTTATATCAATAGACAAAGAAAATCGTGCTGATGATGAAGTTAAAAATTATCCAGATAGAGTATTGCGCGAATATCGTGACCAAGGTTCGGTCATTGTTCGTGGTTACTCAAATATGCTTACAAAATTTGCAAAATGTTGCAATCCACTTCCAGGTGACGAAATCATCGGATACATTTCAAGGGGAAAAGGTGTAACTATTCACCGTCGTGATTGCGCCGATATTCAAAACAATACGGATTATGAGCGTCTAATAGAGTGTGAGTGGAATGTTTCAAAAGATAGCACATTTGTAGGAAGTATCCTTGTTGTATGTAAAAATATTGCAGGAGCATTGTCAAATATTACAAAGAAAATTAACGACAATAAAATCAATATTGAAGGCATAGTAAGTAGACAAAATCCAAACAATACTTGCACACTTCACATCCAACTTAATGTTAAGAAAAAACAAGAACTTGATGAGATTATTGCAAAACTAAACAACTTCTCGTTTGTGCTAGAAATTTATCGTATATAGGTGGAGTTTATGGAATTTGTTTGCACAGATGAAAAACTAAAAGATGAGTTGTTGTTGGTCATAAAATTGTTTTATGGCGAAAACTATAATGATGTAAAAATTTGCATAAATCACGACTATACTATTAGTGATAATATCATAACTAATAATGTTACAATAACTGACAAGCGTACACACAATTTTACTCTCGTGGATAATATGCCACAAAATGATAAGAGTGAGTACAAATATATAAAAAGATATGCAAAATTATGTCTATATAAAGCACTATCAAAATACACTCACAAATCACTTCCTTGGGGAAGTCTTACTGGCATTAGACCTACAAAACTATTGTACGAATTATCAAATAATGATAAAAATCAATTAAAAACAGCAACTAAAACGCTAAAAAATGTGTTTTATGTAAGTAAAAAGAAATCTGACATTGCTAAAGAAATAATAGAAAATCAAAATATTGTAAGAGATGATAAGTGTGTAGATTTTTATATAAACATACCTTTTTGTCCTACAAAATGTAGATATTGTAGTTTTGTAAGCGGAGGGTTGAAAGAGTGTGGCCATTTACTTGACCCTTATCTAGTTGCTCTAAAATATGAAATACAAAAATCGCTTACATTTTTGAAAGAAAATGGTTATAAAATCAAAACCATTTATATTGGTGGTGGAACTCCAACTACGCTTAGCGCCGAACAACTTGATAGTCTGCTAACGTCTATTGATGTAAGTGTAAAAGAGTTTACAGTTGAGAGTGGGAGACCAGATACAATCACTAAGGAAAAACTTGATGTTTTGTCCAAACATAAAGTGACCCGAATTTGTATCAATCCCCAAACCTTTTGTGACAGTACACTTATCGCTATTGGTCGTGACCATACTACAAAAGACACGATTAGCGCATACAATCTTGCAAGATGTTATGATTTTATAATCAATATGGATCTTATTGCGGGTCTCGAAGACGAAGATTTTTCGACATTGAAAAATAGTCTCAACACTGCAATTTCACTTGCACCTGACAATATAACTGTACACACTTTAAGTGTTAAGCGTGCGTCAAGATTAATTAGTGAAGAGCATATTCTTCAAAATGCAAAACTAGTCGAAAAGATGACTGACTATTCGTATAGGCGACTTAAAAAGAATGACTATCATCCATATTACTTATACAAGCAAAAAAATATGATAGGCAATCTTGAAAATATTGGTTATTATAAAGGTGATACAAAATGTGTCTTTAATATTGATAGTATGGAAGAGTGTGCAAGTATATTTGCTTGCGGTGCTAACGCTATTAGCAAAAGATACTGGTCTAAAATTGACCGCATAGAAAGATGGGCAAATGTTAAAAACATCAATGAGTATATCTCACGGATAGATGAAATGCTTGATAAAAAGTTTGCTCTTTTCAAAAAATAGAGTTGTTTGTAGTTAAATGAAATCGGCATAATTCGAGATTTTATAAGGTCAAAACAATTTTGGCCTTATTTTTATTTATATAAAATAATACTTTACAAGGGTATTTTTTTGTGGTAATATATCGTTGTACCTAAGGCTAGGGGATTAGATACCTTCGACTGTCTACTTGGTCATAGGCAAATAGAAATTTTAGGAGGAACTTATGATAAGCAAAGATAAAAAACAAGCAGTGATTAAAGAATATGCTCGTAAAGAAGGCGACACAGGTAGTAGTGAAGTTCAAATCGCTATACTTACCGCTCGTATTCAAGAACTTACTGAGCACATCAAATCAAACCCTAATGACTTGCACAGCCGTCGTGGTTTGACCCAACTTGTAAGCAATCGTAAAAAATTGTTGAGATACTTAGAGTGCACTGATCTTGAAAAATATCGTGCACTTAAAGCACAACTTAAAATCAGATAATATTAAAGCGAAAGACTCTTTCGCTTTTTTATAATTAAAATTAGGAGAAAAATATGCAACCAAAATTATTTAACATTAAGCCTCAAGTTTTCCACACCCAAATTGGTGGTAGAGATGTCGAAGTTGAGGTAGGTAAGTATGCCATGAACACAAATGGACACTGCATGGTCAAATGTGGTGACACAGTAGTAATGGTAAACACATGTATGTCTGAGACTCCGCGTCCCGGTCAAGACTTTTTCCCACTTAGCGTAGACTACGAGGAAAAACTTTATTCGGTAGGCAAAATTCCTGGCGGATTTAAAAAGCGTGAAGGCAGACCAGCTGATAGTGCCATTCTTACAAGCCGTCTAATTGATAGACCACTAAGACCATTGTTCCCAAAAGGATTTTTCAATGATGTAACTGTATGCGTAACTCCACTAAGCGTGGATTATGACACACCACCTGAGCCACTAGCAATGTTTGCAAGTTCGGTCGCTTTGTCGATTAGTGATATGCCATTTGGTGGACCTACTGGAAGCGTGCAAGTTGCACTAGTAGATGGAAAGTACATCATCAATCCAAACACCGATCAAATGGAAAAAAGCCTTATTGACCTTAAAGTTGCTGGAACAAAAGAAGCAATTTTGATGGTTGAAGCAGGCGCAAAAGAAGTTACTGAGGAGCAAATGCTACAAGGCATACTATTTGCTCACGAAGAAATCAAAAAACAAGTTGCGTTCCAAGAAGAAATGGTCAAAGCACTAGGAATCAAAAAACGCGACGACATCGAATACTATGTTATCCCTGAGGATCTAGCAAAAGATGTAAGAGAGTATGCATACTCGAAGATGGAAGAGGTTATGTCACACTTCGACCGTCACGAGAGAGACAATGCCGAAGAAGAAATGAATAAAGATGTTCTTGCACACTTCGAAGAGAAATATCCAGAGAGCGAAAGAGAAATTCTTGACACTTTGTATAAAATCAAAAAAGAAGTTATGCGTAAGAAAATCATCAACGAAGGCATAAGACCAGATGGCAGAAAACTTGATGAAATCAGACCTATCTGGTGTGAAGTGGGTATACTTCCACGCGTACATGGTAGCGCAGTATTCACTCGTGGTGAAACTCAAGCATTAACTACTGTTACACTTGGCTCACTTTCTGATATGCAAAAACTAGAAGGTCTTGATGAAGAAGACGAAAAACGCTATATGCACCACTACAACTTCCCTGGATATTCGACTGGTGAAGCAAAACCATTAAAGTCGGCAGGTAGAAGAGAGATAGGACACGGCGCATTGGCTGAGCGTGCTCTTGTCCCTGTACTTCCAAGCGAAGAAGAGTTTCCATATGCAATCCGTACAGTTAGTGAGATCCTAAGCAGTAACGGAAGCACAAGCCAAGCAAGTGTTTGCGGAAGCACATTGTCACTTATGGATGCTGGTGTACCTATTAAAGCCCCTGTTGCTGGTGTTGCTATGGGTCTTATTAAAGAAGAAGAAACTGGCAAAGTTGCTATCCTTACAGATATTCAAGGACTAGAAGACTTCCTAGGAGATATGGACTTTAAAGTAGCCGGTACTAAGAAAGGAATCACAGCCATCCAAATGGATATAAAAATAAAAGGTATTGACGAAAAAATCCTTCGTGAAGCCCTAGAACGCGCTCGTGTAGGTCGTCTATTTATCCTTGACAAAATGACAGCAGTAATCGCAGAACCTAGAAAAGAGCTTAGCAAATACGCTCCAAAGATCATTTCTTTCAATATCAACCCTGACAAAATTAAAGATGTTATTGGAAGCGGTGGAAAGACAATCAATAAGATCATTGACGAAACAGGTGTCAAGATCGACATAACTGACGAAGGAATGGTTATGGTGGCAAGTGTTGATACAGCAATGATGGAAAAAGCAAAAGAAATCATTTTGTCAATCGCAGAAGACATTGAAGTAGGCAAAACATATACAGGTACAGTAGACCGCATATTGCAATTTGGTGCTTTTGTAAACCTTGGCTACAACAAAGAAGGAATGATTCATATTTCAAAACTTTCGTCAAAGAGAGTAGAGAAGGTCGAAGATGTCGTAAAAATTGGCGACAAAGTTGAAGTAAAATGTATCAAAAACGACAAAGGCAAAATTGATCTCCAACTTCTTGGTGTGTTCAACTAACATATATCACATTTGGTACTTGCACAGTGCTACTGCACTGTGTTTGTATATAGAATTAAGCAAATTAAAGACTGCAAAAGCGGTCTTTTTTTTGTTATATTTCAATAACCTATTTTGAATAGAGTACACCAAATCAGTCATACAACAACAAGTAAAATCATACATTACAATATGAAACGAAAAACGATTGTCACAAACCTTATAATAGTCTGTATGTTAAGCACACTGCTTATGTTTACGATGTCTGTAAAGACCCAATATGCTTTCAATTATGAAAACAATGATGTCATTTACAATGGCGACCGCGACACAAACAAAGTATGTTTTATGATAAATGTGTACTGGGGAAACGAGTACTTGCCTGATATACTCGATGTACTTGATAGATACAATGTAAAAACCACATTTTTTGTAGGCGGAACTTGGGTAAATAAATATCCCGAGTTGCTACTTGACATTGTATCAAGGGGACACGAGATAGGCAATCATGGTTACTTTCATAAAGACCAAGACAAACTCGACTATGACGGAAATTATCAAGAGATATCTATGTGTCACAAGATTGTAAAAAGCTCTGCCGGCATTGATATGAATCTATTTGCGCCACCAAGCGGAGCATTTAACAATTCGACCCTTCAAGCGAGCACAAAACTAGGTTATCGAACAATAATGTGGACGCGCGACACTATTGATTGGCGTGACAAAAATAGCAACACTATTTATAATCGCGCCACTCAAAAAACAGTTGGTGGTGATTTGATTTTGGCACATCCGACCGAAATGACCCTTAAAGCATTGCCAAACATTTTGGAGTATTTTGTTCAAAATGGTCTTGTTGCTTCGACAGTAAGTGATGTTTTGGGCTGAAATTAATTACATTATGTCAAGTTTTTGTTTTTACTAAAATATTTTATATGATATAATCATATAAATCTTATCATAGGGGAGCACGACCTTGGCTATTTATTCGAGCAAACAAAATAAGTTAAAAAAAGAAAAAATACAAAAAGTTGGCATTTCACTTATCGTGATTTTTAGCGTTTTGCTACTAAACCTTCTTTTCGGAATTATCCCATTCATAAACTCGTTTTTCCTTGGATTTTTTGGGCTATTTTCATATGCTTTGTTTTTGTCGATGATAGTGCTTGGCGTTTTGTTTTTAAATAAAAAACGCATCACAACAAACAAAAAAGATATTGTGCTTTATGTGTTGTGGTTGTTTTTCTTTATGTGCATTTTACACCTTGCTACATCAGTTGGAGCAGGTGAAACATATGGCGAGTACTTGTCTAGCGTGTACGCAAAAAAATACACTGCTGGTGGTCTTTTTATAGGCATTTTTGTTTATCCGCTTTACTCATTGACATATGCACTTGCAAGTTATGTATTGTATGCAGTTGTACTTACTATCCTTACAGCAATTATTATTGACCGCATTATTACTAGACGCAACATCAAAAATGTTACTTTATCAAAGACACAAGTAGACGACCACGAAGATTTGCTTGATCCAAACTATGAAGAAGTTGTACAAAACACTCCTTCAAAACCAAAGTATGACGACAATATATTTGTTGATGACGATTATGAGGTCAAAAATGACCTTGTAGAAAATAGTGTCAGAGATAAAGACAAAGACAAGGCACGCAAGATATTGGGACTTGCCACAGATGATGAAGACGATGTAGTTAGCACTGATGAGACTCCAAGCACATCAAAGTTTGATTTCAATACTGCTCAAAAACTTGGAATGGACAAAAACGACTATATTAAGACCCCATACAATCCGTTTGATAGTATTAGTTCGGGTCAAAACAAAAGGTCGATAATGGTGCACGATGACGAGTTTGACCTAGAAAAAGAAAGTCCAGTCGAAACAAAGACAACCAAACCAGAAATGACCGAGGCAAAGAAAAAATCTTTGGAGTTTTTGAAAGCTACAATAGGCGAGTATAGCCCGCTTGAAAGTGATAAGAAAAAGGAAGAACAATACGACATCTACGACCAAAACTTTTCAATGGAAGACTATAAAGGAAACAAAGAAAAGTATAATTCGTCCAGTCCAAACTTCAACTTTAACCTAAATACAAACTTTAACGATGATATGGTCACCGACGATAGCGATAGTGATGAAGAAATAAACGAATTGTCTTTTGACGACATTGACGCAAAAGAAGTGGATTATAAAGCATACACAGCACCTACCACACGACCATACACAATGGAAAATAAGGTTGAGATAGCGAAGCCAAAAACCTATATGCAAGTTGACATCAATGAAATTAGCAGAAAGGCTGAAAAACCTAAAAAACTTCCTAAACCATCAAGATATATTGCGCCAGACCTATCGTTGCTTCGTGATTACAACATAAACAATGTGGTTAATCGTGAAGAACTTGAAATAAAAGGTGAGCGTCTTGAAAAGACACTAGAAGCGTTTAAAATCCCAGCGAAAATTACAAACATAACCGTTGGACCAGCATTTACTAGATACGAATTGCAAATGCCGCTTGGCATACCAGTAAGCCGTATCAATCCAATAATCGACAATGTTTCGATGTCGCTCGAATCATTTGGAAATATTCGTACAGAGATACCAATCCCAGGTAAAAACGCATTTGGTATAGAGGTTCCTAATCCAAAAATAACCACTGTTGGACTTAGAGATATCTTAGCATCGGACAATTTCCAAAAAGCGAAAAACCCACTAACATATGCACTTGGAAAAGATATCGGTGGTGAGTGTAGAGTATCCGCAATTAATGACGCTCCACACTTGTTGATAGCCGGTAGTACTGGTAGTGGTAAATCGGTCTGCCTTAATGCAATGCTTATAAGCCTTGTGTATAAGACCAGTCCCGAAGATGTTCGTATTATACTTATAGACCCAAAACAAGTTGAGTTTACTCTGTACAATGGACTTCCACACTTACTAGTGCCAAAGGTTATTACAGCGCCAGACAAAGCCTTGGATGCACTTAGTTGGTGCGTAGATGAAATGGAACGCAGATTTTCATTGTTCTCTCAATTTAAGGTCAGAGATATCAAAGAATACAACAATCTTGAAGAAGTTAAGTCGCGTATCCAAGAAAAGATGCCTTATATCATAATTATTGTCGATGAGCTTGCCGACCTTATGACAAACAACAAAAAAGAGTTTGAAGAAAAGATAAACAAACTTGCCGCTAAATGTCGTGCAGCAGGTATTCACTTGGTTCTGGCGACACAAAGACCAAGCGTCGATGTCGTAACAGGTACAATCAAAAACAACCTTCCATCGCGTATCGCATTTGCAGTATCGTCCTTTAACGATAGCCGTACAATACTAGGCGAGGGTGGTGCAGAAAACTTGCTTGGAAAAGGTGATATGTTGTTTGCACTTCAAGGCAAACCTATCTCGCGTATCCAAGGTGCGTTTATCACAAACGAAGAAGTCGACGATGTAATCAGTTTTGTAAAGGAAAACAACGAAGCATACTTTGATGACGAAATCGAAGACAAGATGTTTAATCGAAACAATGGCGGTATCGGATTTGATGCCGAACCTACTGCCGAAATGTTTGACCCACTTATGAAAGAAGCGTTGAGAAATGTCATAAGAAGCAACAATGTCAGCGCAAGCAAACTACAACGAATGTTCTCTATCGGCTTTACTCGTGCTGGTCGTATCGTGGACCAAATGGAAGCCGCCGGCTTTATCTCGGCAAAAGATAGCAAAAACAATCGTACAATTTTCATAACCCAACAAGAATTTGAAGAAAAATTTGGAGAAGACCTATAATGGAATACAATCAATTACTAAAGAAAAAGGTTGGATTTATCTCACTAGGCTGTGACAAAAATCGTGTTGATCTTGAAAAGATAATCGAACATCTTAGACAAAACGGTTTTAGCATAGTCCCTGTCGATGAAGCAAACATCGTCATCATCAACACTTGCTCATTTATTCAAGACGCGAGAAAAGAGAGCATAGACGCAATCCTAAACACAGCACTTTTAAAATATGTTAATGTCGAAAAGATTGTTGTTACAGGATGCTTAAACAATATGAATTATAGTGATTTGAGTACAAGTATGCCCGAAGTCGATGCTTGGGTCAAACCCGAAAACAATATGGAGATTATTCCAGTTATAGCCAGCCTATATGGAGTTACAAAACTTCCGAAATCTAATGCTTGTGACACTGATAGGTTTTTGTCTACGCCAAGTCATTTTGCATATTTGAAAATCGCCGATGGTTGCAACAATTTTTGCTCATATTGCACTATCCCATACATTAGGGGACGATATAGGAGCACACCAATAGAAGACTTGATTATTGAAGCCAAAAAACTCACGGACAATGGAGTAAAAGAAATTATACTTGTAGCACAAGATGTTACTAAGTATGGAGATGACCTTTATGGCAAGCCAAGTCTTGTTCGACTTATAAAAGAATTAAGCAAAATCGAAAAACTAGAAAAAATCCGTTTGTTGTATTGTTATCCTGATCTAATAACTGACGAACTTATTAATGAGATGGCAGTCAATAATAAGGTTGCAAAATATATTGATATGCCACTCCAACATATTGACAATGATATATTGAAAGCAATGAATAGGCGGACAAGCAAAGAGCAAATTTGCGATATTATACACAAACTTCGCTTGAATATGCCCAATATAAAAATTCGCACTACATTTATAATTGGTTTCCCTGGCGAAACAGATACAAACTTTGAAAACTTGATTGACTTTGTAAAAGAATACAAACTCGACTATGTAGGATTTTTCAAATATAGTAGGGAAGAAGGTACACGCGCATATAGTTTTGCAAATCAAGTGCCTGAGTCTGTTAAAAACAAGAGATTAAGGACTTTATCTAATATTCAATACGAGATTGTAAACACCAAAAACCAAGCAATGATCGGCAAAACAATAAGTTGTGTGATTGACCAGATTTCAAACGACTACTTGATTTGTCGACCAGATAATTGTCCAAATGTAGACAATGTTATATTTGTCAAAAAGAAAGCCGACTACATAGTTGGAAACACAGTAAATGTACTAATCACAAAAACCAAAAAGTACGATTTGATAGGAGAAATAAAATGAATTTACCAAATAAAATAACAATGATTCGAATAATTTTGATACCTTTTATAATTTTCTTTTACCTTGCAGATTTTCTAAATCCATACGGTAAAGTTATTGCACTAGCACTATTTATAATTGCAGCGCTTACAGACAGGCTTGATGGCTATCTTGCACGCAAACTTAATATGACCACAACACTTGGAGTTTTCTTGGACACAAATGCTGACAAACTTCTTACAAATATAAGCTTGCTACTAATAGTTTGTGACGGGACTATCCCAATGCCATATGGCGTGTTAGTTGCGATTATTTTCGTAGGACGCGATATTGTTATTTCTGCACTAAAACAACTTGCTGCATCTAAAAATTATGTTATGTGCGCCGACCAATTAGGTCGCGTTAAAGCTGGATTTCAAATGGTATCTATTCCAGCATTGATGCTTGCTGCCTTCTTAAATTTAGTTGTTACAAATTCAACTGTTGTAAAAGTATTTTACATATTTGGCTGGTCAATACTAGGGGTTGCTACAGCACTTACAATTATCTCGATGCTTAACTACCTAATTAAAAATCACGCATTCTTTGTAGAAGACAAAAAGGAAGAAAGTACAAAAGAAGACTAATATGACATTCTCTGTTTTGTGTGTTTCTAAGGACATTTTAATAGGAAAAGAAAAGGTGCAAGGCATTGACCGTATGTCAAAACTTTTGCACCTAAACGGCGGTACACTAAATGATTTTAGCGTACTTTTTCCTTTGAAAAACAACATAGTGGAGTATATACAAAACAGTGATAGCGACACAATAATTATTATGTCTGATGGCGAATACGAAACAAACACAATCATCAAAAATGCAGTTTGTGACGCACTCGAACTCGAACTTGTAATCAATAAAAGTCTTGAAAAAACCATACTCGAATACGAGCCAAATATTGACACACTGTCGCTAAAAAACGAGTTGTGCATTCCGCAAAACGCGTCAGTGCTTGTTAATCCATATGGATATTTGCAAGGTTGGTTATTGCAAGATAGAAAGGATATATTCTTTTTTGAAAATTCGACCGATGTCATTAATTATACTCTTACAAATTCGGTTGTTCCTTTTTTAAGAAAGTCACTAAAAAAATCCTTCGAATGTACTCAAATAAAGATGTTTGGACTTAGAGAGAGTGACGCAAGAGAGGCTCTTGCTAGCACTATCTCTCAATTTGACGAAATCATTTTCGAATTTTATCAAGACTATCAAGTGCTAGATTTGGTTTTGAGATATGCGTCCGATTTGAGCCAAGCATATGTATCTGATTGCATTAGTTTTATTTATCAAAAACTACGAAAATTTATAGTGACAAATGATGACACCAGTATCTACCAACTCGCTCTAGATCTATTGACTATTTCAAATAGGACACTTTGCCTTTATGAAACTGTTACTGCGGGAAATATCGCTCAGTCACTCGCTGATTGCAAGGGCGTGTCCAAGCATTTGATAGAGCACTCCGAAGTAGGTTTTGCGCCACAAAATGTGATTAAAAATCTAGAACTCAATCCCACTATCATAAACCAATATGGATATGTAAGTGTAAATGTTGCTTATGAAATAGCCGGCGTGCTTTTGGACAAAACCAAATGTGACATTATACTGGTGACACTTGGAGATTTGGAAAACGACAATATGTGTTATACAGCAGTGGGGGATAATGATGGCATTCACATTTACAAGAGCAAGATAAACTCAGAAAAAGATGCTAAAAAGGTGCTTTCTGACACAGCAATTTTCTATTTAATTAAAAAACTTAAACAAAATGATTTGTATTTTAACAAAATTATAGTATAATGTTTATAGTACAAATGTTTGATAAACTGAGGTAAACAAAATGGACGAAAATAAAAAGAAACAATTAGAACAAGCCATTCTACAAATTGAAAAACAATTTGGCAAAGGCTCAATAATGAAGTTAAGCGAAGGCGCAACAGCACATGTAGATGTTATTCCGACTGGCTGTTTGACACTAGACTACGCGCTAGGGATAGGCGGTGTTCCACGCGGTCGTATTGTAGAAATATATGGACCTGAGAGCAGTGGTAAGACTACTGTTGCTTTGCACATTCTTGCCGAAGCACAAAAGCTTGGCGGAACTGCTGCATTCATCGATGCTGAGCACGCACTAGACCCATCATATGCCGAGAAACTTGGTGTTAATATAAATGAGTTGTATATTAGCCAACCAGACAATGGTGAACAAGCACTAGACATTTGTGAAACACTAGTAAGAAGCGGTGGAGTAGACATTGTAGTAATAGACTCAGTCGCAGCACTTACACCAAAAGCTGAGATAGACGGCGAAATGGGCGACAACTTTATCGGAACACAAGCGCGTCTTATGAGCCAAGCACTAAGAAAACTTACAGCAATCACAAACAAGAGCAAAACCTGCGTTATATTTATAAACCAACTTCGTGATAAAATTGGTGTTATATATGGTAGCCCTGAGACAACAACCGGTGGTAAGGCTTTAAAATTTTACTCTTCTATTAGACTTGATGTAAGAAAAGCCGATGTAATAAAAGATGGTAGCGAAATAATAGGAAACCGCACTAAGATTAAAGTAGTCAAAAACAAAATGGCTCCACCATTTAAGACTGCTGAGTTTGATATAATGTACGGAAAGGGTATCAACAAAGAAGGTTGTGTACTTGACCTTGCAATTGATGCTGACATTATACAAAAGAGTGGTTCGTGGTATTCGTATAATGGAAATAAGATAGGACAAGGCAAAGACAATGTTGCTATATTCCTTAGAGAAAATCCAGACATCTATGATGAAGTTAAAAATACTTTAAAGACTAAAATGGGCTTAGATGTGTAGTAGACTAGATAGATTAGATGCTATATTATTATTGTAGGTCAATACAGTCCACATTTAAAAATTTACAAATCAAACAGAAAATAAAAAGAGATCGTATTGATCTCTTTTTTTAATAGAAAAACCAAGGTAAAATAGGCTCGTCATTATCAGTATTATTGATTTTAGGAATATTATCGTTTATATAATTTTGATAAAAATCTGGTGTTATAATCGTAATAGTGTCGCTATCTCTCACAACATTATTGTATATAGTGTATGCTTCAATTTCATAATTGTAAGCAGTATTTGGTTTGAGTCCAGTGTGTTCAAAACTGATTTCACCACTTTGATTTTCTATTGTTTTGAGTAATTTACCGTTGCACATTATATCGTATATTATATAATCTTTTGCTACAAATTCGACCATATTTTTACTGTCAAAGTTGGTTACTTTAAAACCATTTACACTAATGTCGCTAAAAGTTGTACTTATCTCAGTTGGGGTATGATTTGTCGAAAAAATCTCTTTTTTCTTATATCTAGGTGGAGTGTTGGCGTCCGCCAATTTTACTATATGATTGTCTTTTAGGCATAGCGTATCTATCTCACACTCGACAATAGTTTTGGGTCTTTCAATAGGTGATGGTTTGTTATCTTTATATAACTTTTCAAATGTAGCACAAATAAGCTTTGTTGCGTTTGTTCCGCCATTGTTGTTGCCTTCCAAATTGTATTCGCTATCATACGAATAATTGCCATACCAAGTACCCATAGTATGCTTAGATGTATACGCAATACTTAGTGCATCAGTATTTAGATTTGTCCCTTTGACAGCGACAGTACCTGTTTTGCCATAGACTTCAAAAGGCAACTTTTTAAGGTTCATACTAGTGCCATTTGTGACACCATATCTCAATAAATCGCTTGTAAGATAGGCAGTATCAGCGCTCATTACATTTTTTTCATCACGATTTTTTCTGTATAGAGTTATACCGTCCTTTGTTTTTATCTCGCTTACAAATCCTGACGAAATCATATTTCCGTTATTTGAATATGGCAGATACGCACTTGTCAGATTCTTTAAGGTTGTGCCATATGTAAATCCGCCTAATGCAAGAGACAATCCATTATCATTTTCGTCAAATTTTATTCCCACTTTCTCTGCCCATTTTTTGCAATTTTTTACACCTAAATAATCCATCAATTTTACTGCTGGCGTATTTAAACTCTGTCCTATGCAGTCGTAAATATTTACATATCCATGAAAAACATTTCCGACATTGTTGGGGCTATATCCACCATAATCAACTTTCTCATCGAGTATTGTCGAGCAGTTGTATATTAGCCCTTGCTCCAAAGCGGGCGAGTACACCATTATAGGTTTTATTGCGCTTCCTGGTTGACGACGCATATCAAGTAAATTGTATTTACTGTCAGTATACATTGCCTCGACGCCACCTGTGTCATTATTTATGACGATCGCTAGTCTTTCACATGGATTTCCAAATGAGTTTTTGGGGATTTCTAATTCGGACATACTTTCCACAATATCATTTTGAATTTGTTGGTCGTAAAAAGTGTTTATAATGTATCCGTTTAGCGCCAAGTCTTTTTCACTAAGACCTAATAGTTGACACGCTTCGTTTATTGCACTTTGTGTATATATATCAAAATGCTTTGCTGGATTGTTTGTTATGTTTAGTGCTATTTCTTGGGTTTTTAGTTGGTCCACATTATCCAATTTCCCGTCCTTTTGCATCTCGGAAAGCACAAGGTTTCGGCGATTAAAACAATTTTCATAGTTGTAGACAGGGGAGTATGTATAAGGTGATTTGATTATCCCCGCAAGAGTTGCACTTTCAAGCGGTGTAAGTTCTGTTGCCGATTTTCCAAAATAGTGTTTGCTCGCTTCATTTATGCCATAACAACCATCGCCAAAATATATAACATTTAGATACATCTCCATTATGTCGTCTTTGCTAAATGTTTTTTCAAGTTTTTTGGTGAGTAACATTTCTTTGATTTTGCGTCTTATGGTTTTGTCATTTGTAAGGTGAGTATTTTTAATAAGTTGTTGGCTTATTGTACTTGCACCTTCTTTAAAACTCATACTTTTAATGTTGTTTAGCATCGCTTTGACAATACGCTTATAATTAAGCCCTTTATGTTTATAAAAATCCTTGTCTTCTATCGACACAAAAGCATCAATAGTGTAGTCGTTTAGGTCGTTTAATTTCACCACTTCGTGGCCTGTCGAACCACTATTTGTAAGATTATTTCCAGCATTGTCATACACCAAAAAAGATGTCGTAGATGCCAACAACTTGTTTTTGTCAAATGGTGTAAGACGCACTTCTTTCATAATACTGTTTATGTAGAAAATACTAAAAATTGACAAAACAAGTATAATTGAAAGTATTATTATAAGTGATATTTTCAAGGCTTTTTTCATAGTTGTTTCTCCTAATTTTATTATGACTAAAAATAAACTAATTATTATTAATAATTAAACTTGAAATAATCGACATTTTTATGTATAATTATCTTGGAGAAATATGTTATGACAAAAGAAAAATACCTTATCAAAACCTATGGCTGTCAAATGAATGTGCATGAGAGCGAAAAACTTGCAGGAATGTTGAAGTCAATGGGTTATGACGAAACCGATAATATAAACGATGCCGATGTAATCGTTTACAACACTTGTTGTATTCGTGACGGCTGTGAGAAAAAAGTTTTTGGCAACTTAGGAATGCTAAAACCACTTAAAAAGAAAAAGCCAAACTTGATAGTTGCTATTTGTGGTTGTTTGACCCAAGCAGAAGGCAGAAAAGAGTATATAGCCAAAAAGTTTCCTTATGTAAACATTGTTTTTGGGACACACAATTTGCACGAATTTAAAAACTATATTTTAAAATACAAACTTGACCACCAAAATATTTACGACATTTGGGAACAAGAAAAACCTATCAACGAACACACCGATATGTATCGAACAAGTGACTACAACGCATGGGTCAACATTATGTATGGTTGCAACAATTTTTGCTCGTATTGTATTGTGCCATATGTACGAGGACGCGAGCGCAGTCGCGACATCAATGATATTATCGAAGAAGTAAAGGGTTTGATTAAGGACGGATACAAGACAATCACACTGCTTGGCCAAAATGTAAATAGTTATGGCAATGACCTAAACGACCCTAATGTTAGTTTTGCGATTTTGCTTGAAAAACTAGCAAACCTTGAAGGTGATTTTCGCATTAAGTTTATGACATCGCACCCAAAAGACCTTACTGACGAAGTTATCAATGTTATCGCAAAGTATAAAAAACTAGCAAAAGTTATACATTTGCCAATCCAATCTGGAAACAATAAAGTTCTTAAAGAAATGAACCGCAGATACACTCGTGAGCACTATTTGACACTAATTGATAAAATCCGCACTCGCATTCCAGATTGCTATTTGTCGACTGACATCATTGTAGGATTTCCGGGCGAAACTAATGAGGAATTTGAAGATACATATAGCCTTGTAGAAAAAGTAAGGTATGACGGGGTATTTGCATTTATGTATTCGCCACGAACAGGTACAATAGCCGAAAAAATGTCAAATCAAGTTCCCGAAGAAATCAAAAATCAAAGAGTAAACAAACTATTAAAATTGTCCAAATCCATTTCAAAAGAAAAAACAGCCGAACTTGTAGGCAAAACACTATCAGTTTTGGTTAGAAGCAAGAATGGCGACGATTACAACGCTGTCAGTGAAAGTGGACGAGATATAATAGTAAAATCTGAAAAACCAATCACACTTGATATGTTTTATGACTGCAAAATAGTCAGCACATCAAACAAACAAATCGTAGGTATAATCTAAGGAGAAAATATGTCAGATTTAAAAACAATTATTGACAGAAATCGTCTTAGTCCAATGATGAAAAAATATGTAGACACAAAGGACAAATATCAAGACGCAATACTTTTATATAGACTAGGCGACTTTTACGAGTTGTTTTTCGACGATGCCGAACTATGCAGTAGAGTGCTAGGCCTTACATTGACAGGAAAAGACTGCGGACTAGACACACGAGCACCAATGTGTGGTATGCCATATCATGCTGTTGACACTTATGTCCAAAAACTGATAAGTGCAGGATATAAAGTAGCCATATGCGAACAACTTTCCGCACCTACAAAAGGTCCTAGTCTAGTAGAGAGAGATGTAGTTAGAGTAATTACACCAGGTACTGTCATTGACTCAAATCTTGTTAAGGAAGATCGAAACACATTTTTGGTTTCGCTATATAAAGAGAAAAACAATATAGGACTTGCCTATATTGATATTTCGACAGGGGAGTTTTATGTAAGCGAGTTTACAGGTGACAATATTCTATCACGCCTAAACGACACTTTGCTTCGCATAAGACCAAGCGAAATCATATGCAATAAAGAGATGAGTAAGTGCGTTGATATGCCATGTGTGCGAGGCAAGTATGTTCCCGAATTTGAGTACTATGACGAAACAAATTATGATTATAGTCTATGTGATAGCATACTTAAAAAACAGCTTAACACAAACAACTTAAAAACTTTTGGAATAGCCAATAAAATATATGCAATCATAGCAGGTGGCAGCGTTCTAAATTACATTCGCCAAACACAAAAGCGTGATTTGAGCCACATAAACAAAGTTACTTATGAAGTCAATGACGAGTACATGCAAATAGATGGCAGTACACGACGCAACTTGGAGATTAGTGAAACATCTAAGGACAGAAAAAAATATGGTTCGCTACTATGGTTGCTTGACAAGACCAAAACAAAAATGGGTCAACGCATGCTTACAAGTATGGTCGAACAACCTTTGTTTAATGCAACTAAAATCAATTATAGACTAAAAGGCGTAGAAGAACTCTACAAAAACATAATTGCACGCGAAAACATAAGTCAAATACTGTACAAAATATACGATATAGAAAGACTATGTGGCAAAATTAGTTACAACAATATTAGTCCAAAAGATTGTGTTTCGCTTAAAACTTCTTTGCAAATGTTGCCCGAATTAAAATCATTGTTGGACAATTTTTCTAGTCCTATTTTAAGCGATATCAAAGAAAACATATCGACATTTGACGACCTAGTTTTGCTTATAGACCGAGCTATCGACGAAGAAAAAGCAACATCTACATTAAAGGATTATGGATTTATCAAAGCGGGATACAACTCCGAACTTGACGAACTTAACAACATATCAACTTCGGGTCGAAATTGGATAATCCAACTTGAAGCCAGCGAAAAAGAAAAGACAAATATCAAAGGACTTAAAATAGCATACAATAAGGTTTTTGGGTATTATATCGAAGTACCTAATAGTCAAAAGGACCTTGTTCCGTTTAACTATGTGAGAAAGCAAACCATAGTAAATGCAGAGAGATATATTACCGAAGAACTAAAAACAATTGAAGATAAAATTTTGCACGCCGAAGAGAATAGAGTATCGCTCGAACAAAAATTGTATGCCGAGCTTAGAAACACACTTTTACAATTTATAACCCCACTACAAAATACATCACACAGCATTGCTTTGCTTGACGCAATTTTGTCACTGGCTGTTGTTGCTGTCGAGAGAAATTATGTAAAGCCTATTATAAACAAAAACACCGAAGGAATCGAGATAATCGGTGGAAGACACCCAATCGTCGAAGCAATCAATAAAGAAGAAGACTTTGTGCCAAATGACACAATTCTAAATGATACAGACTCACGCATTATGATTATCACTGGCCCAAATATGGCTGGTAAAAGTACATATATGCGTCAAGTTGCACTCATTACTTACATGGCTCATATTGGTTCGTTTGTGCCCGCAACGAGCGCAAAAATCGCACTTACTGATAAGATTTTTACGCGTGTAGGCGCTAGCGATGACCTTAGTTTTGGTCAATCTACTTTCATGGTTGAGATGAGCGAAGTTAGTAATATCGTCAAAAACGCAACCAACAAATCTCTAATTGTACTTGACGAAGTAGGAAGGGGCACAAGCACTTTTGATGGTCTTTCTATTGCATGGAGCGTTGTGGAATATATTTCGAAAAACCTTAACGCAAAAACACTTTTTGCCACTCACTATCACGAACTAACTGACCTTGAAGGGACTCTTGAAGGAGTTAAAAACTATCGAATTAGCATAAAAGAGTATAACAACTCAATAGTATTTTTAAGAAAAATAGTAAGGGGCGGGGCAAATAAAAGTTTTGGTATCGAAGTTGCGTCACTTGCCGGACTTCCAAACGAAATTTTAAGTCGTGCTCGTGAAATATTACACTATCTAGAAGAAAACGACCTTAATAAGTCACCTGAAAAAATATCCACTGATACTCAGGTTTCGAAAAAGGATGTGAGAGCGCAAAACGAAATCATGGCAGTTTTAAAAGATATTGATGTAAATACACTTACTCCGCTTAGTGCTTTTGATACACTTGTAAGCCTAAAAGGTTATTTAAAAGAAAAATAAAGGATTGTTATGGGAAAAATAAATATACTTGACAAAACAATATACAACAGGATTGCGGCAGGCGAGGTTGTTGAAAAACCCGCAAGTGTCGTGAAAGAACTTGTAGAAAACTCGATAGATGGTGGCGCGACTTCCATCTCTATCGACATCAAAAATGGTGGCATAACTCGAATTAGGGTTAGTGATAACGGGTGCGGAATTGAAAAGGAAGACTTTATTCCTGCATTTATGCCACATGCGACAAGCAAAATTAAAGATATTGACGACCTTGATAAAATCGGAACCCTTGGTTTTAGGGGCGAGGCACTAGCATCAATTGCATCTGTTAGCAAAGTTTCGCTTACAAGCAAAGTTAGAACTTGCGACGAAGGATATACTGTTCGTGTTGAAGGTGGAGAGATAGGCGAGACATCACCTGTCGGAACAATCAATGGCACCACAGTTGTCGTAGAAAATTTGTTTTACAATGTCCCTGCTCGTGCAAAATTTTTGAGAAAAGAACGCCAAGAAGAAAGTGAAATTACAAATTATATTTCAAGACTAATTCTTGCAAATCCAAATATCTCAATAAAATACATAGCAGATAATAAAGTCGTTTATCAATCAAATGGAAACGGCTTATATGAAGCTATATATAGTATTTATGGAAAATCCATTGTAGACAATGTGGTCGAATACAAATACACAAATGGCGATTTTAGTTTTAGTGGATATTTAGGTCTTCCGACTTTTTCAAAGCCAAACAGAACTTATCAAACTTTAATTATTAATGGAAGATATGTAATCAATCAAGCTATATCAATGGCAATCTACAAGGCCTATGAAAATTATATAATGAAATCGACTTTCCCTTTTTATGTAATCAATCTAAACTTGCCACTTGATAAGGTCGATGTAAATGTTCACCCAAACAAACTTGATGTCAAATTTGAAAACAGCAACCAAATTTTTGGAATGGTGTACACAAGTGTAAGCGATGTATTGTCAAAAATGATGCTTGTAAAAAATATTGCTGACAT
Source organism: uncultured Clostridia bacterium (assembly GCA_937925475.1). Classification (GTDB taxonomy): domain Bacteria; phylum Bacillota; class Clostridia; order Christensenellales; family UBA1242; genus UBA11490. Next base: position 41,988 of record CALEWH010000021.1, read on the forward strand.
TCCTAATGATGACGAAATAGACAAAGAAACTCCAAAAACACTCTACAATGTAAATTCATCAGAAGGTCAATCATATACAAGTGAGTCTTCTCAAAAAGACAACATCAGTGAAGTATCTCTCGAAGAAAAACATAGTGAAGACAATGAAGAAAAAATAACATCTTCGCCTTTGTTTGAAGACAATTTCCGTTCTATTAAGTCGTTTCTTACTAAAAACAAGACAGGTGAATATTGTGTAGAAGACAATGATTTTGCCTACCAACTTGCTGAAAAAATGACCCAACAACAAATGGACATTCTTCCAAAAGCATCGTCACAAGAAGCCTTGAAGTTGGATATAAACGACTTTAAAATACTTGGCACACTTTTCAATACTTATATCCTTATAGAAAAAGATGATTGTCTATATCTTATCGACCAACACGCAGGACACGAAAGAGTTTTGTACGATAAGTTTAAGGAGCAATTATTGCAAAATGATATTGCTGTCCAACCACTTTTGATCCCATACATTCTAAATGTAAACTCACAAGAATTTGAATATATAAACTCAAATTTGGACACACTTGCAAAAATGGGTTGGGAGATGGAAGAGTTTGGCCACAATGCATATAAGGTTAATACAGTGCCAGTCCTTCTTAAAGACATCTCATTTAGCACATTCTTTAATGAAGTTTTGTCAAATCTAAACAATCGTTTGACTGTTGACAATGTCAGTATCTTGCAAGACTATATTGCAAAATCAGCCTGCAAAGCAGCTGTAAAAGCAAACGATATTTTAAGTGAGATGGAGATAAAAATTCTGCTTACAAAACTTTCAAGAGAAAACCAAGTTTTGCTTTGCCCACACGGACGCCCTATCATACTTAAAATCACACAAAAAGATATTGAAAAATGGTTCAAAAGGATAGTCTAATGTACAACTGCATTTTGATTTTTGGACCTACTGCGAGTGGCAAATCAGATCTTGCCATCACACTTGCGCAAAGATATGGCGGTCAGATAATTAATTGCGACAGCCAACAAATATACAAAGACCTAAGTATCGGCACAGCAAAGCCGACTGCCGATGACTTCAATAAGGTCAAACATCACTTGTTTGATTATGTAAGTATCACCGAGGATTATTCTGTATCAAGATATAATCACGACGCAATTAAAGTCTTTAACGATCTACTAAGCCACGACATACTTCCTGTTTTTGTTGGTGGCACAGGACTATACATTGATTCACTTTTATACAAACACGACTATGGTTTTACTCAAAAAAATAGTGAAGTGCGACAAAAATATGAAAATATGGCGTTGCAATTTGGAAACCAATATGTGTACGATTTACTAAAAGAAATCGATCCTGAGTCGGCAAGTAGTCTTCATCCAAATGATTTGAAAAGGGTAGTACGCGCACTGGAAATAGCAAGCACTGGTAAGAAAAAGTCAGAGCAAGTTATGCTTCCAAACGACCAATTTAGGCCATTCATAATTTATGCAAATATCGAGCGAGATATATTGTATGACCGCATAAACAAACGCGTCGATCAAATGGTGAATAATGGACTAATGGATGAAGTGTCAAATCTACAAAAACAAAACCTATTAAGGTCGGATTTAAAACTTCCAATAGGTTATAGCGAGTGGATAAAATACTATGCAAACGAATTAGATTTTAACCAAACTGTTGCACTTATCAAACAACATAGTCGCAACTATGCAAAACGCCAAAATACTTGGTTTAAAAGGCGAAATTTCGCGGTGGAGTATAACCCTATGCATAGTACTATTCAAGACTTGTTTACTGTTACTGACAAATATTTTAAAAATAAAAAAGACAACTAATCAAGTTGTCTTTTATTTTTCATATTTTTCAAAATATTAAATATTTCTTACTAGTCCTACGACTTTTCCCAACAAATCTACGCGGTCGACAATAATAGGATCCATTGTGTCATTTTCTGGTTGTAGTCGGAAATGTCCGTCTTCACGATAAAATCTTTTTACAGTAGCAGATCCATCTATTAGTGCCGCTACAATGTCACCATTTTCGGCATACGATTGTTGGCGTACTACAATTTTGTCACCGCTTAGTATGCCAGCATTTATCATACTTTCACCACGAACTGTCAACATAAATAATCCATCGCCCCTAAATAGATTTGGCGAAACCATATAACATTCGTCATAGTTTTCGACTGCCAAGATAGGTTGACCCGCAGTGATTGTGCCAAGCATCGGAATTGATGTATAATCGCCATGTTCGTCAGTGTTTACTACTTTTGGAAATTTATCAAGTATCTCAATTGCACGATTTTTATTGTGTGTTTTTCTAATAAGACCATTGTCTTCAAGTTTTGTAAGATAATAGGCGATAGTGCTTGTGCTACTTACATTTATCGCTTCACACATCTCTCTTACTGATGGCGGAAAACCATTTTTATCTTGAAAAACCCTTATATAATCCAACAATTCTTTTTCTTTATTATATCGTGACATACGACACCTCATTTGTTTATTTGTAGCATTATAAAACAAAATAGAACAAATGTCAAACATTTGTTCTACATTTTATTCATCTTTTCTAAGTTTTATTACATGCGCTGCATTACGCCTTATGTCTTCGGAAATAGCAGCATAGTGTTTGCGAGTTGTGTTTACATCTTTGTGTCCAAGCACATCTGCAACAATATAAATATCGCCAGTTTCTCGATATAGATTTGTGCCAAATGTACTTCTCAATTTATGTGGTGTGATGTGTTTTAATGGAGTAACTAATTTGCTGTATTTTTTTACGAGATTTTGTACAGCTCTAACTGTTATTCTTTTATTTTGTAGGCTCAAAAACAACGCCCGCTCATCAGGTGAAACATTTTTATTGTTTTCCCTTTCAACCAAATAATCTTTTAACGCACTCGCAACTTCGTCATTAAAATATAGCACAACTTGATTTCCACCTTTGCGAGTAACCCTAAATGCGTTTTGCTTAAAGTCAATGTCTTCAATGTTTAATCCGACACATTCTGAGATACGAATTCCTGTCCCCAAAAACAAACTCAACATCGCAAAATCACGCTTTTTTGTATGCTTATGAAAGCCTTTTTGCATATCGGTTAGTTTGTCACCGGCTTCGGATTCGTCAAGCAATTTGACCACTTCATCAACATCAAGCCTAATTATTTCTTTGTCGTGGATTTTAGGTGTATCTATCTTTTCACCTATATTCGAACTCAATTTGTCTTTCTTGAAAAAGTATTTAAGAAGTGACCTTACAGCGCTCAATTTTCTGTTTCGAGCACGCTCGCCATTATGTATTTTCTTTCCTTCATATATATATAGGTTCAGATATTCCATATAATATTCGATGTGCGTCGAAGTGACCTTATCAAGATCAGCAAGAGTAAATTGGGTTATTTCTTTTCCGCCAAACTCAGGTACTTCCCAAGATAAAAATTGGAAAAATATTTTTAAATCGCGTGCATAACCAAGTCGAGTTAGGGGAGTTGTGTAAGGCTCAATACCTAAAAAATACTCACTACAAAAAGGTGGCAACTGTTTTCTAAGTTGTCTAAGTTTTAAAATATTGTCGTCATCTCTTTCTTTAAAATAACTTTCTACCATAAACTCACCTAGTTTTATTATATCGCAAAAAGACCTAATTGAAAAATATAATCGTAACAAATGACAAAAATAATTTTATATGTTATATTATTAAAAAGATGATAGGTGAGTGTTTATGGACAAAAAAACATTACTAGCAGAAAAATTTGATGAAGAAAAGCAAATAATTCTTGAAAATTTTAAGGACATAATCGACGAAATGGTCGACGATTATTTTTATGATAAAGAGCTTTTTGCCAGCGAAAACATAAAAACTTATTATTATGACGAATACAAACTAGGCACAAATGTTTGTCTTGACACGCCAGCAACATTGTATATCGAAATAAACCAACTAAGCAACATCAAAAATTTTAAAGACAACGCCATTGTTCAGGATAGATATCTAACCTTGAAAAAGATTAAAGACGACCTTATGGAAATGTCTATAAATAATTTTGACAGCAACACATTAATCTGGCAAGACAAATATTCGCTTAACTTTGCGATCAATGTTTTTGACGAAGAAGAAAACAAAACAACACATTATTTTCAAGTCATTCCTTGCTTTACAGAAGTAAACGAAAACAAGGTGAGTGGAATAATATACTATACAAATGACAAAGTTTTGGTCGAAAAAGAATATCCAAAACTAAGTATTCGCAATTTTAAATTAAAAAATAAAACAACAAATGATTTGTTTAGACAATACATTTTGCTTTTCAAAAACGCTTATAAGATTGACAAAAATGAAAAGTTATTGCCATTTGAAATATTTGAAATTTTATTATATACAGTTCCTAATTCTTATTTTACAGATTTGGAAGACGCCACAATACTTAAAATTTTAGACTATCTAAAAAACTGTGGCATCAAACTTGCAAAAACTATGGACGAACAACAAGATGCTTTTAAATCAAAATACAAATCATTGTCATCAATTTACGCATCAATGGTTATTAAAAGTCTTATAAAAATATTTTCAAACAATAAAAAATAGTGACTTTCAAAGTTGCTATTTTTTTATTTATAAATTGACAAGGTGTTAATTTGATATAAAGCCTAATAAATTTTATATATGTAAAATATCATATAAAACTAAATAAGTGAAATATAAAAAGCAAAATAAAACATAAACAAAATAAAAATGGCTTTATAAAGGCAAAATATGCAAAAGACATAATATTATGCAAAAAGCATTTGCATAGTAGTTTTCCAAGCCCAAACTATTCGTAAAAGTTGCCTTTTGCGAATAGTTTTTAATAACAATTTTATTATACAAATATACAATAACAATAAAAAATACTTACAGACCCACTCTATCAGATTAATTTACTCTTTCAAGATTTGGTAAGTGTAAGTATATATTTTGTTATAGAATTTTCTACATCAAATCATCTATAAAGGTCTAACAAAAATCCTTTTGTTTTAAGGTCGTTCATTTGTGTTTTGTATTTAGGCATCACACACTCCACGACTTTATAAAATTTTTTTGAGTGATTAAACTCTATTAGATGTGCCAGTTCGTGTATTATAAGGTAGTCTATTGATTCGGGTCTTAGCATCGATAGTCGCCAATTAAATTTCAAGTCCCCTTTCTTCGAACATGTTCCCCACCTTGTACGGTTGTTCATAATGGAAATTGAGTTAAAACTAAGTGACATTAGTCGTGCAAAGTAATACACCCTATCTAAAAGTATTTCTTTTGACATCTTTATGTATTCCTTCGACATCTTTTTAACAAACTCGGCTTGGGTAAGGTTACTTGGCACATATGCTCGTTTTTTCTCGCTATCCCATTCTATTTTCTTTATCCCCGACATATCTTCGCGTATGTATTCTTTGCCAAGTTTTAGTACTTTTTCATAGTTAGTGATGGATTTGTTTTGATTGTTTTTCAACTGGATTTGTTCTTTTTTAAGTTTTATCCACGCTTCTTTATCGACCAAAAATTTATTGATCTGCTCCATTGAAAGGTTTTTTGGCGCTCTGACCACAACCTCTCCTATCTTACTAATGGAAATACACAATGTCCTTCGATAACTTCTAATAATATAATCTGGTTTAATCATATTGACCTCTTTAATACAAAATACAAACTTAATTTGTTTTTAACATTTTGCATAGTACCACTACTCTACTATATCACAAAATGGCTATAATTCCTAATTTTTTCAATCGGTGTTTGCATAGTACTCAATAAAAAATGTAGTTTGCATAGTATTTTATTTGACATAAATTGTCGAATTGATTATTATTTAGTAAATTATATTAAAATATAACTATGTTGGAGGGATAAAAGTGGCAAGAAAACTTAAAAGTGTTGCTTCTCGTGGCTCAGTAAACAACATCATTCTAGCAAGCCTTATGACAGGACAAAAGTACGGCTATGAAATTATAAAAGAAGTAGAAGAAAAAACAAATGGCAAAGTCAAATTAAAACAACCTTCTCTATATAGCAGTCTTAAAAGATTTGAAACAAAAAACATTATCACATCGTATTGGGGTGATAGCGAGATTGGTGGTCGAAGACACTACTATTTGCTTACAGACTATGGCAAGAAATATTGTGAAAAATTGTTAAATAAAAACAATGACGATATTGATAATTACGATATTGAAGATGATGACATAGAAGAAATAGAAGAAGTCGACGAGAAAGACACATTTGAAAAAGCAGATCAAACTAACAACGACTTAGATGAAACAAACGAATCATCACCAACCTTTGAAGAAGAATCTACATACACAATAGACGAAGATGGTGATGACGATGTTGAACTCAATAAAAAGTATTCGACTTTTAGCGTTGAAGACAAAATGAAAGAACTTTTAGGTGAAGACAGCGAAGATGAATCCGAGCCAACAGAGGATGAATATTCCGAAATCAAACATGAAACCCACCCAAAAGAGAACGCACCTTGTGTAAATGATATGCCTAAAAGAGAAGTATCCGATTTCCAAGAAGATGTAAGAAATTCGATAATTGAAAACAACCCTACCCTTACAGCAATGTCGGACAAGAAAGAAATGCTTAACCAACTATACGATGAAATCGACAAGGAAGAACAAGACAATCCCGAAGAAGAATATGTAGAATCTCCTGTTGAAGAAATCATTCCTGACCATACTTTTTACAAACCTGTTCCGCTAAGCGAATACAAAAACGAAAAGTATGAAGAGAGTTATAACATATTATTCAATCACGAAACCCCTGTCGACCACAAACTTGAAGAAGAAAAACCAGCACCAGTCGAACAACCTGCGTCAGAAGTTGTAGCCACAAGAAAGAAAAAGATAATAACTGACGAGTACGGAATTACAAAACTTGTTTACGAAGACGAGCAAAATTGGAATGCTAAAAAATCAAATCAAGTAAATCAAGCAATACTTACAAATGTTAACAACATAAACATTGACCTTATAAAAATGGCCAACAACAATAACGAGAAGAAAAGTAAAAATATTTTGGACGAACTTAGCGATGAAGAGCGCGAACAAAGAAACAAAATATTTGTCCAAAAATTTGAGAACATCACAAACGAACGCAAGGCGCCCGCCCCAACACCTAGTCAAGACAATCAAGGTGCTTATCCAAGTGACGAGTACAAGGACAAGTTAAACAACTTGCTTGTCCAAACAGAAGAAGAAAAGATAGACGAAGTTCCATATCTTGAAAAGGAACGCGAAAATGTAACAACACAAAATGTTGTTAAAAAACTAACAGACACAATAGACGACTCCACCATCAATGTAAAGGTTTACTCAAAATCGAAGCAATCTAAATCAGAAAACAAATATTTGCAAGTCAACAAAGTCAAGTTTGCATTTGGTCTAACAATGTTAATCTTGATGTTACTCGAACTTACCGTTACGATGGTCATTATGAAAGGAAATGGCACACTCTACAAAGATAAAATGTGGGCATTCCAATGCGGTTATGCCATTGTCGGAATAGTTTGCATTATGTATTGTATCCCTGTGTTTATAAGCCCAAATAAACAAACTTCAAATGTCTTCAAACTTAATTATGCAATAGTTTTTGGTTTGCTTGCATTCTTTGTATCATTGATTTTAATCTACACCATAAACACATTTATGGGTTTGAGTTTTGAAAACATCAAGTACTTTGCCCCTACAATAGTCGCTCCACTAGTACTTGCGTCAAACTTTATCGTAGGCCCACTACTTTATAAGGTTCTTACTACAAACCACAGATTTTATCAATAACAAAAAACACCATTTTATTGGTGTTTTTTCTTTTTAGGTTTTATCTTAGTTAGTAACCAATTTTCGATTTGTGCTTGATATTTATAAGTGCAAACCACCACAACCGAAATAATCAGAGCAAGCACAATCCAAACCGGAATCCCCCAACCTTTAAATGGAATAATAAATCCACCGCCAAAATAGCACATACAAATGACACTAATAGGTCGAGTTATGGTTGTAGAAACAAAGAAAAACTTGTAGTCTAGTCTTGTCAAACCAGCAATCAAACAAAGTATGTCATCTGGAAACATAGGAAGCAGAAAAGCCATAGGCAAAAACAACTTGCCCTTGTTGTTTAGAATATTGCTATATTTTACGACATTGCTCTCGCCCGAAATCCACGAAACAACTCTAAATCCAAAGAAGCGCCCAATCGCATACGAGATATTTGAGCCAATTAGCACACCAGCCGAACAATAAAGTCCGCCAATAAAAGGTCCATAAATAAGACCGCCAGCGATAGCAATAACAGCAGCAGGCACCGGCAATATTACTACTTGACACGCTTGAATAAGTATGTAAGTAATTATTCCCATATTTCCTGTTGACAATATAAACTGTCTAAAACTAGCGACCGAATAAAAAATTGACAACATTTGTTTGTGATAAAAGTACAAATACCCGCTTAAAAGCAAAGTGTAAAGCACAACAAGCACGAAAAAGAGTTTTGAAATTGCGACTTTATTTGCAAACAAACTTATATACACGCCAATAGAAAGAATAATGCTGACCACAAACAATATAAAGCGAAGAGTCCTAGATATATCCCCACCCCACAAAAACAGCAAAACACAAAATAAAATAGGACAGATTGTGGTGATAAGAATCAAAAAAAATCGTTTTTTACTCATAAGTCCCCCTTGCATATTATATTAAAATAATAGTCGTTATATAACTTTACATTTGGAGCAAATTATATTATAATTTTAAAAACTATTGTGTAAAGGTGTTGTGTATATGGCAACAAATGTTCCAAAATTTCAACAAACAGCCCAAAACAAGAAAAACTGCGTGCTAATGGTTAAAAATCTCACTAAGACTTTTAATGATCGTATAGCCGTAAATAATATCTCCTTCACTATCAATGAAGGGGAAATTTTTGGTTTTCTTGGCCCAAACGGTGCAGGCAAATCCACAACAATGAAAATGATTTGTGGACTCATGAAACCTACTCGTGGCGCTGTTTATATTTGCGGACACAACCTAAACACAGACAGAGAGAAAGCATTAGCAAATCTAGGCGGTCTTATCGAAACCCCGCTTATGTACACATATATGTCAGGTTATGACAACCTAAAGTATTATGCAAGTCTACATGGCGGAATAAGCAAAAACGACATTTTAGGATATGCAAGAATAGTTGGACTAGAAAACCGCTTAAAAGACAAAGTTTCGACATACTCACTTGGTATGCGTCAAAGACTTGGCATATGTCAAGCACTACTCCACAATCCAAAACTGTTGGTTCTTGACGAGCCTATAAGCGGGCTTGACCCAGCAGGTGTCAAGGAGATGCGTGACTTTTTGAAAATGCTTGCTCAAAGAAAGAAAATTGGTATTATGATTTCTAGCCATATGCTTGGCGAGATGGAACACCTTTGCGACACAATTTGTATCATCAATCAAGGTTCTATCCTAGAAGTCAAAACTCTAAACCAACTTAAAGCCGGACAAGAAAGTAGTAAAAAAATAAAAATCGCTGTCGACTATCCAAACTTTGCTGGAAAGGTCATACTAAACGAACTTAGATTACCTGTTGACATTGCAGGAAACAGCATAATAGTTAAAGCCGACGAATCAAGTATAAATAGGATTACCGAAAAACTAATCTCATATAAGATATCAATATTTAGCATTGAAATGGTTTATAAGCCACTTGAAGAAGTATTCTTGGACATTATCAGTGCCAAAAACAAAGGGATCAATAGTATTTTCTAAGGAGTAAATTATGCGCGGAGTATTTAGAATTACGCGAGCAGAATTTAATAAAATTTTTAAAAAGCCAGCAGTTTATATTATGGCTGTGGTTTTGGTTCTTGCGTGCCTTATATCACTTTTCACATTCAATCCTACAAATCGAAACGATGAAAGAGTCACTCTTTCAAAAGAAAATGCGTCGACAAATTATAGCCTATTTATGGGCACTTCGGGCAGTGAAAACAAAACTTCATATGACAAAAACGTAATAGAAGCCCAAAAAATCATTGATAGATACACACAAAATACAGAGTTTTATTCGCATTGTAGCTCATTGAATAACAAACTAAACGAATTGTACAAATTAATAGATTCTGGCAAAGCTACGCAAGAAGACATAACAGAGTATAAGAAAACAGTACTTGAAATAATTGAGTTTTTCAATACAGACGATCCAGAAGTCATAAAAACATATCCAAAGTACTTGCAAGATATACTTAATGTACATCGTATTGACGCAGACTATGGCACAAATCAAATTGAAGAAACCACAACAAATTATATTTCAGAAGCACAAAATAAAGCAAAAGAAATATACAACAAAATAAAAAACATCAAAGATGTGGAAAATCTCAACAACACAATTAAGTCCAACAGTTATATGGACAAATTGAATACTGTAATAGAAATATATCAAAGGCGTATCTCTTATCCCCTTACCCAACTTGTAAATGATATAGAAAAGATTGATACAATATTTAAAAATTATTACTCAAAACAAGCAGGTACAACTACTCCATCTTCTAGCAAAGATAAGGGCAAGAAGATACTTAATATGCTTAAAAGTAAAATTAGCGAATACAAAACCATCACTGATGAAATTGTTACAAAAGAAACAAATGTAGCACTTACAACAATCGAAGACAAAGAAAAGTTGGATTCGATAATAAAAAGAGTGAATGAGATAATAGGTGTTCAAATATTAGAAAGCGACACTAATGCAAAGTTTGTTGATATCGCGACAAAACTAACAAATGACAATTATATCAAACAACTTAGCGCATACAACCAACTTCTAACATATGTTGATTATAAAGACCAAGCGTTTACTAAAAAACTAAACGAAATCAACACTCAAATGCAAACTAATCAAACAGAGTTGCTTGAAAAAATAGCAAGTTTACAAAGCGATGTTTCGATTACTCGCATATGTGAGAGTATCACATCTTACAAACTTATGACTATCACCTTCAACAACTTGGTTAATGATGTCGTAACAACTCACACAGTTAAAAATATTTCTGAGTCAAAAACAAGAAAATTGTTTGGTTATGAACTTGAAAGTTTTAATGCATACAATTTAGAAAACAATATCACCTACAACACTTATTATTTGAAAAACAACACATTCTCTAATAGTTTTCTAAATACATTCGAATATGACAAAAATATAGACTACGAAACAAGCGCTTATGATTACATTTACTCTGCATTAAAAATATGTTCACTTCTTATTATCGTATTTACAATGATGATGGCTGCATATTTGATTAGTAGTGAATATGATAGTGGCACAATCAAACTATTGTTAATGCGACCTTATAGACGCGGAAAAATACTATCTGCTAAAATGCTTGCTACTCTATTCTTTTCACTAACTTTCTTGCTTCTATCAATAGTTATTGCAGGCGTAGGCGGTTTTGTATCATTTGGACTTCCTGCAGTTAATAAAGTCCTTGTATCATTCAACTCGTCAAGCATATTTGTGACTTCACCTGTCGTTTTGTTGCTTATCTATATCGGAACTGTTGTACTTGACATTATATTCTTCTTGATACTTGCATTCTTTATTGCGATAGTGTTCAAGTCATTTGCAGCCACTTTGTCTGCATCGTTTATATCAGTTTTGCTTACAATCGTACTAAATATCGCATTGCCAACAACAATAGCATACAAATTTATTCCATTCACAAATATAAGTTTGTTTAGATTTTTTGGTACAAATCAAACAAATACGGCAAATCTAATATCAACAATACTCGCGACACCAATAAATTCACAAATGACAATATGGCTTAGTCTTATTGTTACTATACTATTTTCAGGAGTGCTTTACACTATTACTTCACTTGTATTTAAAAATCGCGACTATTAAAATATTGAAAAGAAAAAGACCACATCTAGTGGTCTTTTTTATTTAAACTACAATATTTACACAATATATTGTAAAATTTAATCAACTTTATTTTGCAGTTTTGTTATCTCGCCCCTTGCAAGGACATCACACCTATTGTTTAACTCATTGTCTGCATGTCCTTTAACTTTAACCCAATGAATAGTATGTGGTTGCATCACTTCAAGCAATGTTTTCCATAGGTCGACATTTTGAACTTCTTTCTTGCCAGCAGTGCGCCAGTTGTTTGCAATCCAATTTTGAATCCAACCTTGCTCAAAAGCGTTTAGCGTATAAGCGCTATCAGTGTATATTGTCACATCGCAAGGTTCTTTCAATTTTTTAAGGCCTTTAATAACAGCGGTTATTTCCATACGATTGTTTGTCGTGTCGGGCACACAACCAGCCCACTCTTTCTTGATTCCTTGATAAATCAGAATACAAGCATATCCGCCTGGGCCAGGGTTTCCAATACAACTACCATCTGTATACAAATCTACTTTCTTCACGAGTCCTTCTCCTAACAAATGTAGTATATCAAATATGGCGATTTTTAAAAAGCAATTAAAACAATTTTATTGACTAAAAAAAATAAATATTGTATAATATTTTTGTTTTCATATAGGGGCGTAGTTCATCGGTAGAATAAGAGTCTCCAAAACTCCTGAGGAGGGTTCGATTCCTTCCGCCCCTGCCAATATAAAATTAACACGATTATGTGATAAACAAAATAAAAAAGTCTTTTTTCAAAGACTTTTTTATTTTTTATACAACTTAGTATATTATGCTCGTATAAATATTATTTTGCATAATCAACGCTACGAGTTTCTCTAATAACATTGACTTTAATTTGTCCAGGATATTCCATTTCTTTTTCGATCTTACTAGCAATATCTTTTGCAAGGAACAATGCTTGTTCGTCGCTAATTTCTTCTGGTTTTACAATGATACGGATTTCTCTACCCGCTTGGATAGCAAAACTCTTTTCAACACCTTTAAAGTCATTTGCAATAGATTCAAGTTGTTGCAATCTCTTGATATAGTTTTCAAGTGATTCTCTGCGAGCACCTGGTCTACTACTACTTATAGCGTCAGCAGTTTGAACCAAAATGGCTTCAAGACTTTCAAACTCAACTCCACCATGGTGAGCAGCAATACAATGTATTACTTCTTTACTTTCTTTATACTTTGTTGCTAGATCAACACCGATTGTTACGTGTGTTCCTTCTACTTCGTGGTCTACGGCTTTACCAATGTCGTGCAACAATCCACCGCGTTTTGCTATTGTAGCGTTTGCTCCAACTTCTTCGGCAAGAAGACCTGCCAAGTATGCAACTTCAATAGAGTGTTTTAACACATTTTGACCATAACTTGTACGATATTTTAGTCTTCCAAGTATCTTAATAAGTTCAGGGTGCATACCGTGGATACCTGTATCAAATACAGCACTCTCGCCCGCTTCTTTTATAGTAAGTTCCATCTCTTTACTTACTTTATCAACCATCTCTTCAATTCTAGATGGTTGGATACGACCGTCAAGCATAAGTTTTTCAAGACTAATTCGTGCAATCTCTCTACGCACCGGGTCAAAACAACTAAGCACAACCGCTTCTGGAGTATCGTCAATTATAAGGTCAACACCTGTTGCATTTTCAAGTGCTCTTATATTTCGACCTTCACGACCAATTATACGACCTTTCATTTCATCGCTTGGAAGTGGAACTGTGGATACTGTGACTTCGCTAGTGTGCTCAACAGCGGTTTTTTGGATAGCAAGTGTAACTATCTCTTTCGCCTTTTTCTCAGCATCTTCACGCGCGTTTTGCTCGATATTTCTGACCAAAATTGCAGCGTCTTTTTTTGCGTCTTCTTCGTATCTCGAAACGAGTTCGGCTTTGGCTTCTTCTTTTGTCATCTTAGAGATTTTTTCAAGCTCTGTAATCATATTTTTTGTTATGTTGTTTTGCTCTTCAATCTTTTTATTAATGACATCTTCTTTATTTTTCAATTCAAGTCTTGCATTGTCTAAGGATTCGCTCTTTCTATCAAGCATTTCCTCTTTTTTGTTAATGAAGTCCTCTCTTTGATTGATGCGATTTTCACTTCTTTGCAATTCTGCTCTTCTTTCTTTAATCTCTGCATCACAATCAGTTTTAAGTTTTAGTACTTCATCTTTTGCTTCTAGTATAGCCTCTTTCTTTAAGTTTTTTGCTTCATTTTTAGCTTCCAACAACATCTCATCAATGGATGTTTTGCTGTCAGAAAGTTTCTTTTTGTTTAGTGTGTTTACTACAAAAACACATACAGGCACCACAACAACTATTGATGCTAGTGCAACAATCACACTTAAAAGAACGGAGGACAAACCTAGAATGGAATACATTCCAATCATATCTTCTCTCCCTTTTAAATTATCTATATAATAAAACATTTATGTTTTTTGATTCTATTATACAATCTTATATTATCCTATCTACACATATTTGTCAAATAAAAAGCAAAACAACATTTACATATATTGTTGTTTTGCCATAATTTTACAAATATTTAGTTTTTTATTAATTTCCGATATCAACAATTTCGATACTGCTCATTGCTTCTTCAATAAGTTTTTCAATATCAAGTTTTGACTCTTCAAACTCAGCGGTTTGTTTTTTAGGTTTAATAACTGGATGGTCAGGCAAAAAGACTGTACAACAATCTTCATAAGGCAATATCGAAGTATTAAAAGTGTTAATTTTGTTTGCTATCTCAATAATGTCGTCTTTGTCCATAGCAATCAGTGGACGCATAACTGGCATTGTCCTTACTACATCATTAGTCACAGTTATGCTCTCTATGGTTTGACTTGCTACTTGACCCAAACTCTCGCCTGTGATTATTGTTTGAAGTTTGTATTTTTGACACAACCTTTCAGCAATACGCATCATTATTCGACGCATAATAGTTATCATAAAATCATCACGACAACATCTATGTATCTCTTCTTGTATATGCGTAAAACTACAAATATAAAGCCTTATATGACCAGTATATTCAGTCATAATGTTGGCAAGCTCAATCACCTTATCACGCGCTTGTTGGCTTGTGTAAGGATAACTATGAAAATGCAAAGCAGAAAGAGTAAGTCCCCTTCTCGCCATAACAAATCCCGCAACAGGACTATCAATCCCACCAGACAACATCAAAAGACCTTTTCCACCTGTTCCAAGCGGAAGTCCCATTGCTCCTTTAATCGACTCTGAAAAAACAAATGTTTTTTTGTTTTCTCTTATGTCTACACAAACAACATGTTGTGGATTATGTAAATCTACACTTAGGTCTTCGTTATGAGCCAAAATAATGCCACCAAGCCTTGCAGACAACTCTTGCGAGTTTAACGGAAAAGTTTTGTCAGCTCTATTTACTTTTACTTTAAAAGTTCCAGTTAAAACAATATTTGACACCAATTTTTCAATACTTTCCAAATCAGAATCCACCATATCTGACGGACTGATTGAGTGTATACCAAAAACCTTAGTAAGTTTGTCTATAAGTTGGTCTTCAATTTGCTCGTCATAACCATCAATTATGTATCTTCCAGATGTTTTTGTAAAGTTGTAGTCAAATCCATTTAAGTGTTTGGTTATATTTTGCGTTAAAACTTTTTCAAAATAATTCTTATTGTTGCCTTTTAAAAACAATTCGCCATATCTAATTAATATCGCTCTACTCATCTGCCTGTACCTTCTTTATATTCTTTTATGACTTTATCAAACGCTTTAACAAAGTCAATAACTTCTTGTTTTGTGTTGTACGAACTAAAACTAATACGAAGAGAACCTTCAATTTCAGAGTCACTAAAACCCATAGCTGAAAGAATACGATTCCCCTTTTTCTTGCTACTGCAAGCCGAACCATTGCCTACCATAAAACCTTCATCGTCAAGTTTGTGAAGTATGGTTTCACCACGCAAATTTTTACACAACAATGACACTATATATGGCGAGCAATTTTCATTAGATACAATTATCGGTTTGTATTCAATTTTAGCCAATTCTTCTATCAAAGTGTTTTTTAGTATAGTTATGTATTCATAATTATTTTTAACATTATCACATGCATACTTTACTGCACTTGATAGTACCACTATTCCTGCTACATTTTCTGTTCCGCTTCGAAGACCACCTTCTTGACCACCGCCAAAAACAATCGGTCTTAGATTTACTCCACCTTTTACATAGAGCCCACCTACACCTTTACACCCATGTATTTTGTGACCGCTTATTGTATACATATCTACGCCAAGTGATGTCACATTTACAGGGACTTTTCCAAGTGCTTGTACTCCATCGCAGTGAAAAATAACATTTTTATTGATATTTTTTGCGTATTTTACTAATTTTTGAATAGGATTGACTGCACCTGTCTCATTTGATACGTGCATAATTGAGATAAAACAAACATCTTTTGACATCTTGTTTTTAAAGTCTACTTCATCAACAAATCCTTCTTTTGTGAGATTTACAAACTCAACATCATAGCCCAAATTTTTCAATTCAATTGCTGTATTGTATATTGATGGATGTTCTCCAATAGAAACAAGTATTTTGCCTTTTTTAAACCTTTTAGCAAAATTAATTGCCATATTATTAGATTCGGTAGCTCCGCTTGTAAAGATAAAATTGTCATTAATTTTTCCACCAATACTTGAAATTACGCTTTTTCTCGAAGTAGAAATGATTGTTGCAATATCTGTCCCAGCCTTATAAATTCCACCAGGATTATAATACAACTCTTCGTTATATTTTAATAACAATTCACCAAATTGTTTATGCATTTTTGTTGTACTTGCATTGTCTAAAAATACCATAGTCTTTTTCTCCAAAATCAATGATATTATAACACAATGTAAAGCAATATACAATTATTAAATTAATATGGAACAAAGTTAAGCAATGTAGACAAACTATCACTATACAAATACACTTCGGGCACACTTCCAACAATAATACTCTCACTTATCAATACTTGTTGGGTTGAAGTAAATCTCTTTGTGTATAGTGGCATTACTATACCCACATTCGCATTTATGTTTATATAAATACGATGTATAGTCTGGTTTATACCCGCCTGTTCAAATTCGGACACAAATTTGCACATTACCGCACCGATAGGAGTGATTTTCAATTTTATATCGGGACCAGTTCCAGCGAGTATAGGTATTCCCGAAAAAGAGCCCAAAGGAATACCAACACCCAAATCACCATAATCATCAATAAGTTTTTCAGTTGTTTGAGCCAGCTTTTTTGAAATATTGTTTGCTTCAATAGCATTTGCTTGTATCATCGAAATATTTCCTAAGTCATCAGTTGTTATTGTTATAAGATTTTCGTAGCGAACATTGTCCCTAACTACAATATTTATCGCTTCGTTTATAGCGCTAGTCGATACAGCTTTGCTTTTTAACTCTATTGTGTTTATAAGAACTGGATTGACAAATAATGCAAATATTGCCATCACGACCACAAACAACAAAAAGAGAATAAGGATAACCTTATTTCTCTTTCTTAGTTTCTTTCTTTGTTTTTTATTTCCCTTAGTACAAGCCTTCATATAATAATATATGAATTAGCGTTCCAATTATGAAAGGGACAATTAATATTTTTTGGTTCTGCTACTAAATATCAGTGCAAATATATAAGCAAATATAACAGCAGCAGTTATTCCACCAGCAGTTGCAGTGAGTCCGCCCGTAAACGCTCCTAGCAAACCTTTATCTTTAACCGCATCAATCGCACCCTTAGCTAGACTCCTGCCAAATCCCGTTATCGGAACAGTTGCACCAGCGCTTGCGAAACTTACTATCGGATCATACAAATCAAAGGCTTCAAGTACCGCACCAATACACACAAATAGTACTAGTATGCGCGCACTTGTTATGTTGGTTCTTATAATCAAAAGTTGACCAAGCATACAAATAAATCCACCAACTAAAAACACTTTTAGATACAACAACATTATAGTCCCTCCTCACTTTCAATTACTATCGCGTGGCATATCCCTGGTATAGAGTCACCTTGCTGACTACTAAGCGGACTCAAAAGTGCCCCAGTAGGCGCAAATAACACTTTTTTAAGTTCTTTTCTTTTCAATTTTTCCATTATATACGAATTAAACACTGCAGCACTACAACCAGCTCCACTCCCACCTTGAAATGTTTTTTGATTGTCATTAAATATCATTTGACCACAATCGCAATAATTATTGCCAAGTTTTATTCCTTTATTTTCAAGTAAGTCAATCAATGTATCACTGCCAAGTTTTCCAAGATCGCCAGTAATGATTAGATCATAATCTTCGGGTTTGGTTTTAGTATTTTTGAAGTGATTCAATAAGGTATCCATTGCAGCAGGAGCCATTGCGCCACCCATATTGTTGACATCCTTCACATCATAGTCCACAACTTTTCCAAAAGTAATTTGACTTATAAATGGACCTTTGCCCTTGCTCGAAAGAATACTGCATCCCCCGCCAGTAATTGTCCATTGACTTGTAGGCGGTCTTTGATTTCCAAGTTCTAGCGGAAATCTATATTGTCTTTCAACCGAACTAAAATGACTAACAGTCGAGCACGAAGCTTTGTTTATATAGCCCCCATCAATTAAAATAGCCCCCATAGCTAGCGTCAAAGCCATTGTCGAGCAAGCACCATAAAGACCCACATACTGCAAACTTAGTTCGCGCGCAGCAAAACTAGATGAGATGATTTGATTAAGCAAATCACCACTAAACATTATGTCAATATCTTTTTTATCAAGACCCGCATTTTCAAGCGCACCTTCTATTACTTTAATCGCAATTTGTCTTTCACTTTTTTCAAAGGATTTTTGACCAAGTTTGTCATCTTCTAATATGCAATGAAAATACTTGCTAAAATTTCCATTGCCTTCCTTACTTCCTACTATCGAATAATTGCCAATAATTCGCGGTTTATTTTTTAAATAAATTGTTTTACTTTTACTCCCCATAAATCCTCACTAAATAAACAGATAAATTATTCCTACAATTACAGAAATAGCAAGACCATTAACAATTACTGGCCCCGCAACAGTGAACATTTTTACACATAGTCCAAAAATAATGCCTTCTTTTTTAAATTCAATAGCTGGACTTGCAATCGAATTGGAAAAACCTGTAATCGGAACAATCGAACCAGCACCTGCAAAAACACCTATCCGATCATACACACCAAGTCCTGTCAAAAAACTAGCCAAGAATATAAGAATAATTAGCATCCATGTAGTCGCTTCTTCCACAGTCATTGTTTTAAAAATCAACATCAAAATATCCATTATCCCTTGACCAATACAGCATATCAATCCACCAACCAAAAAAGCAAATATTAGAGTTGGAAACTGCTTTGTTTGCGGTATCTTTTTTTCAAGATATTCGTTATACTTTTTATTTCTTTCTTTGCTATCCATAAATTCACCCATTCAATAATGCACCAAAAATTGTCTTGATAAACATAAATTTTGATAAATATTTTTCAAAAAATGCAACAAAATAGAATTATCATATGGAGGAAAATTATGTTTAAAAAAATATTTACTTACACTCTTTGCGTATTACTTATATGCGTAATGCTTACAGGTTGTAACAACAAAACTACACAAGCAAAAGTAGGCAAAAACCTAGACCAAAATCTCAAAAAACTATATACTACTGTCACAAACCTAGACACTATTGACAATAACTATATAAATAACCCAGATTTGCACATCAATACTAATAAATCAAATTTAGTAAAAAACACAGCAAAAATAACAACTTTATCAAACAATATTGTAAATATAGATAAATACAATATGTTTGATAACGAAACCGATAATACTAATGATATGGTTCAAAAATTATTAATTAAAGAACTTGAAAAAAGGTTATCTCTTAATAACAATGGCTACTGCAATAGTTGCAACAATAGTTATAGTTGTGACAATGACGGATATTGCACAAATTGTGGAAATGCCATACTTTGCGACGAGAATGGAAACTGCACATATTGTAAAAATTGTCTTACTCTAAATGACTCAAATACTTGTTCTAGTTGTAACAAAAGTTATCTTATTAATAAGGTAAATAACACAAATAATAATAGCGAAGACAAAATCGGAATTAGTGATTTTGATCTAAACAATGATGATCATGAATACACCATTACTCCACTAACAAATGTAGTAAATAATGATGACCAAGCAGTTGATGATAGCACTACCACCCATTTAGACAATCAAACAGAATATGAAAACAATAATGAAACAAATAACACAATTAATAACGATAATTTAAACGAAAATAACAACATAAGCACTAACGAATCAATTGATGATGAAGTAGAAGTTGATGTTGACAACACAGGCAAGGAAAGTAATGTTGTTGACGACATTATTGTATCTGACAACAGCCAAGAAACACCTGTTACTGACAACAATGATACTGTACCAAACATCAAATTTTTCTATTACACAAATGATAGTTTTGAACCAATCAAATTAAGATACAATCCAAGATTTATAACAAATTACAATGAGAATGACATCAACGAACAATTATCTAATTATTTGTATAAAGTACAAAGACTATATGCTATGACAGAAGATGCCCTACAAGCAAATAATATTTTATCTACTACAAAACAACAACTTCTTGATGCTATCATTGATATTAGAGAATTAAACGAGTGTATTATTAATGGTAGTTGCACTCCTACAATCCAACAACTTCAAGCATTAAGTAATTATTCGTATGATATTAAAAATACAGTGAAGAAATTAAAATCTTGTAATGGTGACTTAGAAAACGAAGTTACAACAATAAATTCTAATATTCCAGCAAGTATTGCTTCAAGCGTAGATGTTATGAATAGCAATTATGTCAAACTAATCAATCTACTTGATACACGCATAACATATCACAAAAGTGCAATAGCAACTCTTGATCAAATTAGATTTTTATTAGAAGAAGCCGTAGGAACAGAAAATATAACTGATAAAGAAATAATTGACATTATAGAACAACTAACTCCTAACAACAACGAAAATATTGATAAAAATACAGAAAACGATATTGAACAAGCAGTTATTATTAAACAACAACCTGAAGACACTACAATCGTAGATGAAAATACAGTTGTTGAGAATAATCAAGAAAACACAACATCAGAAGACATTATCGAAGAAAACAATAGTTTCGAAAATCAACAAACAGACACCACACAAGAAATTAGCGAAAGTGACACAAACGAAGTAAGTAACAATAAAAAAAGCATAAAAAATATTGACACTTATCGTGACAATCTTAACACTCCATCAGAAAATAACGACATAACACCTATTGACAATAATCAACAAATTTATGAGCAAGGTAGACTTGCTGACGACAATATGACAAATTTCGATGCAAACAACAATGTTGCTGACAACAACAATGGATTGTATGACAATAATACTAATGTTAATGGTGGTTATGGAATCGTAAATAACGGCGTGAATGACGGAATTTACAAAAACAGTGTTATTAATCAAAACAATTTAAACAACAATGATGGTTATGGCGGATATTATTATGACAATAATGGTGTTATACACAACAATGGCGTAAACAACAATAACGAATATGGCAATAATGGAAACACCATTGAAAATAATATCAACCGCAACAACAACACTAACACATATGGTTATAACACCATGCTTGACATAATAAACCAAGGAACAGTCAACAACGGAATAAATACACTATAAAAAAGTCACTACATTGTAGTGACTTTTAACTTAGTACGCCTTTTATTTTTTGCAATATTTTACTTTCCAATCTACTAATTTGTACCTGACTTACTCCAAGTTCTTCGGCTATTTCTTTTTGTGTTTTATCACGAAAATACCTTAATATGATGATTTTTTTATCTCTTGGTGGCAAGTCTTGTATTACTTTATAAAGCATATGATTTTCCATATCTTTATCAAGCGACTCTTCGCCTTCGACTTTATCAAATAAGGTCATATCTTTGCCATCATCATCGCCTATTGTTGTATTGAGTGAAACTATTTGCTTGCTACTTTCCATAGCATAGACTACATCATATACATCAACACCAAAATATGATGCAATTTCTTCAAGCGTCGGAGATCTCAAAAATAGATTATTGTACTGATCAATATATTTTGTAATTTTAATTGATAAAGTTTTGATTTTTCTTGAAATCTTTATTATTCCATTATCTCGCAGATATCTTTTGATCTCACCAGCAATCATGGGCACTGCATATGTGGAAAACTTCACATTATATGTGCTATCAAAATTATTGATTGCTTTTAAAAATCCAAGACTACCAAGTTGGTACAAGTCATCATATTCAATCCCCTTATTCAAGTAAATCTTTACTACGCTCTTAATTAGCGGTGAATTTTCACTTATTAGTTTTTCTTTTGCGTCGTCATTATTCTTTTGTGCTTCCTCTATTAATTTTAAAGTTTGTGAAGCATCAAGCATCTTATCCTCCCATAGCCATATTCACAACGCCAATTTTCTTAGACATAGAAACCACAACTCCTTTCCCAAGAGTTGACACAACCTCAACCTCGTCCATAAATCCTTCCATAACAGTAAAACCCATGCCACTGCGTTCGGAATTTGGTTTTGAAGTGTAAAAAGGTTGTTTTGCCCTGTTTATGTCAGCAATTCCTATGCCATAGTCGGTGACAGTTATGTAAACAGTGTTGTCGTTTATTTTCACATTTACAATAACATCACCCACACCATTTGGATATGCATGGACAATCGAGTTTGTAATCGCTTCACTTAAAGCGGTTTTGATATCACCAATCTCCTCAACGGTGGGATTGATACTTGCTATAAAACCCGCTACACTCATTCTGACAAAACTTTCGTTTTCTTTAATCGCTTTAAACCTTAATGTCATTTCGTTTATATATCCCATCTCAACTCCTAACTGATCTTGGGCATAATTTCGTATAGCCCACTCATATTAAATATTCTTTCTATCTGACTGTTTGCATTTGTGATGTAAATGCTTTTGTTTTTATTTTTTAAAATTTTGTAACGACCTATCAAAACCCCTATCCCAGTACTATCCATAAATTCGAGTCCGGATAGATCGTAAATTAGTTTGTTGAAAACACTTTCTTTTATGATTTTATCAAGAATTTGGCGAGTGTAATTTGCTGTATACTCATCGAGTTCGCCACATAACATAATGTATAAAGTGTTGTTGTAGAGCTTTTTCTTAATTTGCATCGCGTCCTCCATTTCGTTTTTATCATTATAACAAATACCATATTAAATAATATGAGAACATTGGTCGAAAACACACTTTTTATGTCGTAATAAAAAAGTCAAAATATATGTTCAAATTTGAGAAAAATCCTTGACAATAGCCAAAGTATATAGTAAAATCTATTCGTTATCATAAAAGGATTTCGGGGTGTAGCGCAGTTTGGTAGCGCACTTGATTTGGGATCAAGGGGCCGGGAGTTCGAGTCTCTTCACCCCGACCAATATTTTATGATAAGGGCGTTTAGCTCAGTTGGTTAGAGCAACCGGCTCATAACCGGTCGGTCCGGGGTTCAAGTCCCTGAACGCCCACCATAAAAGTCTGGCCTGGTAGTTCAGATGGTTAGAACGCTAGCCTGTCACGCTAGAGGTCGTGGGTTCGATCCCCATCCAGGTCGCCATTCATAATGTGCCTCGGTAGCTCAGTCGGTAGAGCAGAGGACTGAAAATCCTCGTGTCGGTGGTTCGATTCCGCCCCGAGGCACCATTTATGAGTTTTAATTAAATATGCTGGTGTAGCTCAATAGGTAGAGCAACTGACTTGTAATCAGTAGGTTGTGGGTTCGATTCCTATCACCAGCTCCATTTTTTAATATGGGAGGATTGCAGAGTGGCCAAATGCAACGGACTGTAAATCCGTCGTCTCCGACTTCGATGGTTCGAATCCATCTCCTCCCACCAATTAAAAATTTGGTTTTACAACATTTATATTAAATGTAAAAAGTCTTTCGAAAGAAAGACTTTTTTTGTGTTTCAATATAACTGACAAGAATCTACTATATCAAATAATAATGACATAATACATCCTTGCAGATCATATAATGCTACCTTATTTATTTGACGATTTAATTAATATGCAAGTATTATATTATGATCTATATTAGTTATGACCATTAAGGGATTAATGAAAATCAAAAAAAGAAAACCAAAACTGGTTTTCTTTATGTATATTTATACAAAATCATTCGGTAAGATTGTCGATGATATTTTTTATTTTTGTATCAATAGCCATACCTTCACGATAGTCTGCATCAACAATATAGTTTACTCGCCCATCATGTAAAATTTCTTTGGCTTTTATTTCGCTCGCTGGGTCTGACAATGTATACAAGCAAAACGAGTTTCCGCCCTTATCTTTAACGATTTTCATACATGGTATATCTGTAAGTCCATCTCCCATATATATCATATTAGAATATGGAACAACAGTTTGAAATGGATATTTGACATTTATCTTACTATCATCAGTAATGTCATCAATAAGATTTTTCTTTATTCGGAAGATATATTGGGTTTTGGAAGTGTAGTTAATGGAAAACGCTGGCCACATAGCCACTCCCCTTTCATCGTAAGCATAACTAGAAGCGAAAACCTTTCTAAAACAGTTAAATATCTTGCTTCCTTCAATTATTTCGTAAATTCCACTACTTATAATGTAATGCTCGACAACAACACCTTTTGAAAGGCCGTATTTGTTAATGCGCTCAAACCAATCAAGCACGCCTGGAAAATACTCTATTTTTTTACCAATAGCATTTAGAGATTTGCGTGTCAAATCCCAACCCATTTGCTTTGACCTTGCCACCATCGAATACAAAAATGATAGTTCGCGATCCATGCCATACTTTTGTGAAAGTTCGTCATTACAATATTTCCAATAGTCACCATTTGACGAAAATCCGCATTTTTTTATCATACCATATTCGGACATATAATTTGGA
>CALEWH010000022.1 GCA_937925475.1 uncultured Clostridia bacterium
AGATGTGCGGACGTGACTGGAGTTCAGACGTGTGCTCTTCCGATCTAGCAACAACTAGGATAGCGCCATCCATTTGTGCAGCACCTGTGATCATGTTTTTAACATAGTCAGCGTGGCCCGGGCAGTCTACGTGTGCGTAGTGACGAGTTTCTGTCTCATACTCTACGTGAGCGGTATTGATTGTGATACCTCTTTGTCTCTCTTCTGGTGCTTTATCGATTGCACTATAATCCATAGCTTGTGCTTTACCAGCAGCAGCTTGGGTCAATGTGATAGCAGCAGTAAGAGTAGTTTTACCGTGGTCAACGTGACCGATTGTACCAACGTTAACGTGTGGTTTTGTTCTTTCGAATTTTGCCTTAGCCATTATTTAATATCCTCCTAAATTTTTTTATAAATATTAGCTATTTTCTATCGCCGATAATTTTTTCAGCGATATTTCTTGGAACTTCTGCATAATGAGAGAATTCCATATTGAAATTACCTCTACCTTGAGTCATACCACGAAGGTCTGTCGCATAACCAAACATCTCTCCTAGTGGAACTTCGGCATTGATAATTTGTGCACCGTTTCTAACTTCTGTACCGCTAAGAATACCACGACGACGGTTAATGTTACCCATAACATCGCCAAGGTACTCGTCTGGCATTTCTACTTGAACTTTCATAATAGGTTCTAGTAGAACAGGGTCTGCCTTTTTAGCGCCCTCTTTGAAGGCCATAGAGCCTGCAATCTTATATGCCATTTCAGATGAGTCGACATCGTGGTACGATCCATCGAAAACAGTGACCATAAAATCAACGGTTTCAAATCCAGCAAGAACACCATTTTGTCTTGCTTCTTGAATACCAGCATCAATCGCTGGGATGTACTCTTTAGGAATGACACCACCAACAATCTTATTTTCAAACTTATATCCGCTACCAGCTGGAAGTGGAGTAAGTCTTACCCAACAGTGACCATATTGACCACGACCACCAGATTGTTTGATGTACTTACCTTCGACTTCAACTTCCTTGCGGATAGTCTCTCTGTAAGCAACTTGTGGTGCACCAACATTGGCCTCTACCTTAAACTCTCTTAGAAGTCTATCAACAATTATTTCAAGGTGCAACTCACCCATACCAGCAATAATTGTTTGACCAGTTTCTTGATCAGTATAAGTCTTAAATGTAGGGTCTTCTTCGGCAAGTTTTACAAGTGCTAGTATCATTTTCTCTTGACTAAGTTTTGTCTTAGGCTCGATAGCAACTTTAATAACTGGCTCTGGGAAGTCCATACTTTCAAGAACGATTGGGTTTGATTGATCGCAAAGAGTTTCACCAGTAGTAGTATCTTTCAATCCTACAATGGCAACGATCTCACCTGCATACGCTTCGTCAATTTCTTGACGGTTGTTGGCATGCATACGGATAAGACGACCTACTCTTTCCTTTTTGTCTTTGTTTGAGTTGTAGACATATGATCCAGCAGTGATCTTTCCGCTATAAATACGGAAGAATGTCAAACGACCTACAAATGGATCTGTCATAATCTTAAATGCAAGACCAGCAAATGGCTCGCTGTCGCTTGGGTGACGCTCAATTTCTTCGTCAGTGCCTGGCTTTGTGCCTTTGATAGCTGGAATGTCAGTAGGTGCTGGCATATAGTCTACCATAGCATCAAGAAGTTTTTGAACACCCTTGTTTGCAAGTGCCGAACCGCAAGTAGCTGGGAATATTTTCATTGCAAGAGTACCTTTTCTAAGACCTCTCTTTATTTCCTCAACTGTAAGTTCTTCACCTGAGAAATATTTTTCCAACAACTCATCATCTTGTTCAGCAGCTGCTTCAATCATAGCGTTACGATATTTTTCAGCGTCTGCTTTGTACTCAGCAGGGATATCTTCGACCAAAATATCAGTACCAAGGTCGTTTTGATAGATATATGCTTTGTTTTCTACAAGGTCAATGATACCTTTAAAGGTTTCGGCTTGACCAATAGGAAGTTGTACAGGGACTGCATTGCTTCCAAGTCTTTCCTTGATTTTGTCAACAACACGCAAGAAATTTGCGTCTGGTCTATCCATTTTGTTTACGAAAATCATACGAGGAACATTGTATTTGTCGGCTTGACGCCAAACTTTTTCTGATTGTGCTTGAACACCCTCTCTCGCACTAAACACAGCAACTGAGCCGTCTAGTACTTTAAGACTACGCTCTACCTCAGCGGTAAAGTCAACGTGTCCTGGGGTATCAATAATATTTATTTGATGGCCTTTCCAATAACAAGTAGTCGCAGCACTAGTAATAGTGATACCTCTTTCTTGTTCTTGTTCCATCCAGTCCATAGTTGCGGCACCATCGTGCACCTCACCTATCTTATGGGTTTTGCCTGTGTAAAACAAAATACGCTCTGTTGTAGTAGTTTTACCGGCATCAATGTGAGCCATAATTCCCACATTTCTTAGTAAATTTAATGGAGTGCTTCTAGGCATAAATGTTTCTCCTTAATTACCAACGATAATGCGCAAATGCCTTGTTGCTCTCGGCCATCTTGTGCGTATCGTCTTTCTTTTTATATGCTCCGCCTGTGCTATTGTAGGCGTCCATTATTTCGGCTGCAAGTTTTTGCTCCATGTCTTTTTCACTTCTAAGACGAGCATATTTTACAAGCCAACGGATTGCTAGAGTTTGTTGTCTTTGAGGACTAACTTCTAGCGGAACTTGATAGTTTGAACCACCAACTCTTCTAGCTTTTGTTTCAAGCATAGGTTTTAGATTGTTAAGAGCTTGTGTAAAGTACTCTTGTGGCTCAACACCAAGTTTTTCTTTGATAATATCAAATGCATTGTACACTATACTTTGAGCGATTGCTTTCTTTCCGTCCAACATTACTTGGTTGATAAGTTTTGTAACAACTTTATCACCATATCGTGGATCAGGCAACACATCTCTTTTAGGTACGCCACCTCTTCTTGGCATAATTAATTCTCCTTCAAAATGTTATTTATATATGACCAAAAGGTCAAAATGTGTGGCAATTATTATTTGCCTTTCTTAGTACCGTATTTACTACGAGATTGTTTTCTCTTAGCAACACCGGCAGCATCAAGAGTTCCACGAATAATGTGATATCTGACACCTGGTAGGTCTCTTACCCTACCCCCACGAATAAGAACAACGCTGTGCTCTTGAAGATTGTGACCTTCGCCTGGGATATAAACTGTACCTTCTTCGCCGTTACTCAATCTAACTCTGGCGATTTTTCTCAAAGCCGAGTTTGGTTTTTTAGGAGAAGTGGTAGTTACGCTAAGGCACACACCTCTTTTTTGTGGGTTTTCGTCCAAGATAGGAACTGTCGACTTAACTGCGATTTTCTTTCTGCCTTGATTTACTAATTGATTAATTGTTGGCATCTTAAACCCTCCTAAAATAATAATGAAAGAAAACTCAACCCTTTTTCTTTCAAAACACCCTCTAACACAAGAACATTATAATACGAGGGCTTAGAAAGACGCATTTTTCACACCTGAAAGGTCTTTCTAATAGCGTAAATTTGGCAAGAGTGCACAAAAAAACACCATACTATAATACGTGGTATAGTTTAGCAAATAAAATACCCTATGTCAACATATTTACGAGATTTTTATTATTATAAATAATAATATTTGATGACCAAAAAAATAAAAAACACCCTTAAGGTCCAGCACTTTTGAAACTAACAGAACAAAATAATAGGAACGATGTAAAGTAAATACATAGTTCCTATTTTTATTAGTTCTAAACTTTAACGAAATCTTCTGTTTTGTCATAATAACCAAAATGGTTTCTGAAATTTTTAAGTTGTGTAGTTATCCAACTATCGTCGTGAGTTTCATAGCCTTGACCCAAATAATAAATAAATTTATATATAAACACTCTATCATCTATATATTTAAAGTTAAACATTTCTGTAGCATGTGCTTTTAATTCGTCTAATATAGAACCATATTCGTCATTTACCACAAATTTTTCGGTTATCTCGCTAGCGAATTTCTTTGGATTGTCGACCATCATAGATATTACCATAAGCTCGTAGTCTAATGAGCAATATAAAACCCTATCGAAATCTATAATGTATATCTTACCATCATCATACAAAAAATTGTCGAAGTGCGCATCGTTGTGCACAAGACAAGGCTTGTTTTCTTTAAAAATTTTAGTTAGTCTTGTATTTTTAAAGTCTTCTAAAAATGAGGTATCAAAGCCTTTGTTTTTAAGTATCCTAATATTCAGATCAAAGCTTTTTTGCCATTTAGTCACCCAATCAGTTTGGATAAATTTTTCAGCCAAAAAATCGCCTTTTTGTTTGTGAAATGTATTTAAAATATTAGCAATTTGTATAATGGTTTCTTTTCTCTTTTGCTCATTTAAAGTGTGCCAAATAGTGTATAAACTCTTACCATTCAGTTTTTTAATAATAAGATAATCTTTGTCATCAATTTTTCCACTAGCAACATATTGGGGTATAGAATCAATCTTAACATTTTTATAAAAAGAAATCTCTTTTTGTAATTTCTCAGGCTTGGTAAAAACATTTTTAATTTTGATAATATACTCATCATTTACGATATGCACAATATTAGTAAAACCAGAATCTGCTTTTTTAATACTTTTACATTTGATATTGTTTCTTTTGCAAATATCTACTATTAAATTGTTTGTTTCTTCGTTAACTATATTTTTCATAAGAATCTCATAAATCTAAAATGTTTAAGTTTTCACTTTTAGTTAAGAGAGAGTAAAAATCACCGTAATCTTTTGTAGATTAAAGTGCTTATATTTTGCTAGTTTCAAACAGCATTGACTAAAAGCGGTGTTTTTATTTGCACTAATTTTTAACTAATGTATTTTTATCTTTGGATTTAGATTTTTTAGACATACTTTTAGCCAACTTTCCTATACTTTCAATAAAATAATCTTTGTATATCTTGTTGTCGAAAGCAATTTTGTCCATATTTTCGCCATACGAATTGACTTGTTCGCGTGCGATGTGATTGGATAAAGCCTTGTCGATAAGTTGGCATAGTACTTTTTTAGGCAGTTTGCGATTGGGCGTAGTCATCGAAACATACATTCCAAGATTAAAGCCTTCCTTATCTCTAAGCAAAACTCCTACCTTATCATCCAACGCTCTACTCACCACTCTATAAAACCCTTTGTCAAGAGCAACCATTCCTAGTGTAACATCTTTTGAAGTATCCATAATAGAAAGAAGTCGTGGGCAGTTGTCAAGCATAACAAGCACTTCGTCTTCCACAGTTTTGTGCTCGTCACTCGACTTTTTGCATTTGGTCATTTTTGTTATGCAATATTCAAACTTTTTATCTACATCAATGTAGTTTTCTATTTCTTTTCTTGTTTTTTCGTCCAACATATTATTTCACCTATAAAGAGTTTACAATGCAAACACACTTTTGTCAAGGCACAAAAAAACACCGCGCAACACAACGCGATGTTATAACAACGATTTATTTTTCTTATCTAGTTTTGCTTCGACCAAAATACAAAGATTTTTTGGATATTTCTTCATAAACTCGTCAAAGTCAGTAGGCGGTGGAAGTTCGATCCCATATTTTAGGCTTGTTTCCACGTAAGAAGTCAACATACTTTGCATTACAGTATGTGCTTCTTCGACAGTGTCACCTTCGTTAAACAATGACAAGTCATATATTGCAATAGAAAATCCGCCTATCTCATCATCAGGAAACAAAACGGCAGGATAAACATAGGACTTCATACACTCTCCATTCCCCATTATTTGTAATAGTTTAGCATAAAAAAAACGCCTTGTAAAATCAATATGACACAAAAAAATCAAGTTTTTGCTCACAAAAACAAAAAAATAAGGCGTTTGCCTTATTTTTAAAATGTTATTTCGAATCCTTTCCGTCGTTTTTATCATCTACTCTTGGAACTTTGAATGTTGGTACATTTCTAATAAAACCTGGATCAACTTTCTTTCCACTAGGTAAATCTTGACCTTTGTTGAAGTAAGGATCTTTTACACTAGGTAAATCTCTGCCAACATCAAAATTAGGATCAATATCATTCACCTTTCTTTTATTGGCTTTTTTGCTATTATATTCATCGACTTTATACTTTTTGTAAGCTTCCAATGCTTTCATCATTGCCTCTTCTTCAGATTTTGCCCTACACATTCTTGGAACCCCATTTAAGTCTATTGCCCACATTCCTTCAATACCACTTTTCTTCACTGTAGGACGTCCTTCTACACGATGATTAAATATATTTTCAACATCCATATTTTTATCAACCAAAGCAGTTTTGATTTGATCAAGTATTCTATAACATACACTATTTGTATTTTTAATGGTATTCATTTTAGCAACACTTTTAGTTACTTTCTCGATATCAAAATCCGGACAATACTCTCTCAAATTTTTAGCAAGTAATCTAGGGTTATCTTTATTAAATACAGCAATCGAATAAGCTCTTCCAGTAAAATTTGCACTCATAGTACCAGAAAGATTGCTGTAGTACTCTTTTATATCTTCCATTAATACTTCAAATTGATTTTTTTGAGTACCAGTTCTTCTTGCATCACACGACAAAAGAACCACAGGATGTTTTTTTGATGCAACATTAACCAATGCAAATTGAGCATTTTCTTCATCAACATTCACTAATTCATAACCCATAGTAAGATATGCTGATACAAGGTATGTCACATTAAGTTGACGCTCTGTTAATGATAATATTTTTTCCAAACTTTCTAAATATTTATCTTGTGCCATTTATAAGGTCCTCCTTATTTGGTTGGTATATTATACCATATAGTGTAAGTAATGTAAATACTTTATTTTTTATCAAAGTGAAAGGTTATCTTTCTCTCAAATTGTCGTTTGCTTTTGTGTCTTTTGATTTGGTTTTAACCGAAACTTTTTTTGCAGCTTCGCCACTAAGTTTTCTTTCTTTTCTAAGTTGTTTGCGCCACTTTGGAGTACGCCAAAACTTCATACTATCATTTTCGTCATACAACTCCGAATCAACATAAATACCTTTATCAGCATTTTTGAATATAGAGTTGTACATTAATTGTTCACCCATCATATTCATAGACGAGTACACTGTGCATATAAGATTTTTGTAAGGGCTCTCAGTCACATATGTAGGCTTGCCATTTTTTAAAATGAAATATGGACTTTCCAAATGTTCGATTACGCCAATGCTAGTTTCTTTTTCTTTCAACTTTTTAGCCACATAATCAGGGTGATTGTATTTTATAAAGTTTTTCATTGATTTCAAATTGAATAGCCCGCTATAACTTATTTGTCCTTCTTTACGACCTACTAACAAGTTCCAGATTGTACGATAATCTCTATTGTCATATAGATTTGAAAATCTCTCTTTATAGTCTTCAAAAGTCGATTTGTTGACTGACTCTTTTATCTTATTCATCATCTCAGTTTTAAACAATGCGCTTGCTTGCTCATCAATATCTTCTTCTGTGGAAAAAGCATACATCATTTCGATATCATCATATTCGCCTTTGTTTAGTTTTGCTGTGATTACTCCTTCGTCTAGGTACGCAACTCTATATCCTAGCGCCATATCCATAAGTAATCTAAATTCGCCATAATTAAGTTTGTTTTCGCTCATATCGCACCCCTTTATTTTTTCTAATTTATTATACAACAACTTTGACTTTTTGTAAATACCCAATTTTTATATTTTTTGGCTTTTTTAAAGGGTTTTTTGTAAATCAGTTATGAAATAATAACTATCTAAAAATCACTAAAACAACTGTATCAAATGCAGACATATAGATAGTTGGATAGCCCGACAGACGCTTAGGTGTCGGATAGTAAAATAATAGGTTCGTGAGATAGTCGGATAGTCAGGTAGTCGGATATCGGTTCGTGAAATAGTCAGGTGGTTGGATAGTAAGGTAGTCTGATTAAAAAGAAAAGAGAAAGAAAAAAGATGGTCACCCATCTTTTCTCTTTTGCTAATATTTATATACTCTCGGTAATGTTTTAGATTTCGTCAGTATTTTCTTCAAACAACTTAGCGGTTTCAGCATCCATATCAGCTTCTACTTTCATAGTTTCTTCGACGCTAACAGGAGTAACTGCCTTAATTGCTTGATAACCAGTACCAGCAGGAATTTGTTTACCAATCATAAGGTTTTCTTTAAGACCTACAAGATTGTCGACTTTTCCTTTGATAGCAGCGTCTGTCAATACTCTTGAAGTCTCTTGGAACGCAGCAGCGGCAAGGAAACTTGGGTTTGACAAAGCGGCCTTAGTGATACCTTGGACAAGACGCTTAGCAGTAGCAGGAACGCCACCTTCTTGCAAAACTCTCTCGTTTTCTTCTTCGTATTTGTAGTGGTCAACAATCTCACCCATTAACAAGTTTGTGCTACCACTATCTTCGATACGAACATTTCTAAGCATTTGTCTAATGATAATTTCTACGTGTTTTGTATTTAGGTCAACACCTTGTGACGAGTATGTCGACAAAATCTCTTGAAGTAGGTAGTTTTGAACATCTCTAATACCACGAGTACGCAAGATATCGCTTGGGTAGATACTACCTTCGGTAAGCACTGATCCGGCTTCTACCATATCTCCATTCTTTACTTTAAGTTGGACACCATAAGGAATGATGTAGTGACCATCGCCTTCTGGGTTTTTAACAAATATTTCGTAGTATTTGCCACCGTCTTTGTTTTGGGCTTGAACTTCTTTAAGTTGAACCTTACCAGCAACTTCGGATACAGTCGCAACACCCTTTGGACGACGGGCTTCAAATACTTCGGCAACACGAGGAAGACCTTGTGTAATATCGGCAGCATTGGCAACACCACCAGTGTGGAAGGTACGCATTGTAAGCTGAGTACCTGGCTCACCTATCGCTTGTGCGGCGATGATACCTACGGCTTCACCAATAGGAACTATGCGGTTTTCGCTCATGTTTTTACCATAGCATTTTGCACAAATACCGTTTTTGCTACGGCAAGTAAGTGCTGTACGGATTTCGACAGTAGTGATTCCGGCTTTCTCGACAGCGTCTGCCATTTCAGCAGTAACCATTGTGTCAGCAGGAACAATAACTTTCTTTGTCTTAGGGTCAAGCACATCTTTTACAGTAAAACGACCTATAATGCGTTGTTTTAAGCTACATACAGGTGTACCTTCTTTGACGATTGCACTTACAGCTAGACCTTTAACTTTCTCATTGTTGTTTTTAAAGCAGTCGTCTTCGGTGATGATTACTTCTTGGGCTACTGCTTCAAGTCTACGAGTAAGATAACCAGAGTCAGCTGTCTTCAATACCTTATCGGCAAGACCTTTACGGCCACCACGAGAAGAAATAAAGTATTCTAGTGGTGTAAGACCGGTACGGAAGTTACTCTTAACCGGAATATCAACTTTACGACCAGATGTATTACTCATAAGACCACGCATACCGCAAAGTTGGAGTACTTGTCCGACATTACCACGCGCACCAGACTCAGCCATCATTCTAACTGGGTTTAGTGGATCCATTTGTTTTAATACTACGCCTTCAAGTTGTTTTGTAGCATCTTTCCAAAGCTTGATATTACGATCTAGTTTTTCGTTTTCAGTGATAAATCCGCGTTTGTAATACTTCTCGTTTTCCAAAACTTGTGCTTCTGTGTCGGCTACAAGTTGTTTTTTAACTTCTGGAATCTTCATATCAAACACATTTATTGTGATAGCGCCGATTGTCGAGTACTTATAACCCATCTCTTTCACGTGGTCAAGCATTTTGACAGTTTCGGTTGTGCCAAGAGCATTAAAACATTGTTTGATGATGACATCAAGTTTTTTCTTGGTTACCAAGAAATCAATTTCATAGTCGCAAACTGTTTTTTCGTCAAGACGATCTACAAATCCCATATTTTGTGGAATATTGGAGTTGAAAATAATCTTACCAACAGTTGTGTTTACATTTTTAGTAATAGTTTTGCCATCAAACTCAGCACTGCGTCTTACAGTGATTGGAGATTGTATTTCCACAACCCCAGCCTTGTAAGCCATTATTGCTTCGTCTTCGTCTTTAAAGTGTTTGCCAGCACCCTTACCAGTTTCTTTAACATAAGTCAAATAATAACTACCAAGTACCATATCTTGTGTTGGAGTACAAATTGGGTCGCCAGTAGCTGGTTTTAAGATATTGTTGGACGACAACATAAGTAGTCTTGCTTCGGCAATAGCCTCTGGGCTAAGCGGAACATGGACAGACATTTGGTCACCATCAAAGTCGGCGTTGAAGCCACCGCAAACAAGTGGGTGAAGTTTGATAGCGCGACCTTCAACAAGCACTGGTTCGAAGGCTTGGATAGAAAGTCTATGAAGAGAAGGCGCACGGTTTAGCATAACAGGGTGGTCTACAATGACCTCTTCTAGTATATCCCAAACCACTGGTTTTTGGCTTTCAATCATACGTTTTGCAGCTTTAAAGTTAAGCGAAATATTGCGCTCAACAAGTTTGTGCATAATAAATGGCTTAAATAGTTCGAGTGCCATCTCTTTTGGAAGTCCGCATTGATACATTTTAAGCTCTGGTCCTACGACGATAACCGAACGACCTGAGTAGTCAACACGCTTTCCTAGCAAGTTTTGTCTAAAACGACCTGGTTTGCCCTTCAAACTTGCAGTCAAACTTTTAAGTTCTCTTTGTTTTGGGCCTTGAACAGCTTTTCCGCGCTTGCCGTTTTCGATAAGCGCATCAACAGCTTCTTGCAACATACGCTTTTCGTTTCTTACAATAACTTCGGGAGCACCGATAGAAATAAACTTTTTAAGACGATTGTTGCGGTTTATGATACGACGATAAAGGTCGTTGATGTCAGATGTGGCAAAACGACCACCGTCAAGTTGGATCATTGGACGAGTGTCAGGTGGTGTAACTGGAATTACATCCATAACCATCCACTCAGGTTTGTTTCCGCTTCTACGGAAACTTTCTAGTATTTCTAGTCTTTTTGTAAGTTTAACTTTCTTTTGACCTTTGTTTTTGTCACAAAGTTCTCTAAGTTCGGCACATTCTTTCTCTACATCAATTTCGGATAGTAGTTCCTTAATTGCTTCACCGCCCATACCTGCTTTAAAGCCTTGATCAGCGTATTTTTCCATCGCTTCACGATACTCGGCATCGGTGATGATTTGATATTTTTGTAGTCCCGAATTGGCTGGATTGATTACAACATAACTTACATAGTATACGACTTTTTCAAGTTGTTTTGCATTAAGATTGATTAGGGTTCCGATACGGCTTGGAATAGATTGCATAAACCAAATGTGTGCAACCGGAGTCGCAAGTTCGATATGACCCATACGCTCACGCCTTACGCTCGATTTAGTAACCTCTACTCCACATTTGTCGCATATTACGCCTTTGTGACGAATGCGTTTGTATTTTCCGCAGTGACACTCCCAGTTTTTCTTAGGTCCAAATATTCTTTCGCAAAGAAGACCGCCAATTTCTGGCTTGTGAGTACGATAGTTGATGGTTTCGGATTTAGTAACTTCACCATAACTCCACTCTCTTATCTTCTCGGGAGATGCAATTCCTAGTCTGATTGATGCTAAGTTATTTAATTCAAACATATTTTTTACCTCCCTTATTCTTCCCCGTTGTCGTCTGAGTCGTCAAAGTCATCAAACAACGACTCTTCGTCAAATATTCCGTCAAAGTCTTCATTGGACTCATAGTCTTGCTCAACATTTTTGTCGTCATCAAATTCAAGTGCCAAGTCATCGACTTTTTCTCTGCCCTTAGTTACATTGGCAAATGTTTCGACCATATCATTGTTAAGGTCGCTTAGATTAAACTCTTGGTTGTTTTTAGTAAGTAGTCTTACATCAAGTCCAAGACCTTGCAATTCTTTAATAAGTACCTTAAAGGACTCAGGAATTGAAGGTTGTGGTAGTTGAGTTCCTTCAACAATGGCTTTGTAAGTCGCAAGTCTTCCTTCGACATCATCGGATTTGACTGTCATCATCTCTTGCAACAACTTACTTGCACCATACGCTTCAAGTGCCCAAACTTCCATTTCACCAAATCTTTGACCACCAAACATTGCTTTACCACCAAGTGGTTGTTGGGTGACATATGCATAAGGACCTGTGCTACGAGCGTGCATTTTATCGTTGACCATGTGTTCTAGTTTGATATAGTACATATATCCGACAGTAACAGGGTTTTCAAAAGGCTCGCCTGTACGACCATCATATAGTTGGATTTTACCATTCTCTGGGAATCCGTTTTGTTTTAACAATTCTTGAATATCGTTTTCTTTTACACCATCAAATACTGGGGTTGCTATTCGGATACCAAGCGCCTTAGCAACAAGTCCAAGGTGAACTTCAAGCACTTGTCCGACGTTCATACGGCTAGGAATACCAAGTGGATTTAGAACGATATCAATAGGTTGGCCATTAGCCATAAATGGCATATCGGCTTCTGGCAAAATGCGCGAAACAATACCTTTGTTTCCGTGACGACCTGCCATTTTGTCACCGACGCTAATTTTACGCTTTTGAGCGATAGTAACTTTAACCATTTGGTTTACGCCAGTTTCAAGTTCGTCTTTATTCTTTCTAGAAAATACTTGAACATCTACTACTACACCACTAATTCCGTGTGGAACTCTAAGTGATGTGTCTTTTACATCTCTTGCTTTCTCACCAAAAATGGCTCTAAGAAGGCGTTCTTCAGGAGTAGGCTCGGTCTCGCCCTTAGGAGTAACTTTACCTACCAAGATGTCGCCTGGCTTAACTTCTGCACCGATACGAATAATACCATTTGCATCCAAGTTTTTAAGAACATCTTCGCCAAGATTTGGGATATCACGAGTAAACTCTTCGTCACCAAGTTTTGTGCTACGACATTTTACTTCTTCTTCTTTAAGCGAAATAGATGTGTATACATCTTCTTTTACAAGTCTTTCACTAATAAGTACGGCGTCCTCGTAGTTGTAACCTTCCCAGTTCATAAATGCGATTAGCATATTTTTACCAAGAGCAAGTTCGCCACCAGATGTGCTATATCCGTCCGCTAGGGTCTCGCCTTTCTTAACTTTTTGTCCGGCTTTAACGATAGTTTTTTGGTTTACACAGCTATCTTGGTTTGTCTTTTTAAACTTAATAAGTTCGTACTCATCTACTGTTCCATCGTCAGTAACAACTTCGATTCTGTCAGCATCAGCAAATTTTACTGTACCAGCATTTTTAGCGCATATGATTGCACCGTTGTCTTTTGCTATACGATACTCAACCCCTGTACCTACAAGGCTTGGTTCGGTTGTGATTAGAGGCACTGCTTGGCGTTGCATGTTTGCACCCATTAGCGCACGCGCTGTATCGTCGTTTTCTAGGAATGGGATAAGTGATGTAGGAACAGAAATAAGTTGACCTGGGGCTACATCCATATAGTCTACCATATCCTTAGATACTTCAACGATTGTGTCCATATAACGACAAGTGATACGGTCGTTTTTAAAACTTCCGTCGGCATTTAGTGGCTCAGTGGCTTGTGCAATATAACAATTTTCGTCTTCGTCAGCCATCAAGTATACTACATCAGTAGTAACAATGCCTTTTTCTTTATTGATTACACGATATGCGGTTTCGATAAATCCATATTCGTCGATTCGAGCATAACCCGAAAGCGAGTTGATAAGACCGATGTTGCCACCTTCTGGTGTTTCGATAACGCAGATACGGCCATAGTGACTGTGGTGAATATCTCTGACCTCGTCAGTTGCGCGGTCTTTCTTGATTCCGCCTGGACCTACCGCACTCAAACGACGCTTTTGAGCAAGCGACGAAAGCGGGTTCATTTCGTCCATAAGTTGTGATAGTTGGTGACCTGCCAAAAAGTCCTTAAATGCGCGGTTTACTGGGCGTGCATTAACTACTTGCGCAGGTGTAATTTCGTTTAGATCATGTGATTGAAGTGTTTCTTTGACAGCATTTGAAAGTTTTGAAAGTCCGCTTCTAAATGCGTCTTGCAACAACTCACCTGCTCCTTTGATACGACGATTGCATAGGTGGTCGACATTGTCTACATATCCGATGCCAGCGTTCAAGTCCAAGAAATATGATACTGTCGCCAAAATATCATCAATAGTAAGAGTGCTTCCTACTAGATTGTCAACATTGTTTTTGATTGCTTCAATGCGTTCTTCTTTTGTCTTGTACTCTTTAAGGATTTCAGCAAGAACTGGATAGTATACACTGTGATTGATGCCAAGTTCTTTTTCGTTGCATTTGATAACTTCGCTAAGCACTACACGATTGTTTCCGTACATTTTGTGTTTTTTGCCGTTTACATCGTATACCCAAACCTCATTGATTCCGTTTGATTGGATTTCAAGAGCTTTTTCTTTGCTAATGACCTCGCCTTCTTTTACAAGAACGGTCTTTTTATTAATTATATCTTCGGCAGCAGTAAGACCAACTAGACGATTGTAAAATCCTAGTTTTTTGTCAATCTTGTATCTACCTACATCGCCCAAATTGTAGTATTGGGTCGAGAAAAATTGAGAGAATATAAATTGTTTTGTTGCCTCAGCATTAGGAATTTCGCTTGGACGAGTCTTACGGCTAAGTTCCATCAAAGCGTCGTGTTGGGTCTCAAAACCATCGTGGTCAAGAGTGGCTTTCATAATTTCGTTGTCGCCAAGAGCAGACAAAATTTGCTCGCGTGTAAGTCCAAAACACTTTAAGAAGATACCAAGAGAAATCTTGCCACCTTTATCTAGTGCAACACGCAAAAAGTTTGGGTCCTTTTCTTTTTGTTCGATTTCAAGCCAGCTACCACGTTTTGGGCTTAGAGTCGACGAGAAAAGTTCGCGACCGGTTTTGTCGATTGTTTTACTATAATATACACTTGGGCTCTTTACGATTTGAGATACTACTACACGCTCAATTCCGTTAAAGATAAATGTACCCTCTTCTGTCATGTATGGTACATCACCCAAAAATACTTCACTTTCTATTACTTCGCCAGTTTCCTTGATTACAAGTCTAACCTTACATTTTAATGCAATAGTGTAGTTTGCACCTTTGCGTTTGGTTTCGGCTTTGCTAAGCTTTGGGCGTTCTTCCAAAGTGTAGTCAAGAAAATGTACTTCGGCTTTACCAGCATAATCTGTGATTGGTGAAAACTCCGCTAGTGCTTCGCCTATGCCCTCCTTCAAAAACTTATAGTACGAATCTTTTTGTACTTCAAGCATATATGGAATTTCGAGTACTTCTTTAGTCTTGCTAAAATTGTATCTTACATTGTTTCCATATTTTACTTTCTTAACGGTTTGCATATCAAGCATTTCGTCTTTCTCCTTAAAATAATTTTACCTGTAAGCCTAAGAGTGCCAAAAAATCCCCTTACCACCCAATTTTTCGTTATTTTGGGTTGTAACAGAGATTTTTTCATTAAATTTTATAAATTAAAATATAAACATTTAGACACACTTCTAAATAATACTATGCGACTACGAGTATACCATACTAAAAACTACCTGTCAACACATAATTGGCCCCAACTCAAATATTTTTCAAATAAGTTGTTGTATCTTCCCACCCCTATCCCGCTTCTATATTCCATCTCACAAACATTATTTACGATCAACATCTCATTTTACCAACATAGTTTACAACCTTATTTTACTAATGTAGTATCAAGATTATTTGACTAATATAGTTTATAATAATTAAACCATTATATTTTATAATTTCATTAGAAAAATATAGTTTACAATTTTATTATGGGAATATAGTTTACAATTTCCTTAAAAGAATATGATTGTAAAAAAAGAAAGGCTCCCGCCTTTCTTTTTTAGAACTTATTGTTTCCCAGCAATTTTTATCCTTAATTGAAATTCATTATCCACTAAACAATAAGTTAAAGCACTCACTTTTTTGAATCTTTTATAAGTTCCACCTTCTTTTACTTCTATAACAGAAGTACCATCAATGGTGGTTACATATTTTACATCATTCCAAACATATCTTTCAAGATTAGTATCAACCCAATTATTACCTGTATAGTAACTTTCTCGACTTGTATTTTTTGTATGTACAGCATTAATAAATTCACTAATAAGTCCCATATGCATAAAGTTTGTATGTGATTTTTGAATATCTTTGTTGCATAGTAAATCTTTAACATTTGTCAATAATACATTAACAGATCTCACCTCACGGCTCAATAAGTCTATATATGGCCGAGTTCCGTTAGTAATATGAACTAAATTATAACTAAAACCTACACTTATACGATCATATCCATTTTCACCAAATTGCTTCTCTACATCATTCATAAAGGATTGATATGTAGGAATGCGTTGAGTCTTATCAACATAGTAAGACCACTCAATAACTAGTGCGCCATATGTCCATTCTCGATCACCAAGTTTTTCTTCCATATAAGCCCAATGAGTAAATCTATCCAATAACACATTGCTGACTCTAGAACTATTCACTAGTGATACATTATCTTGTATATTGTCATAACCATATAATGTACCAATGTAGGCTTTTAGCAAACTTCCATTGTATCCACGAGCAGAAGAAAAGAAATTGTTAATATTGTTATAAGATGACAGATCTGGCACACTTCTCGCACCTGTTTCATCTGCGTTATTGTATGTTGTAACACTGCTTACACCAAAAGTACTTAAAAATATGCCGTAATTATTATTAATTCCACTTGCATCATTATTCGGATCTGTATTAGCTTCATCATATGTTTGACTAGTTCCAGAAGTAGGACCAAACCAAGTATTGTATTTATTAACATTACTTATCGAAAATGATCTAGCGTATCCTGCTTTATATTGATTAGCCCAATTGATAGGACCATAATTGACAGTAGCAAAACTATAATTACTTGCTCGCTTACCCATGGCCATATTTTTAGCGTTTTTTATTGAAGTAGTAACCACAGAATATTCAGACTTGCTAGCCCATCTATTGTCTGCTGATAGTTTGCCATCAGAGTCATACTTTCCAAACCAACCTTCGTCTTGATCATATTTTTTTACACTTTCAAGTGTTACATTATTCACTTGATTAACTTGCTCGCTACTACTTGCCATAATAAACTTAGGAGTTGCAACCTCAGCGTGGAATACTTTATCACAACCCCAAGCATGAATTTCATTAATATCTACTTTTAGGCTAACTTTTGTCATACAACCCATAGTACATTTGTATTTACCTGTAAGATAATTATTAATGTCAAACTTTCCTATCAATCCACCTATATATTCACTACCTTTAATAGTCGAGTTGCTTACGATATTGGATGTGATATTAGTTAAATTTACATCAGAAGGTGTAGTCTCATATTTTGTAGTATCGTTGTATCTACCTATTAATCCACCTACATTGTTTGTTGTTGCATCAATCACACAATACTCTACAATACAATTGTTTACAACACAATTATCACTTATTGTTCCTCTTTGGTTATTAGTTTGTGTTGTGTATCCTATAATGCCACCGACATTACTTCTACCTCTTATTTTAGACATAAATGTGAAAGTATTATTATTTTGTATATAAGTAGTTTGTGTAATTTTACAAGACTCAATGCTTGTCTTGATTGCAGTACCAGCGATTCCACCAATCTTATCATAATATGGTGTCCTAACCGATTCTATAGTAATGCCTATAAGTGATATATTTTCTATTTTCATTAGATCAGCATAGCCTGCTACACCACCCAAATTGGCATCCTCATTTACAGAGTTGATATTTGTAATTATTGTATGAGGTTTGGCGCCAGTTTTATTATTTCTTATACTTTTTACTTCACCAAAACGAATTTTTACATTTACGCCATATCCTACTACACCGCCTAGATATGCGCTACCAGAAATTTGTTTTTGTACTACAAATGGATTGTCACTTGTTCCACGGATTTCAATGTTATCCTTAGTATTAGTTGTAGCATAACCCACTATGCCACCTACATAGTTTGTTCCAGAAACACTAGATATTGTAGTTCCATTGATAGTTACACCATCACTATCCACATATGTCAAAACATTACAATTTATCATTAATAATGTGCTAGATCCAAGTTCGGCACGACCTATTAATCCACCAACATAGTTTGTTCCACTAACATCAATATACGAAGTGACATTTTCAATTCTACAAGAAACAGTTGATGAAGGTCTAATTGCCCCTACTAGCGCTCCAACATATAAATTACCGTGTAATCCATAACCTTGTGATTGGCCATCCTTTTGACTAATTTTAAGGTTTTTTGCAATTAACTTTTCGGCATATCCTATTAGTCCTACATAGTCTTGATTTATTGTATATTTTTTGTTAAATTGTATTGTTTTTACACCATCGCCTTGGATTGTCCCTTTAAATTTGAAAGATGAACTTCCTATTGGAGTATATGTATCACCTAAGGTGATATTGTCTTTCAAAATTATTGAAAGTTCTTGATCCACATGTCTATAAGTCCAATAATCAGCTACATATTGAAGACCTCTTGGCTCATAGACATCAAAATTTTTTAAACTATATGGAGTAATCACAACATTGGTTTCATCAATAACCATAACACCATTTGCACTAGCATTATAGTGTTCTATCAAATAGTCGGCATCTTCAAGTCTATAGTTACTTTTTAATATACTAATATTATTTTGTACTAGTTTGTAATAGTATAATTGATAAGCTAAACTATTTATGGTTCCGGTTTCACTATAC
Source organism: uncultured Clostridia bacterium (assembly GCA_937925475.1). Taxonomy (GTDB): domain Bacteria; phylum Bacillota; class Clostridia; order Christensenellales; family UBA1242; genus UBA11490. The sequence continues at coordinate 18,759 of CALEWH010000022.1, forward strand.
TTTTCCCAAGCCGAAGATGTGCTCATACTCAATTCATTAATCATTTTACAGTTTATTGATTGTAGTGATCCTGTTTTATAAATGTATACAATATTTATCATACAGTATTTGTTATTGCCTGATAATTCGGCACCGAATATGTATTTTTTACAATTATTTTCAGAATATGTACTAATATCAACATCACCCGAATTTATTCTAAAGTAGAAATTGTAAAAATCGGAATGATAATATGTTCCGCAAACTAGTCCCCACTTTTTAATATTTGAAGAATTAACTACTGCTGATGATTCATTTACAAATGAAACTTCCGATATTGTAGAATCAGAAACATTACCAACTATTCCACCACAACAATAACTTGCGTTTATCTCGGTGTTTTCAATGGTTGCGTTTTGCAAAATAGATGATTTATTTATATATCCTGCAATACCACCAGTTGTTGCACCGCCAATAGTTGTGCCTTCATCTACTTTAAGCGCCGATAAGATGCTGTTTTCCGCATGTCCGACAATTCCACCAGCATAACAGCCTTCGGTTGTATCACTGCCTATAATAGTAGAACTTGAAACACTGCTATCAAATATAACACAATTGTTTTCCGCATGTCCGACAATTCCACCAGCATTGCTTGTGCCATAAACTGCTATGTTTTTCACAATCACATTGTTAATCTCTACATTCTCAGCTTGACCTACTGCACCTCCAGCATTTTTACCATTAATCTTAACATTACCACCACTTGTACCAATGCTTGAATTAATAATCCTTGTATTTTTGGCATTTCCGACTATGCCACCAGCGCAAGTAGTAGCCGAAACATTTGCATTCACTATATCAGTATGAGTTATTTCTACATAACGTGAAGTGTTGTTTTCAATAGTTCCTACTATGCCACCGGCATTATTAGCACCATTTACAATATATTTGCTAGAATCTGACCCCAAATTGCTTACTAAGATTGTAGCATTACTATTACTAATAGATGACATAATATACTTTGCGATAAACGCACCCGAATTGATTGTTCTGTCAACAATATAATCATTGATTGCATCAACTTTCATTGTAGGTGCATCTTGCACTAGACCAAACAATCCGCCATATTGTGCATCATAACCTTTTGCATAGTCGGCTGTAATGTTTTCACTCATAAGGGCTGAACGATTTGTCGAATATGCACCATAACAAATCATATTGTTAATATAATTATCAGTACCAGCACTTTCAAAACTACCTTTAAATGAGCGATTATTATACCTTACGCCAATCGGTGTCCACAACTTGCCTGACAAATCAATTGTCTTTGCAAGCACGATTGTTTTGCCTTTAAAAGAATTTCCTTCTTCGTTTACTTGATATGCAACCCATGCAAGTTGTCCCGGAGTATTGATTGTATATATTATTTTACCATCAACCTCTTTTGGGGATACCGCATTGCTAGCTTTTGCACCTTCATCAATCCAGTATTCTTGTGAGAAAGTCAAGCGTGGAAGGCTATAATTTTTACCTTCAATCCTATTCCATACACTACCCCAATCAGTACCAAACAACGCATTTGTTTGAGTTTGCATTTCGGAAATCTTTTTATTTTTTCCGCTATAACCAGGACACATATTTGCGTTGTCATTGACAATATATGCATTTTCTGGATAGTCACCGCCATTATAACTCAACATTGTATAGCCATATCTTTCTGCTGTATCTTTCGGATTATATGTGCTTGATGCAAGAGCATAGCCGTTTCCAGCATATTTTATCTCGGCAAAATATACATTATTAATAGAATTTGAATAATTCGAATTATTGTTTACTACAAAATAGAATTTTCTTCTGTCAGCTTCATTATAATGTTTCATTTCACCAGCAGTTATACCCATTACAGCATATGCATTGGAAATATCAATTTTCGCACCCGACTTTGCATTTCCTACGAAGCCAGCAGTGTTTCCACCGCACACATGCGAGTTTTCGATACCGACTTTTGATATCGTAACAGTAGTAGTACTGTTTCCATTTGTAGAACCTATAAGAATAGCAGTGTTTGCATATACTCCACTTGCCACTTGAGCATTGCTTATTAGCAAGTTCTTTATATTCACACCTTCCACAACTCCAAACAATCCGTTGTTTTCATTGCCCACAACTGACATATTTGAAATAGTGTGTCCATTTCCTTCAAATGTTCCTTTAAATGGACTTGTTTGTGTTCCGATCGGAGTCCACAATTTGCCTGACAAATCTATATCATTTGCAAGCTTGATTGTTTTACCTTCAAAGTTGTTACCTTCTTTTTCAGAGTTTACTTGATATGCGACCCATGCAAGTTGTTCCGGAGTAGTGATTGTATAAGTATTATTATTCTCTGTGACCGCTGTACCTTGAGCAATCCACGAATAATCCGAAGCATATTCATTATCGAAATAATGAACCTTGTACATCCATGATGGGACAAGAGCGCTATTGTTTTTGTTTGTGATTTGAGACCAATATTTATTTATATCTAGTGACAAACCGTCAAAATTGTCGACATTGCTTGCTTGAACTAAATCAAAATTCCCTTTTGTTGTGTGATAATTAAGTGTAGATTGAAGTACAGTCAAGTTGTTTTTATCATAATCTGATAGGTTTGAATACGAATCACCTACAATAACACAATTTGCCATATCTTTTAGGTAAATATTAGTGTCATTAAACGAAAACATACTTGCATAAGCAAAACCCTTAGAAGTACTTTTAAGGACTATATTATTGTTAGTTTTTATCAAATTAGTAGATGAGTCAATCTTACAATGAGCATCCATAGTGTGAAGACCAATTATGCTTCCATTGTTTGTAATGGTTGTTGGATCTCCACTTATCGCGCCACCATAGATAGTACCATTGTTTATAATAGTTGTAACAGCACTAGTAGCATTTCCAAGCAAAACAAGTGATGCTCTTTTTTCTACTTCAATACTGTTTACAAACGATTGTTTGTCTTCTAAGTATACTGTGTTTCCACTCTTAATTAGACTTTCTGATGTTGTCAATGGATTTTGACCACTACCAGAGATGTTTGTCGATTTACCCGATTCAACAGTACTTAGTCTTGGGAAGAAATCATTAATTTCTCCTTGCTCAAAGCCAGTTGGAGTACCAAATTTATTTTTCAATCCGCTTGCACTTATGACTGTACCATAACCATTTGAGAATGGCACAAATTCTTTTACATATAGTGCATTAGAAATAGTTATGTCATCACCACCACTTTGATTATTATAAACACCAATCAATCCTCCCTTTTGAGTGTTTTCAAAGAAGTTATAACTATATAGCGTAATTAGTATCTCTCCATCTTCATCATCGCTATTTGGCAATACAAATTCGACAGCCGAATAGCAATTTTCTATTGAGTGAGGATCTTTTGTTGAGTGAGGATCTTTTGTTGTATGGTTATACACACCTATAAGACCACCAAGATTTGTATCTGATTGGTCAATACACATAATATGTTGAGCCGAATAAATTTTACCTACTGCATAACTACTAGTAATCTTAATGTTTTGAGCAAATCCAATAAGACCGCCATATGCAAATGTCTTAACTGAGCCTACAAATCGGTCGTCAATGATATCCACATCTGCACTAACTTGGCTGACAGTTTGAGATGTGACAATTTGAGATGAGCCATCTTGAGATGTGATAGTTTGAGATGTGACAGCGCAAGCATAACCTATTGCTCCACCCATATATGATTCATAACCACTATCAATATTTGTAGTAATAGTGCCACTATCTTTACTATGATTAATATTACCTATAACTTTTGATGTTGCAACAGATGTATCTTTAGCATAACCTACCAAACCACCTGCATATAATACTGTTTTGTTAGTCGAAGAGCCATTTGTATCAGCGATTTTTATAATGTCAAGTTTCTCAAGTGTTTCACCACTACCTATATAACGATTTATCTCAACATCTTTTATATTACTGCTTTCTGCTTTACCTATTGCACCGCCAGCATACAATGTCGAATATTCTCGCATTTTTACGTCGATACTCGAAGTAGATGTATTTATTGTGTTTGCAGTTGTTGTAGTAGAAGTTGTTGTTGTAGTAGTTTCGTCATTTTTCTCGATTGTGACGCTATCAATACTACCTGCAAGACCACCAATGCAAATATTGTCTTTTGCCACATTTCCATTGTATGTGATAGTTTGTGAAGAATCAAGCCATTTCAACTTAGAAAGAGCGACATATCCAAATACGCCACCAATGTTGTTTGATGATGTACCACCATTTATGCTATTACTGCTCTCAAACTTGATTTGACCACTTGCAGTAACATTAGTATAGTCAACATTTGAAGTATAACCTACTGCTCCACCTACATATGTACTACGGTTGGTTATTGTAGGAGTAGTAGCATCAATAAACACATCACTTGTAGTGATTGTCTCTACTGTCGAGTACTTACTCTTTGCTTCATTCCAGCCTATTACGCCACCAATGCTTAGACTACTTGAAGTAAACCCTACATTATTATTTTGATGGTTGTTTTTATTTATTTTGATTTGTAAGCTTTCTACTTCAAGTGAATTTAATTTTTTTCCACTTTCAGCGTAGTTTTTACCAACAATGCCACCAAAAGCAAACTCATAATTATTGTCTTTGTCTTTATACATTGATGCAGTAAAGGTTGTGCTTTTGCCTTCCAAAGTAATACCATATATTTTATTTGATACATAACTATCGCCAGTATTGCCAGCCAAACCAATCGCACCACCAACATAGGTAGTGTTGTTGATATACACTTGCGAACTTGCATTAGTGAAGCCCAAATTGATGTCGTGTATGTCGCAATTTTTAGCATAACCGATAAATATTGCGCCTGCCTTAGTGAAATTATTTTCTATTGCGTTGTTTGCTTCGCTAGTGTTGCACTTAATTGATGACGAATTAAGGTTAAAGTTCCTAAATTCGGCACCGTCAGCGACTCTGACAAAACCAAAGTAGTCATTGTTTGAGTCGTCGATAGTAAGTGTATTAATTGAATACTGTTGATTTTGTGCACTGTAAAGTTTGCCAGTAAATGGCTTGTTTTCAGTACCAACAGGCATCCAAACGGAAGTAAGATTGATGTCGTTTTGCAAAACGAAAGTTGCATCAAGATATGTACCCATCTTTTTCAAATCATCTTCGGTATACACATTGACAAGTTTTGGTTTTAGGTTGTTGACGATGCTTGGGAAAACATCTCTCACACCTTGAACTTCGTTGATGATCTCGCCAGTTGCATTTAACAATGTACCATTCCAGTTGAATGTATCCCAACCATAATATACTCTTGTTGTGATAATGTTGTTTATTGTACCTTCATCTCCGTCTTCGGATGTTATCCTTTTCCAGACTGCATTTGCGTCTGCCAAGTTGTAACCACGACCTACCAATTCGTTTAGAGTACGAAGGCTTCCATAGTATCTAAGTCTCGAATATCTATATGTATAATCACCAGTCGAATAGTCGCCCGATATCATAGAAACGTATTCTTCCTCTTGGTCTACAAAAATGTTTAATTCGCTACCATCAGCACCAAAACTTGTTTCGTTTTGGTTTAGATTGCCTATTTCGTCAAGCAAAACATTAGGTTGAAGATATTTGTATGTAGCCTTGAAGAATGTATCTTCATAGATTTTACGAGATGCAATAGTATTTTGTGTGATTAGTCCAGTACTTGACATATATCCAACAAACATACCTACCCACGAATTTGATTGTGTAGGATAGTATTGACTACGAGTAGGATTTAGGTCTACTCTACGCCAGATATTTGCACCTACGATATTTGAATAAGTGGTTTTTATTCCTTCTCTTTTTAGCAATGCATCGATTAAAGCGGTTGAATTTGAAATGTAACTAAATGTACTATTTTCTCCCACAGCAGATGAAGCATCTTCAAATTTTTTGCCGTTATTGTCGTAGATTGCTGGCTCAATACCGATGATACCACCTGTACCAAAGAAACCATATACACTGCCTGTGGTGTAAATTGAGTCAAGTTTGCCACCAGCATTTAGACCAATAACACCACCAGCATATGCTGAGTTTTCGTTAATGACATTAACTCTCGAATACGAATTTTCGATAGATCCGCCAATGTTTGCTCCGACTATGCCACCGATATAATGAGCATTGCCTGTAAACAAGTCGTTTTTGACTTGCAAAGTGTAAACTGCGTCATTACTGCTTGGATTGTCAAGAGTGTTGTAATAGTCGCTATTGTTTTTCGAAACATCGTCCGATTTGTAGAACTTAGCGTCTATTTCGCTTTGATTTTGATATTTTACTTCGACACGATTTATGCGACCTTCATTGTGTCCGACAATCGCACCACCAACACGAAGTGCATTGATTTCAGTAGTGTCCCCTACCACAAACTCTGAGTTTGTAACATTGGATTTAGCGCCTATATAGCCCGCAATACCACCTACTACTTCACCCGACAATGAGATGCTTTGACCTACATAACATTGTCTTATACGGTCTACAAAGTCAATGCTTTGATTTCCTGAATTAGTATCGATTGTTGGATTTACATCTACATCAATAATTCCGGCAATGCCACCTACATAACTTATGTTTTCTATTGCACTAGCAAGTTTATCAGCAGTTCCTTCGGCACTACTTAAATATGCCTTTTTATCGTCTTCGAAAGGAGATACAAACATCTTAAAGTCTGTATTTGCCTTATTTGGATTTTTACTACTAAATGTATTAAATTTGTTTATAGAATTGGCTTGAACGGAAATGTTGCTAGTAACATTTACTACATCGGCCTCTCCCACTATCAAACCTGCCAGTCCACCTACGGCATTAAGTCCTTCGACTTTGATCGACTTGTCCTTGCCAGAGATGTTGATATTGTATACTTTACCGCCATCAATTACACCTGCAAGCACACCTACAAAGTTGATATTGCTTCCATTTATCTCTTCGATATTGATGTTTAAGTTGCGGACAGTACCTATTTTTGTAACATTAGTACCATTTATTTTTTCAGTGACCTTACGGATTGCCTTAAACAAACCAAGATATTTTATTGTATCGTTAGCATTTATATCGTCGGCACTTATGCGAAGTTGGTCTATTGTAAGTCCATTTCCTTCAAAGTTTCCTACAAATACAGTGCTAAATGTATTGGCTGTTTGAATTTGATCAAACGCTATGTCGTGTATCATACGAACTACACTTGGTCTTTCATCCGTCTTTGATTCATCATTGATACCTAGATTGATATTATAATCTTCGGCAGTAGCGACATGAAGTGGGTTGTTGATAGAACCTGTCGATATATCTACACTATATGATGTGTTCACTAGTTCTTGATTATCAATATCACACTCAATTTTCCAATTATTCACTGTATTGTATGAATAGATATCTTTTCCCTCTTCGTTTTTCTTAGATACATAATATCTTAGGCTTATTGTGCGCATATTGGCAGTGATAAGTTCGGGTCTATTTGCTGTATAAGTCGATTGTTTTAGGTGATCTTTATAACCAGCTGTTGTGGTTGTCTTCTCATTTGGAATAAACCATACACCATCTTCTATGTTTATATTTTTAGCATAGTCGCTATTAAAGCCCCAAGAAGTAAATGTGTTGTAGTCGCTAAATGCGCCAGCATAAAGTGATGTAGCCACATCGTCTGTTGCTTTTGAGAAACTATCTTTTACTGAAACTTCACCTATACTATCTACGCTATCACTTGCTGCAATATACATATAGAACGACTTATCTACGCTTGTTTTTGTCGCAACAAATGGATAGTAGTTGGTGTTTTCATTGATGATAGAAGACATCGAATAACTACTTTCGATACTTCCAGAGTTGTCGTAAGCAAAACCAGCACCATTTGTACCTGAAATAAGTATGTTTGCATAACAATTTGATACGGTCGCCTTGTTGATGCCTACAAAGCCCGAAGCATAGCTATTTGTATAAACAGCTGAGCCCAAAGCACGAAGTGAAGTGAATTTTTTGTAAAGTTCTTTATCATGACCTAATTTGTATAATTGATAACCTGCATATTCACTTAGATCGATTTTTATTTGACCGGTCTTTTTATCGTTTACATTATATTCTGGGCTATTTGCATTAATAACAAGCATATTTGTGCTTTTATCAATGTATGTAGTAAGATTGTTGTTTTGATTGTTTTTGTCATAAACATCTACTGTTTCGTCACCAAGTACATAGCAGAATTGGATTTTACCGCTTTCGTGCGACGCTACAAAACCTGCTGTGCTCGAATTTGCTTTTGTTTGTTTGTCATTTGAAATGACACTGCCCGCCTTGAAGTATGACGAACTAATATAACCAGAGTTTTGCGCTACAAAACCTGCAACATAGTCAATACCTTTGACATTTATGCGTTCGACACTACTATTTGTAATGTATCCGCTTGCGGAGTTTAGTCCGACCATACCACCTACTCTTAGTCCAAGAGTCTCTTTAGTGTCGTCAATCACGATACTAAATGTGTCTACATGGTTGTCTTCATTGATGTTGACTTTACCTTCTCCATTTGATGTAAAGTACCTGCTAAAGTCTTCGGTGACTATTGGCGAATATTCATTAACATTTTTTAGAGATTCTTCTCTATTTTTTCTTACAAACATTGCATTATTAATAATGTTTACATTTGTGATAATGCCATAGTTTGTGCCGGCAAGTATTCCCGCATTGACACCTTCAGTGTTTTGAATCGACACTTCAAGTACGCCAGTGTTGTCTATTGAAAGATTTTCGTTTGCATCTTCCACAACAGGACAAATATCAATAGTCAAGTTTTTGACTGTTGTGTAATATCCTAGGTCTTCGTCAGAACCTATTTCGCTAAACAAACCTATGTTTGTAAGTCCAGCCACTTCACCAAACGATGTAATAGTGATAGTGTATCCATTTCCGTCAAACGACTTAAATAGTGCTGGGATTGGAGTCCATTTTGACAAAACAAGGTCATTTAGAAGTATATAACTCTCGCCCGCAACCATATTTTTAAGGTCGTTTATGGACTTGATTGGGAATGGGTTGTTGTCAGCAGAAAGTTGCATAACATTGACTACAAGTGTCTTAGTTTTTAGTACACCAAGCATAGATGCAACATTATGATTGTCGAAAATTTGCACACCACTTTGAGTGTAATCAAACATTGCTTCGGTAACAAATTTGTCACTTACACTACTTCCAGCAATTTTAATAGTAAAGTTTTTAAATTTTTCATTACTACCTACTATTCCACCAATAATGTATCCGCCACTTCTACTATAATCGCCAGTAGAAATTAGATAGTTTTCGTGCTTTTTGTTTCTCCACAAATATTTTGCTTTATATGTTCCATCTTTTTCGGTATGTCCAGAAGTAAGGGTTTCGCCAAGTGCAGTTATATCATTTTCTACTCTCTCTGTTATACCCAATTCATCCAAAGCAGATTTATTATACAAAGCGTCTACGCTAATTTTGATATCTTTTCTTTCGTTGTAGTAGATACTTAACATATCTTCGTTTGTACCTGATGTTGCATCGACAAAAGTCAAATTTTTAACTAAGAAATCGACTATTTGTACTTTGATTGTTGAAGACGAAAGATACGATACTCCATCAATAACCCTAGATACTGTGGCAGTAATGCTTATTTGTTTATTAACATATGCAGTGTACTTGTCCACAGTAGTTATTTTATCTAATACAAACTCATATTTGCCTGAAAGGGTTTGTTTAACATCACCCAAAACATTTTCAACTGTCCACTCCTCAAATTTATCGTAGTTTTGAGCGATAATATTGATTGGAAGAGTTCCACCAATGTTTAGAGTGGCTTCGGTCTTTTCAGCGTTTGTAGTCGAATAACAATCGCTTGCGGAGTTGTCCCAAGTGATAGCCAATTGTGGAACACCAACTACATCAAGAGTTATGCTTTGCTCAAATTGAAGTGTGTCACCACCGTCTTCAATCGCATAACCTTTTATCACAACTCTTACGCTCGAATCCGAGTATTTGGAGTCAAGGCTTAGCGCAAACAACAATGATCCGTTCCATACAAAGTTGTTTTTGTCGTTTTCGTCATAAGGATTTCTAGTTGTTGGATCAACACTATTTATATCATTGTATGCCGAATACTTATTTACAACCTTAATCATATTTGAAGCGTTGTTTATAGTCTCGAAGAATGGATAGTTGTAGTATACACTTACGCCCGAAATGTCGTTTTGATATGCTTGGCTTTCCACAACTTGACTGATTACTGAGTCAGGTGTGCCTTCTATCTCGGCAGTGACATAGTCAAACTTGCCATATGAAGGAGTTATGTCCGCTTGAAGCAAACTATTGTATCCAGGGACGATTTTTGTCGAAGCATATTTGTATGATTTGTATTCTTGTTGATAGTCTACATCTCCAATATTGTCATTTAGGAAGAATTTTGTATAGTGGCTTAGTCGTACATTTTCCACTTGGAATGGCAAAATTGTATAACTAAATTTGTCTTTTCTTTCCACATTATCGGCTGTCATATCGATACTGCAAGTAATGTCAAATGTGGTTTTGCTAGTAACATATTCATAATCGCTTGGATCTACATAAGCCACAAACTTGATAGTGTGCTCGTTTCGTGTAGAATTGTAGTTTGTTTCCACAATCACGAAAGTAAGATTGTTTACTTTTATCGAGTCTGTTTCTTGATTATTTTTGACAAATTTGCTTGTGTATTTTCCAGCATTCAATGTCGATGTTATTTTATAACTTTCATTAACAGTCTCACCATTTGCTTTGTATCCAAAATCCATTGTCACTGGAACAAGAATCTCGTCATTGCTTCTTACGATGATTTCAAAACTACTCATACTTGCAATACCACTGCTGATATTGTTTGGAGCGTAGATATTGTAAGCATAACTTGTTTGAGTAACGGAGTATTTCTTATAGTTGTCAGTAATAGCACTAGTACCAGTCAAAGCGTCCACATATTTGCGATACAAATAGTTTGTGTCTTTGTAGTTGACGCTGTACAAATAGAATGGTCGTACTTCAACATTCAAATCGGTTGTTATTTTAAAGTTGTGGCTAGCGCCTTCTAAGCATATTGCATTTGCAGTCGAATATGTTTTTCCGTCAATAACTACGCTAGTTGCATCAGTGCCTGTTGCATCAGTTATTTTGTATTCTAGCCAAATGTTTTGCAACACAACAGATTTTTCGCCATTTTTGCCAAGTAGACCAAATATTGACGAATTGTTTTTAAGAACATTTGCATTAGATCCAATACTTTCCACACCATTTGTAGTAGTGTAATTGTAAACAAGTGTGTTGACTGCTTCTTTTACCATAACCACAATGTCGCAAGAAAGCGAATTGTTTAGACTGCTTGTGATAGTGATAATTGCACTGCCCACGCCAAGAGTAACAAGTTTGTATTCGCCGTTGTGTTTTACGACTTTGACGATTCGGTCGTCACTTGAACTTACTTGCAAACTGCCATTTCCCACAAACTTAGGCAAAACAGCTACATCTACAATCGAGTTTGCGCCAATCAAAGTGTATGTATTGCTAGCGTCGTTGGAGCTTGCACTATCCCAGTCAAGCATCAATGAAACAGGTCGGCTAGTACTTGTATCCTTTTCTATATTGTCGCCAGTTTTTACGACATTGTCCACTTTATAGATAGTGTTTTCTTTTTCACTTGCGCTAAGAGTCTCTGGTGCAAGGTCAATAATCAAATCTAGCGTGCTATTGTGGTCATAATCCATAGAATGACCAAACGATAGCGGAACACCATGATTGATGTCGGCATTGCGATACAAAAACTCGCCATTTGGATTTGTAGCACCTAGACCAGTGTCACCACTGCCCTCGTACAACTTGTATGCATAAGTAGATAGAAGACTATCGCCCTCAGCACTTACATAACCTTGAATGTAGTCGCGTGGATTTACAAATCCTTCGCCTTTAATCAAGGCTGATTTTGTCTCGTACTCAGGGATTGTGAAGGCTCTTTCTGTTTGACCTACATACATTATGTACCAGCCTGCCAACGAATCATTACTTCCATAATTTTCAAATGTCAAATCACTATAATTGATATTTGTATAATGATAATTGCCACTATAATAATCGGACGAATTTACACCTGTTTCTGCAAATTCGATTTCGGTCATATTGCCGGCATCGTTATATCTATCGGTCTTAAATCCGACATAATATGAGTTTGATGCAGTAAGGCGAGTATACTTGAATGTCACAACAGCTTCACCAAGTGTAGTGTTGTCTTGTGGAACTGTGCCATCAACAACATACTTAATCAAATTGTGATACATATTTTTGTCATCAAAATCTGTTCCAGTTGTGTCAGCAGAGCCAAGATATATCTTGTTGTTGCTGATTGTGATGTTGTCATAAACATCATTGCCTACTTTATAGTCAATATAAGTTGACTCTCGTGCAAGCACTGTTTTTGTTTTGCTTTCGCCTCTATCAAATAGAATTCCACTTACTGTTTCGTAAGCCGAATTTATTCCACTTACTGTTTTGCCAGTGCTCGAATAAATGTAGTCGTTGTAGAAATAAAACTCATTTCCACCATTGTAGACGCCATTTTTATATACATAAGCTTCAACAGATGAATAAACAGGAACTTGTTCAACATACAACAACTCGCCAGTGTACACAGTAACACTAGTATTGCCAGTATTATCAGCAAAGTAGTTTTCGGTATCTACATTTGTAGCCCTATAATACTCAGTCGCTCTGTATTTTAGTACTCCAACGCCAGCCAAAGTGGTGTTTACATCTTCACCGTTTGCCTTAACTTCGGCTGCTGTATAGTACTTAGGCATATTGGCTTTATCTGCACTTGCTACATACAATGGTGAGTAAGCATTGGCTTCTACCAAGACATAACTTACTGTTCCATTTACATCGATTTGCTTTTTATAATAACTTGTAGCGCCTTCAAATTTTAATATGTCAGCGTCTACTCGACCAGTAGCGTCTTCGCTATATGAAGGAGCTTCCGCACTATCTTTGTACAACAAAGAGCCGTTTTCTCTTGCTTGGATAACAATTTTTTCGCTTCTTAGATGATTTAAAATATGGCGTTTTTCGATAGGATTGTTGCTCGAAACTGTACGAACAGTGTCATTGTCATAATAATTTACAACCACATTAGTGGCTTTTCTTTCGACATAATAGTAGTTGTCGTTGTTTTGATAGCCCAAGCCCGAATTGGTCACATTGTATTTTACCGAACTTACTTGGCCTATATCACCAAGATTTCCGGCAGTAGTTTTCTTTTCAACAACTTCGCCAACATAAGCAAAGTTTTGAACATATTGTCCGTCAGATTTTAGCAAAGTATACGAGTTGTTGATATTAAACACGCCCGAATAACCCTTGTTTACATCATCGGATTTCACATAATAACCATCGGCATTTTTCTTGTATGGCAAACGACCTTCTAAGTTTAGTCTGTCAAGAAGTGCCGAACTGTCGCCCACAAAACCGCCCACTTTTGTGGCATTTTTGGTTTGACCCAAAACATTGGCATTGAAGACAAACAACAATCCGTTCGCCTTACCTACTACGCCACCGATAATGGCTGTACCCACCAAGTCTTGACCATCTTTTTCCGAATAGGTGTTTGTGATTGTCGCATTGAAGTACACATTAAGTAGCGCGCCACCAAAACCTTCAATTGGATTCTTATTTGTATCAGCATAACCATCTGACAAGCCGACAATACCACCTACATATGTGTTTTTGTCGGTCGAACTTACTACTAGTGGTTTTAATAAAATTATGTCACCATAGTACACGCCACTATTGTCACGAACCAAGGTTTTGTCAAAGTCAATTTGACCCATATTGTTTTTGTGATCAAACGACATATATAGTTGGTCGATATATTTGTATTCGTCACTATCAATACTAGCAATACTTTGTCTTTTTGTTTCGATACTACTACTTGAAACAACAAAGTATGAGTTTACACTGCTATATCCAATAGTGGCCACAACCACATCACCCGAAGTAGAAGTAAGTGTAGCACTGCTTACTGCGATGACATTTGACATTGTTATATTTTGAACATTGTTTTCCAAAACATAACCAGCAATACCACCGACATAGTTTCGTGCAATAATGCTCGAATTGAAGAAACTAATCTCGTCAAGACTATCCACAAATTGAACTTTGCTGTGATAGATTGTTCCGCGCGAATAGTTTGAGTTTGCAGTTGTGTCGGCAAGTGCACCATTGCCATTTAGAGATAGTCGATTATTTAGGATATATTTGTTTGTCACCGAAACATTTGAAGCCGAATTTGTGCTTAGGTTTGCACTTACACCCGCAATACCACCGACATAGTCGTTTGCGATAATGTGTGGGATTACTGTGATTTCGTCTATTAGACCATAGTTGTATCCAGCAATACCACCAACATAGTTGTTGGCAATAATGATTGTTTTACAAGTGATGTTTGTAATTTTTGATAAGTAATAGTTTGTATTTGTGCCCGATCCACTAGATGTGTTTTCACTAAATGCACTACTCTCGTTTAGTCCGACTACGCCACCCACAACTGAGTCGTCGTTTCGGATCATTCCCTTGTATGTACTATCGACAAGAGTCGCATTGATAAGTGAGTATACATCAGCGTGATCGATTGTTCCGCTTCCATCACAACCTAGATTTGATGCAATATTGACACCCGCTACTCCACCTACAAAAGTAGTCGTAATACCATTTAGTGTAGGGTCTTCTTGTTTGTCCCTGACAAATAAAGCAATGTTTACTTGCAGATCAGAGATATATCCACCATTGACACCCACAACTCCACCAATATATGCATGGTTGGATTGTGCTTCTACAATGCCAGTAAGTTGGTATGCAATCGAGTTGTGCTTATTGTCATTTTCATCACTTTGCACAAGTGTGTCTAACACATTGCCCTTTAATGTATCATAACCGCGAACTGTGTCATCGATTACTGTTATGTTTGTAAGTTTACCAAGGTTTAGTCCTGCAAACGCGCCCAAATATACATCAAAATATTTTTGTTCGTTTGTTGTGCCCGGAATTCTGTCACCATTATACAAAATATCGATTTGGACATTTTCAAGTCTGATGTTGGAGATTTCGGCTGTCTCACCGATATAGCCAAACAAACCATAGTATGCCACATATCCGATACTTTTGATAGTGTTGTTGTTTGAATCAGTGTATGATTTTGTCTCTCCCGACGCTTTCACATCCGACCACTCGACTTCCTTGTTTATTCTAAGTCCAGTGATTACAAATGTTTGATCATTTTCGGTGATAATGTGGCCATTAAATGGTTGGTCACTGTTTTTGCCGATTGGAGTCCAGTTTCCGCTCTCATTTAGGATAATGTTGTTTACTATTTTGTAGTAAGAGTTTAGTGCATTATTGACAAATTGCAAGTCATATGCATCTTTGATTATGTATGGATTGTCTTCTGTTCCGTCACAGAAATTTATACCTAGTTTTCCCGAAATTGAGTCTGATGCAATGTGCGAACCATTTTTATTGGTGAAAATCAAGTTTCCATTTCCGTCATCAAAAGCCAAATCCTTAGGAACAAGATACAAAACCACATTGTTTAGATTGTCTGTCCATTTTAGGATTTCAATGTTTACACGATTGTTTTCTTCGTCAACAATCACCTTAATGCTATTGTCGCAAATTAGGTAGTTGTTTGGCACAACTTTGCCATCTCCGTCCAAAACTGCTGTACCTAGAGTATGTTCGGCATTTGCATTGTCGGTGTAGAACAAATAAAAACCTTTTACTGTAATAGCCGAAGCAGGTCTTCCACCCCCAGCATAAATTGTAAACGCAACGCTAGTTTTTGCTCTTTCTTCGTCTTGAACTTTGCCATTTCCGTCAAGATTTAGTTGGTTGACATTGATGTCGATTTTATCTTTCTCAAAATTAACCTTACTAGTCTTTATTGAATTGGATATTGTGCCCGAAATATTTGTGTTTCGGTTTGATAGAGTCATGTAATCGCCATTAAGGTCGACAAACTTTTGTTTGTACACGAGTGTAACAGTGATATTTGCACTATTGTCGCCATCAAGTCTTTCGCTTTGGAAAAGCATCTCGATTTGATTATTGTCTTTTATTTGTACAGTTATTTCAAAACTTAGTTTGCCATTGAAGTCTTTTGACTCAGATGCATATGAATACGATCCTGCATCTTTATTCTCAACCCCGCTCAAAACTACCATGTAGTCTTGATATCTTATCTCAAATTCAAGGTTTTCATACGATAGTTCTATATTTTCAGGATAAGCAAAAGCAGTAAGTTTTGCATAAATAAGGTCGGCGTGACCTATATGTGAGTTTAACGAATTTCGAGTAATTATCGAAAAACTCCTTACTACTTGACCGTCATCATTCTTAACAACAAAGTCGTTAAGTCGTGCTTCGACAGTGATTTCGAAGTTGATGTACAACTTTGTAGGTGCGCTTCCGTCATACGATTGAGAAAGCAAAACATAGTCCACATTAGCGACACCAGTATTGCGTGACGAACGCACAATAAGTGGATCGTTGTAATCCACAACAACCACATTGCCGTCTACTTTTACATCGCTAAAAGAAAGGTTTGTAGGCATAGATTGCAAAATCTCGTATTTGCCGTCAATTACACCAAATTCGTCAATAGTTGCACCATCAAGAAGTTTTACGATTTTTATCGCAAACGAACTACTTGAAGGCATAGTCAAATCGTATGGCACAGGATTTTCGTCATCGTCAGCCAAACTATAAAACTTGTTTCCGATACGGAACGCAAGAGTGTCGGCTGTGTATTTTTCATACACAACAATGTCAAATTGAGTTTTACAACCATTTGGAGTTGTGATTTCGCACTTTGTGGTGCCCACTACTCCCTTTGTAGCAATAACCCAAACATTTTTGTCAGTATCGTACTCTGCCGAAACAATGTCGCCATTGCCCTTTTGCAGTCTAACAGTGCACTCACTAAGCGCAACGCTTGCATCCCCTAGTACTAGATATGTCCCTTCGCTCTCTGTCAAACCAAGTTCAAAGGCTTGGCCATTTTCGATGCTCAATGTGTTGTTGGACAAATTGGCAAGATTTGGTGCAACAATGCCTTTCACAAGACTTAGTGAAAGTTCGCCAACAGTTTCATTTACAGTCGAAGTCGCAATCAATTTGATGTTTGAATTTACAAAATTGCCTAGCGCATTGTAGTCATAACTTATGTATACTTTTGTGCCGTGTTTGACAAGTGTGTTTGCATCAATGTCGTGTTTGACACCGCCCGAATAGTACCAAAGTTTGATGCCGTTTGTAATCTCAGTGCCATTTGCATCGACGCTAAGGCGCACGCTTTGTCCACCTATCACAGATTCGCCATACAAAATATTCAAAACCGCAGTCGCACCCTCGACAGAGTTTGCATAATTGCGATAAACTTTTACTTCTTCAATATGTTTTGCACCGTCAGTAAACATGATTGTATCTGGGAATGTACTTACATTAACCCTTACAGTCATGTACTTAGGAGCAAACAAATGCTCATAGTCTTTATAATTTACTTTTACTAGCACAGTGTCAGAGTTGTGGCCATAACCTTGGTCCACAACAAAACTATTTGTGCCTTCCCCTACTCTAAATGGTCTAACCTTGTCAGTCTTCACATAGTTAAAGGTGTATAGATTTTCAAATTCGCCATCACTTATCAAAACAGGCGATATCTCTTTGCGAGAGTTTTCAGTGCCATTGTTTGCAAGATTTACATTGTAGACCTTGTTGCCGTTTTCATAAGTTATTGTTAGGTCTTCGCTCTCAGCGCCTGCCTCAGTGCCAGCGACCGAAACCAATTTGATGTTTTCGAGATCAATAGTGTCAAGCACCTTGCATTGTACTTGGGCAGTCAATGCGCTATTTGCCGAGTTTGTGGCTTGTAAAGCAAACGAATCGATGTTTGCAAGAACTGTAATGTAGTTTCCGTCAATAAGGATTTGATCAGCACTTGCCTCAACTCCACCAATATACGCTTTTAGACTCACATCTTTTTGAGTTGTGTTTGATGGGGTGTATGTTATGCGGTCATATATTTGAGTCGACACTCCGTCAAACTTTGATGTTATGTCGGTCTTTACTCCACGCTCGATAGGCAATTCGGTCATTGCAAATTCCATAGCTTTTACAGGGATCTCAACATTGACCACAACACGCGCTCTTTTTCCGCCTTCCAAAGTCAAAACATCAATGTAAGAAGTTCCGCCATTTTGATTTGCTACAAAGGTGGCTGTTGTACTACTTCCGCTTACCTTGATGTAGTCATTGCTCACAGGCGACACTACACTATTGTCACCAATGACAAATCTGACATCCTTGCTCACTTTTTTGCCCACGCCCGAAACAGTCGCAGTGATAGAAAAAGTATTGTCACTCTCATCATCAAGTGTGACATTCACTTCGCTTTTGTCAAGGCTCAAACGCATCTTTTTGTAAGGGTCTTTCGCACAGGCAGAAAATACTGTTACTGCACCAAAAAACATCACCAAAAATGCTAGCAATCTTTTAAACAAGTTTTTTCCCATCTTTCACCTTATCTTATGTTTTGTGTATTTGACTTTTTTAGTCACGAAAACCAAGATTATATAAAATATAATTTATTATATAAATAAAGCCCCCGCTCTGTCAAACAAATACAAGTATATATTATATAAATATATATCGCACACGCATATCACACGCACACTTGCACACTCGCACCTGCTCCCCTACGCGCGCACCTATCCACACCCACATTCACTCCCTACTTTCACTACAATACGACCACTCGCATTCCCCATTTTCACCTTATTTTCTTACTCAAAAAATCTCATCACAATCCACTCCCCCAAACACACTAGACACACCACCAAAGTCACAATATCTAATTAAAAAAAATAAATCAAACACATCTTAAAAAAGCATCTCTCGCGCCCGCTATCAAACTCATCACAACTTAACCCGACCCCTGTCACAAAAACCAAAAATAAGTTATTATTTCATAACAAAAAAGACCCGCATTCCGCGAATCTTTTTGTGTGTACAAATCAAACTATCATTTATACAAATTACGCTCATTTGTCGATTTAGTTGTATACCAACTTAATATAGTAGAAAAGGTTGACCTAAATGAATTATTTGCTTGGTCTTTTGTATTTAATGCTTGATAGAAGTTCTTAATTATTCCACAACTCGAATCTCTATATAATACAAAACTATATATATCCCCACTAAATATACCCTTATTTATCTCGTATACATCGCCAAGATCAAATGCATTACTATTATAGTTTTCATTCTTCTCACTCCAAAAGAAGCAATCCTTACTATAGTTTAAATTAGTAGAAACATAGATATCTAAATGATTTTTTATATTATGAATTTCAGAATCCTTCCAATAATGCTTAATAAAGTCTTCACCGTCGATTTCCCCAAATTGTTGACCTACTAAGTCATAAGAATTTGCATAGATATTATACTCTATTACCATAATTCCACTATTTTCCCAACTACCATACTCTATACTCGAATAAAATCTTTGAGCATATCTATTTATCAAATATTTTTGATTTTTGTAATTAGATGATAAGCCATAAATTTGATCTATTGTTTTTCCAACCATTTTATCTGTTGAATTATACAATCCGCCAAATACAAATCCTGAAAGAGATTTGAAATTTTGAAGTTTCAACATATCTGCAGTACGCCACCAAATGTCATTATTTAAATCATAACTCTTTAAATTACTATAAAACAATGAATCATCGTGTGCCCAACCTTTATGTACTTGGAATGGATTTCCACTTTTCCACAATTCCATCAAAGATTTTTTTACTGTGGTTTGAGTTCGATTGTTAAATGATTCATCAGTTTTAGAATAACCATCATAATCAGTAGAATAAGGACCATACCACATACCTTTCCAATTTTTAATGTCTTCATTTAGATATCCGACCGAATATCCTATTGGAGAGTCAAAATTTTTATTATATCCAAAGAAATTAGTTTGCACATCGTTTAGTTTTAGCGAACCAAATCTCAATCCATCAACCACCCAACTATATTTATACTTTATTTTATTTGTCCATTCATCAGATGTGTAGACACCAGCTTCAATAGTATTACCCTTTGGATCAGTTATATCTGAATTTAGATGATATTTATATGCTACTTCACTATTAATTACAACATTATTAAATGCTATATGATTACTGCTGTAAGCATAACCCGCTACACCGCCTGCATAGTAAGAACTTTTTACATTTTTGATGTTATTAGTTACATTTTCTATGTACAACTCGATTCCTAAATCTTTACCATATTCTACATATCCTAGACTGCCAATTAATCCACCAGCAGATGACTTGAAGTTTGAACTACCTTCACATTCTACAACATCTCCAGCAAGCGAACAGTTATAAATCTCAACTTTACCTCCACTAATATGGCCGATTATACCACCAGCATATTTTGTTCCGCTTATTTTTTGTCCATTTTCTATATTTACTTCACAATATTTAATAACCGCATCACCTGAAACGATACCAACTACACCACCAGCAGTTTCACCTGTTATACTTTTTCCATTGTATGTGAATGTACTGTTATCTGTAAAACCTATATTACCCTTTTTTAGTGTACCTACAATACCACCTGTAATACCTTCCGAAACAAGCTCTCCAAGGTTTTGACAAAATTTTAATGTATAAGGATTTTTAGTATCATCAATAACACCTACTATACCACCCAACGAAATATAATTCTTGATTTCATCTTCAGTTTTATCAGTTTTATCAGTATTTATTAGAATTGAAATGTCTGTGACATTAATACAACTTTCTATTGATGAGTTAATGGATTTGCCTATTATACCACCAACATATTTGGTACCACCACCCGACTCACCTTTAATTTCGTATATTATACCAGACTCATAGGTAGTTTTACCTGAAGTAGTAACACTATAACCAGAGATTACACTTTGGAAACTACTATTTTCAGCAAGTCCAACCAGCCCCATATTTCCATTTGAAATTTTAGCAGTTATCGAACTGTTGTCTATGATACTAGCACCACCCATTACTTTACAATTATCCATCACTCCAGCAATAAGCCCTATGTTTGTTCCTGTTACCACTAGGCTTGATGATGAAATAGTGTAATATTCAATGGTGTAATTTGTAAGCCTACCTGCAAACAAACCTACATTTGCAGAAGCATCATTATTTTCTATTTCGCAGTTTTCAAAACTAATACCACTCAACACACGATTAGTATTAGGTGTGGAAGTTATGTTACCCAACAATATTGAGTTCTTTGTTGTTTTAAAACTTCTAATAGTTAACGCATATATATTTGGATTTAAGCTAAACAAGATATTTGAATTACTATCTTTACCACCAATAATTGCATAGTCATTGCCATAGAATGTACCTGACAAGTTTGCCGAAGTGTACATATCAGCTTTATAACCCATATACAAATCATTTAGCAAGACATAGTTATTTCTATCACTCACACTGCCATCATTAGCAATTTCATTGAAATCTCTGATATTAAAGACTGGATATATATTTGACTCATCTGCAAAATATGTTATTGTTCCATCTTCCGACCTAGAAATCATTGTCGAAACAACTATGCCACCATTGATATAGTATCTATGGAAATTATAGTTTTTGCCAGTATTTATTACAAAAACATAATATGCAGTTTCTTCTCCATTTGCATTTACTTCTTTCTTTATATTTGCAGTTTCAAAACTCGAATTTTGTGTTTTATTATCTTCAAAATACATCGAAAGTGGATCGGAGTATGTATTAGTGATCTGTCCATTGCCTTCAAATGCAACATTTCGATTTGAAATGCTTTTACTATACAGAGTACCTTCAAATGCACAGAAATCTATTTTACCTGCGTTACTGTACGCAATACCACCAGAATTGATTTTAAGCTTATTATCAATATTGTTATAATAAGCCTTGCCTGTATCATCAAATCTAAGACCTGTTATCATTGACGAACAATACGATGTACTAATGACATTATTGTTTTCGTGTACTAGACCGCCAAGAGTCACAACATTTGATGTGTTGTGTAGATTTGTATACACAATCACCGCTCCCGAGCGATAAACATAACCATTGTTTGTACCTACTAGACCGCCTATATTACCACTGCTTATATTGTTTGTGCCTTTTACAACAACATTGTTTAGCACACCATAGTTTGTGCTTATTACATTTTCAAATCCAAGCAAATTGTAGTCAAACACGATGTTTCCAATCACACCTTTATTTACAATGTCATATCTTTGACCACTATGAGAAAGTGTGATTCCAGCTGTCGATTTTCCAGCAAGAACGGCATTACGACAGATAGTGATAGCACTTTCTATTTTAGCATTTTCTGTAATTATGTTATAGCCACTAATGGTTAAGATTTCCGCATCTGGATCTTTTGTCACTTTTGTCAACTCTCTGGCATTGTATTTAGTGCCTTCGCCATATATTTTTGTGAAGTAGTAGGAATTTGCTATCAAATAGTCTGTTTCTGTATTTATTTTTTCGCCATTTTGTAAGCCAATAAACGCATCTTTCAAACCTTCATAAATGTCATAGAAGTATTTACCCGAAGCATCTTGTTTTTCATAGTAGAAATCAAAATAATCTTCAATAATGTAAAGAGTACTTCCACTTAATGAAATACTGTTAAGGTTTTTATTTGCCCCATTTTCACTTATGACATTGATAAATGGATTTACATACATCGCTTTATAGCTATTTGAATCATACTTGTTGGCATTGTTTGCATTTACATCGTCTTCAACCATCTTATATGTACTTTTTTCAACTTCATATACACTGGCTAGTACGCGACAATTTTCGAATGTAAACATTTCACTATTTTCTTCAATCGATCCAATATATCCGCCTATCATACCACCAAGATAGTATTTGCCAGAATTGTGTGTAAATTTGACATCACCATACGAGATATTGTCTTTTAGTGTAACTTCCCCAGTCTCCACGCCTATTAAAGCGCCTTCATAAACGGTTTTTCCGCCATCTACTATTACATCACCTTGCATATACGAGTTGTTTAGACCTGTTTCAGTTCGACCTATTAGTCCGCCGACCTTTACAGTATCTTGCAACTTATTCGCGCTAGATTTTGCCACAACAACTTTAACATCTGCTGTATTAATAAGGTTTTCATTATTTTTTGTAGTACTCCCTTGTGCACCTATAATACCACCGACTATAACATTGTCGTCTTTATCACCATTTACATCTTTATTGATTGTTACATTTATGCCTACACGATTGATAAGATATGTTCCATTTGTATAGTACGACTTCACATAGCCCATCAATCCGCCGATATTGTAAGTCTTTTGACTTCCACTTGTATTTGTAATAATTACATTAAATGATTTGTTAGAAGACAAGTCTTCATAGTTGCCATCATTATTCATACTTCCACAGAATTGGCTATTTTGTACGCCATTTCCTTGGTAAAGATATCCGACTATTCCACCAATCGAAACTGCCGTAGCACTTTGGGTTGTAGCGGAATTATCATTACCAACATTAATGTTTACATCAAATAAGTGATTGTAATTGGAAGCGGTTATGGAGCTATTAGTCATTTTGCCGACCATACCACCGACATTACTGCCACCTGCCAAAGTCCCTATCGCTGTCAATTTGACAACACTAGATACGCTTTCTATTCCCGCATCACTTACTTCGCCCACAATTGTACCTATGTTTGTGATTTTGCCAAGGCTCTCATCAAATTTATATTGGTTTGATTTGTCTTTACCAAAATTACCTGTGGTTATTTCTAATGTAAACTCTTCAGCATTTGAAGTAATATTAAGCCCTGAGATATTGCCACCTGTCATTTGACCAGCAACAAATCCGATTGATGTAGCTGTATTGTTGATTTTAATTGTGTTTCCACTGCCTTCAAACTCAATCTTTATTTCACAATTTTCAAGTGTAGAGTTTGTCATCTTGCCAAACAAGAAGCCCATATAAGCGGTATTATCATATAACGAACCATTATTTTTGATCAAATATGTCCACATATAAAAGTTGACATTTTTAAACACAAACTTACAATTTTCAAATGTTGTGCGTTCGATATATGAAGCAAAGAAGCCAAATGTATCTGTTGTGCTTACGCTAGCCTTATTGCCTGAAAGAGTACTCATATCAAACTCAAATATAACATTGCTAATGGTTGCACCTTCTAACGATTCAAATAATTGATTAGTGAATGATGAGATATATACGGTTCGTGCTTCATCTAAACTTGTGTCACCAGACAATACACCCCTAAATCTCTCTGGGAATGTATAATTATTTTCACCACCTTGAATTGCGTTACCACTCTCCTTCAAACTAAGTGTATAACTTTTACCTTTTGTGTTTGAATTTAGTACTTCAATAAGTTGATTATGTGTTGTAATTACTGTCACTTGACCCGCTTTGCCAGACTCATATTCGAGCAAACCTGTTTCTTCATTGAAATACCACGATTGCGATGGAGTGTTGGCTTGTGCACTATTAACTTCGGTGATCAAGTCACTTCCATTTGTATTAACTTTACCTATACAGCCCAAAAGGTTTTCTTTCGAAATGTCATAGCCAAAGCCGACTGCACTTCCAAATATGTTGATATATTCTTCATACTCGACGCCATTTTGAACACTTACATAGTAATAACCAGTCATTTTTGAAATAGGATATTGAGTTCCAAACAATGTGCTGTATCTCACAACATTGTTGTTTAGGACCTTTTTCTCAATTTCTGGTGGATCTGCTGTATTATCAGCTTCTTGATATTCGCTATAATATTTGCCATCCAATTCTTTTACAGTATTAGTTACTTCTGCATTATTTGGAGTAAGTCCACTAAAACTGCTTACCATATTACCTTCGGACATCTCACCAGTACGAGTGGTTGTGCCATAAACCGACGAATATACATTGTAGAATTGTTCGCCATAGTAAGTAAAGTAGTATGTTTTCTTGCTATCAGCGTTTACATCAGTACTTATGTTGTAACATACTGGACTAACACTTGTGTTGTTTGTAGATACAACATATTTTTCGGTATCTTTATTATATGTACTAGTAAACAATCTTACACTTGCCATATTGTTTTCTATAACTGCAATGTTGCTACCTACACTGCTATGAACAAACATATTTTTAAGAGATGCCGAGTTGGCACCTGTGCTTATAGTATTTCCAGTGACAGTGAATAATGTTTTTTCTGTGGCACTGTCTACATATGTTCCAGCATTCAAGACTGCTTTTCCTAATACAGAACCCATATATACAAAACGCGAGTTTTGATTAGAGATACTATTTGTGCGTTTTGTGATAGTAGGAATATTATCAAGGCTATACTCAGTCATTTGGTTTCCAAGTTCGGGCATACGCACATCATAATCAGTCACATTGACGCCATAGATGGCAGTAAGGTTGGATCTCAAAGTATCCACTACTTCGCTTCCCCAAACATTTTCTGCGATTGCATTGTTTAGATACATATCAAATGAGTTGTATCTATAAAAACCGACTAGACCGCCCACAATTTCTTTTGCGCGAACATTGCCTGTTGCAAAACTATATGCGACACCGATTTTACCTTCGGCATAACCCATAAGTCCGCCAGCAATTCTTGCGCCAAGATTGTAGACATTGACTTTTGCAAAACTGTCAAGAATAATGACATTTTTACCACGACCAGCGATACCGCCAATCGCAACAGATACGGTCACACCGCTATCTGTATTTAGGAATAGGTCGTTTTTAGAAACCTTATCCGAAGTAATTTGTGCAATATCAAGGTCAATTTGGTCTTGATAATCGCTATCAAGGTGTCGTACATTTACTCTTTCCAAAATAGCATTTTCGACTTGACCAGCAATTGCACCGCCAAACGCTCTACCATAAATGCGTTGATATGTGTCGACATTGTTTGAGCCTTGCATCAACATAAAGTAGCTATTTCTAAGGTGAGTGTTGTTTCCGATATAACCAAATAGTCCACCGGCCATATCACCCGAAATCTCGACATTGTCTCTTACAATAATGTCGTGAACACTGACAGCATTGTTTCTGTACTCTGTCAACTTGTATGTTGACATATTATTTACATTTGTGACTGCGCTTGTTGTGTCGCTACCAACTTGGATATTGTTTGCAAGTATAACACCTGCTACACCACCAGCATATGAGATTTGGTTAAGATTTTTAATATTTCCATTTTCATCAAAACTAATTAGATTGTAGGCTCTCTTATTGCCCATAATGTCGCCAAACTCTTCGTAATAAGCGCCTGTGTCTTCATAACTGTCGCTAAAATCGGAAAGTTTGTTGTTTGTCGAAGTGACTCTGACATTTTTAATAGTGATGTCATTCATAATCACGCCATTGCCACTGATAAGACCTGCTAGACCGCCTACTAGGTTGTAACCACTAATTGTATTGATAGCACTAGTAGTCGCGCTCTTCTTTCCTTCAATAGTAATGCCCATCAATATTCCTTTATACACACTACCTGCAAGTAGTCCAACTTTGTTTGCACGAGAGTCAGACAACTCATTGTAGTTGAAGTTGACATTGTATATTGTAGGTGAAATAATTTCAATGTTTGTTTTACCTTTAAAGATACCTTCTTGAGCATTAGTCATACCTATTTGCTTAAACAAACCAAAGTCTTCAAGGTTGTTTCCCGATGTATTTGTGTTGTTTAGGGTGATGTCGCTAATTGTCATTCCATTACCGATTATATACCCTGCAAACACTACTTTTGACAATGGGATTTGATCGTCTTCGTTGTTGCATTTATATGTATTGTTTAGACTAATCTTTGCCAATGAGATATTGTTTACAAGTTTGATATATCTTGGATTGTAAGTTTGTGGGCTTGTATCATCTCGTCCACCAAATAAATAGAAGTAATCATTTTGACTATTTCCAAACCTATTAGAGTTTTCAACAATGTATTTTGCAAAATGCGATGGTTGGGAAATAATAATTGGATTTTGTTTTGTTCCTATATTTGGACCAGTATATCTATAATCGTATTTAAGTTTGTCACCTTCGCTTGCACTTTCGGTGCTTTTGTTTGTAAGCGTCCTAACTGACTCTATATTGCAGTTTACTGTATTTAATAGAGTCGGATATCTATTATTGTTTAAAATCCATATTCCGTCAAATGCTGAGCTACTGCTTGCAAATGTAAAGCCTTCAAAGCTTCCACTATTGGCAAACGAAATACCTACTTTGATATCAGACGGAGACGCTTCTGAAATAATTGCTTTTGCTGGGTCGATACTCTTCAAAACATCTTGTGTTGCATTTGTAGATGTGATGCCCATCTCTTCTTCTACTATCAAATAGTAAGCGTTTTGAAGCGTCGAACCTGCTTCGTAGTTTTTAACAAATCGGCCGTGAGCACGCGAGTTTATATTTGAAGTAACGCTTGTGGTGTATGCGTTTTTGATAACACCAGTAGACTTGTTTTCAAATGCAAAGCCCGCACTGTATACTGTTTGGACAATTATGTCGACCATTGAGTATGCATTTTCTATTGTGCCTTGGTTGTCGTATACAAAACCACCTACATTTCCTTTTGACGAAATGTGTGTTTTTGTAGCACGAAGATTTACTATATCATCCCCATATGCCGAATACTCGCTACCCGAAACAAAGCACGAGTATATGGTTGCGTTATTGGAGTTTTGTCCTACAAAACCCGCAGTAGTCGAACCCGATTGGATGTTTGTGGTGTTTTCAACCGAAACACCCATAACATACGAATTGGATATAATGCCTGTGTTTGATGCGACAAAACCAGATATCTTATTTCCACCTACAAGAGTAAATGGATAAACTTTTGTATTCTCTGATTTGTTTTCGTTGGACTCAGTTTTAGTCTTTTTAATGTACGAATATCCATCTTTTTTGTAATCAACCGCATTTAGTCCAACAAACGAGTCAGATATTGCACCGCTATTTTGCGCTACAAAACCCGCAATAGTGGCCGAACACATCTCACCATTAGAATAACCTTGTTTTGAGTAGATGTTTAGATAGTTGTTATTTGTCGATTTGTCTGGGGCTGTGAAATTAACTACTCTTACATTTGAAATTACGCCTTCGTTTTGTGCAGCGACAACACCAAATGTAACTTCTCTTATGTCCTCACCTGCTATTGTTCCATCTATGGTGAACTTAGTTTTTGCGTTTGCTGATGATGCGTCATCAGATACAAGTTTACTTATGTCGACATTAAGATTTTGGATAACTGTGTATTGACCTATTTTTCTAAATAGACCTGCTTCGATTGCGTTGTTTTCCGCACCGCTGAAATCCCACGAATTTATTGTGATTGTAAAGCCGTTTGCATTAAACGACGAAACATAAATGTCGCGTGGAGCCCATTTTTCAAGTACAAGGTCGCATAGCAATATGTAGTTTCCAAAGTTAAGTTCGGTCGGATCAATGTCTGGATTGTTGGAAATTTGTTCGTTGACACTGTCTTCGGTCATAAACGAACACATATTAACAAAGTCGCTTACATTTCTAATTGGATTTGGATGATCGACTGACGAATTGTCAGTGATTTGCAAAGTGAAATTAGCAATTTTGTAGTGTTTTGGGTCGTTACTATTATCAATAACAGGCACACCATTAACCACATTGTAATCAAACTTAAATTGCATATTGTTGTTGCTTATCTTCAATGCATTGATGCCATAGTATGGCATTTTGCCAGTACTTGACAAGAAGAATTGATAGTTTGCTAGATTTATGCCATCAACAGTAGGATAGAAAGCATCTTTATTAAGTAAGGTCGATGTTTCATTTTTAGACTTCTTATCCCCATCAAGTGTGTACCAACCATTGTGATAAGTGTTATTTTGATTTGCGCCAGTGCCTTTGATATCTTCGGCAGAACTTTGACCATTGTTGTATTTGACAAGTTTAATTACGCTCTTAAACAATGCTTTATCGAAGTCTGTTGCATCAATTTCACTCAACTTGTCCACTTCTTTTGCTATATCAGAATATATCAATTCGTCTATACTTATATTCTTTTCTCTTAGTTTTTCAAGAACACCGTTGTAGATAGATTGAGCTTGGGTGTTTAGTTCGACCGAAGCACTAAGCGAAGTGTAATTGCTAAACTTGATAGAAATAAGATTTGGCGATGTGCCATTTACATAAACATTTTCAATATCAAATAGTCTTGTTTCAAGAGTGAATGTTCCTGTTGTGGTTACTCTTGAAGTATTTACAATCCTATAACCAGACACAACAAACTTGTATGTTGTTAGTGGGGCATCCTTAGGGACAAAAATGTAAAGTTCTTGCGATAAATATGACGCATTGAATGTATAATCTATTCGAGTATATCTGTCGCTTATCTTATAGCATAGATATGGAGTGTTTGTGTTTGTAAGAGTTGCTTGTTTTCCGGCAAAATCGTACAACTTTCCAACAGTATCTACATCCCAAGTAAGCGTATCTTCGACATTGGCTGTACTTATCAAAACACGCTTGTACTCACCTACTGGATCGTAGTCTTCATTTTGACCGCTTAGATTTGTAAAGTAGATATGTGGCATAACATCAACTTCGATGCTCATATTTGTACTCAACAACACGCTGTCATTTTTGCCATATGCGATTATTTGCAAATCCACCATACTGCCTTCGGTGATCGAACTATCAAAGTCGATAAAGACATAGTAGAAGTTTGCATAATCGTGGCTAGTGTCGCCAGAATAAATCAAGCTCCAAAGTTTGATGCCATTTTCTATGCGAGTGTTTGCCGAAGTAACATTGACAAATTCAAGTGGATTGCTAATTCCATTTATATTGGCTTGTCTTAGGGTGATTTTGTCATTGTTGGATTTAATAGCAATATAACTCAAATTGTTGTAGTCTTTCATAACTTTTAAGCGGATAAGTCCAGTTTTGCCTGGTTCCATCTTGCTTACATACTCGGCATTTGTGTCGATAGTATATACATTTCTATCATTTTCTTTTGCTTTCAAATTGAAGAACGAAGTCACCACATTGGATACTGTGTTTGCTTCGATAGTAAGAGCAAACTTTGCCACTTGGTCAGCGTACTCTTCCATTACTACCCCGTTATTAGACCATGACTTAGGGATAAATGTAAAGTTGTATTTTAGTGCTTCTTCAAGTGGATTTGTGTATCCATTGTTTTTGTATTCGTCGTAGTATTTTTCAATATTCATTTCCAAATACAATGTATATTTTATTCTATACAAATTCTTTGTGCCTTGGATAGCGACTGCTTCGCTGTCTTTTACAACAAACACATTTATCATATCAAATAGGTTTTGACTACTTGTATTATTTGCCGATACAACATTGCCATTTCTATCTAAAATCACAATGTCCATTTCTTCGTCTTTATTTGACGAAACAATTTCGACGCTAACACTTGTATTTCCTTCTGGTTTGATAGTCGAAGCATTGTTTGTGCCGACACTAATGCTTTTTGCAAGGTCAAATACTTCGATGTCAATTATTTCACTCATATAGTCAAGCATAAATATGCCTGCACTATACTTGATGTAAGGCACAAGTTTTATTTGCAATTTTCCGGCTTTTTGTCCCATCAAAACAATAGGATTGGACATATCAAAGTCGTATTCTTCACCTATACTATCTTCATTTAGTAGTGTGCCATTATAACTTACTTCGGCAGTGTTGTTGGAAGACTCAACAAGACTCAATTTGTATCCGCCAACATTTGCGTCAAATACAAACGATTGAGTTCCTTCCACCAAAGTATTGTTGAAACCATATGAGTAGGTTTTGGCTTTGTTTACATATGTGGTCATCGAGTTTATGCTCTCGACACCGCTTAGTCCGTTTACGATATATATTGTGATTTCAAAAGTGTTGTTTCCGTCATATTTGTTTGTAAATGTAAGTTTTACAAGGCCTGTACCATTCACAACAAGACTTGTGTGTCCATCAAACTTTTCAACACTTAATATGTTTGCATTGTTTGACTTTATAATGTACTCGTGCAAGTCGTTTAGTTTGAAAATATCACTCTCAAAC
This sequence comes from uncultured Clostridia bacterium, assembly GCA_937925475.1. Classification (GTDB taxonomy): domain Bacteria; phylum Bacillota; class Clostridia; order Christensenellales; family UBA1242; genus UBA11490. Next base: position 49,988 of record CALEWH010000022.1, read on the forward strand.
ACATCAGCAAAACTTAGCACGATTGGTGCTTGACCACCGATATATTTTGCATCCAACTCGGCTTTTTCTGCGTCACTGCCTGCGATAACATAAGTGTTTTGTCCGTCATACTTGCCATTTGGCTTGTTGTAGAACAACACAACTTCGCTATCACTAAGTTTGACATAACCTTGTTTCAATTCGTTTAGGTCCGAACTTCCATTGTAGTTGAAATCGGTCACTTTTACATTTAGTTTTGAAACCGAGTCGTACAAAACATCAAGTGATTGGGCAGTTTCGCCTTCCGCCAATCTTCTGATTAGCACTGGCAAACCATTGTTGACATTTTCGTCGACAAACCATAGTGCGTTTTTATTATCCAAAACATACTTGCCGTCTTCATTGACTTTTGCAATGATGTTTCCTTCATTATCCATCACATAGTTATTAGCAGTACTTCCTACTTGACCATTTGTATACGCAAAATTATACAGCATAGCAAGTTGTTTTTTAGTCAAAACTACTGTGACATATTCGCTTCCGTTTTCTTTAATGGTCTTGCTTTCCACACCATTAAACATAACAGTATTGTTTTCACTAAGTGTGATAGTGACATTTGTGAAATATGTATTCTCACCTATTACTAGGTCACACACATTTCCTTCAATTGCAAATTCGATTTTGTTGCTACCGACTTCATTTGTAAATTCTATGCTATCAAAAATCGAACCATATTTATCTTCATTTGTACTGTCAATGCATAGATAGTAAGTGTTGCCGTCAGTTCCAGTCAACTTGTCATATGTAGTTGTAGTTGTGCTATTTTCAGTGTAGTAAAGTGGTATATAATTTTCATTTATGATTGCAAAATATCCACTAAACTCATTTTCATAAGCACTATCAACAAAGAATGTGTTTCCATTGTAATACAAAGTAACAGTGTTTGTATCATTGATATTCCATTTTAGAGTAAATGTAACTTTGGATTCGTCAGTAACATAGTCGCTAATTGTGACATTTTCAAGGATAGCGATTTCTTGTTCGCCTTCCTTTATATAAACAACTGGTCGAATATTATTTACTTCAAACTTTGTGGCAAATAGGTTTTCCATAGAAATGTCTTTTGCATCAGTAATGTCGATAGCTCCTACTTCTGTTTCGTCCTTGTCGCATTTTTCCAACAATATTTTCGAATAATCTTCGGCAGTTTGTCCGCTTTGGATTGAATTATCAAGTTTGGATATAGCACTATATAGCAAATTTTCGGCTTTAATTGTACTTATATTCTCAGGGACATTTATGGCATAAGCGTTTAAGAAGAAACGATCATTTCCACCTAGGTCTGTTTGGACATTTCCGTCAAAGCCAAGGTCTTTAAACATATCCACTTTGTCGTCTGGAATATAGTTGTTTGCGCCCGCAGGGATTGTGCCATTTTTAAACAAGTTGTATCTTGTGTGTTTTCCAGTGCCATAATCAAACACATTTTTATGTACAGTATACACAAATAGTTTGTCTTCTTCAGTAAATACAGCAAAAGTAACATCTATCTTAGACACAACCATACTCTTTGGTGTGCGGATGTTTAGTACATTTGAAGTGTTTTCCCAAGTACTAAATGTGCTATTAGAAACAGCATAGAATTGATTTATTGAGACATTTGTGCCAAAGTCAAAGGCATAATTTGTGTAAGAAACACTTTCAGTCTTTGTAGCGACATATCTAATATATTCGCCGACATTTTTGTCTTCAGTCAAAGTATTTTCGTCTTCCTTAAACTCCACGCTGACAGCGTCCACCGAGCCACTAGATTGAGTAGGCACGATGTCATTTCCAAGTATAACCTTTGGAACATCATCACGCGAGTAAATATTTCCGATAAAGTAAGCATTGTCGATGAGGATATTATTGTTGCTATTTCCTACAAAACCGCCAATGTACTCTTTTGTAGTAGTGGCATAAGACTTAATGTCAGCCATTACATAACTGCTTTTTATAGCGATATCAGCATTTGTACTAGCGACTAGTCCACCAACAATCGATGTGTTTATGCTACTTGCTTGTCTAACAATGATATTTCCACAATATTTGTTACTATCATAAGTAGCGTCGACTTGGGTGCCACCAAATGCGCGAATGTACGAATTGACAAACTCGACTTTGTCTTGTGCGTTTGCTACAAAACCAGCGACATTGTCATAACCCATAATCGAGTTTTTATAATTGTCGTTGTACAAAAACTCAACGACTACATGTTCAAATGTTACTTTTTGGCTTTCACCAACCACACCGGCTACATTTTTGTATCCACTGATTGATGGTGTAACCCTTACATCTTTTGCTGTAAATGTGCCAGTAGTTTCGCCCGCTACTCCACCCAAAGTTGCGTTGGAGATGTTTGCGTCATCTCCACCACTGATTGCTTGGATTTTGCCCGATACTTTAATGCCAGTGACAGTGCTATTTTCAGCAGTACCAAATACTCCACCTATTATGTGTTTGCCTTGTGTCTTATCTGCTGTAAGTCCATCAAATGTTGTGGCAATATTTGACGCAACATCGTCTGCAAACATATTAATCGAGTCCTTAGCACTCAAACTAACTTTGTTTGCCTTTGCGACGATTCCGCCCACAACTATTTGGTTGGCTGATTTTTCTTCGGTTATTTTTGCGTCATACGATACATTGATATTTCCTGACACAAATAGATTGTCAAGTTTGACATTGTTTGCGATACCCGCAAGTCCACCAAGACTTAGCGAATATTGTTCTTTGGTCGCAATTTTAATATTGTAATTTATATTTTTTAGAGTAAGGTCGTGTATGCTATACTCAGAGTCTTCTTTGTGTTCGACTTTTGCAAACAAGCCACCGATATAGTCACCTGTTTTTGTGATTGCATAATTTGCTGTAAGTCCAGCAATGTATTTGCCATTTCCGTCAAAGTCACCTGCAAAAACATTTGCATTGTTTAGCAAATAATCTGCAAAATTGTTGTTTGTAACATTGATGTTGTTTTGAAGACGATAACAATATTCGTTTTCACCACCGATGTTTCGATTCCACATTTTGATAAGGTCGGAAATAGAGCGGATTTGGAATGGATTTTCCTTTGTGCCATCGCCGATGCTTATCACAACATCTTTGGTGACACTGTATTTTGTGGCACTTATTATGCTGTCTTTTGCAATTATTTCGATGATATAATCACCCACAACATTTTGCAAAATCTCAACTTTAACTTGATTTTCTACGATCTCAATTTTAGCGACATTAGTTATGCCTTTATTGTTTCCAGTGTAAGTCCAGCTAATTTGACTTACTGCAATTGTGTTTGCATCAATGATGTTGTATTCGTAGTCGACTTCATCTGAGTACACACCATCTTCAAGCGATTTGTAAAGTTTTTTATCGACTGTGTTGAAATAATATGTTATGTTGTCGATTGTGATTGTGTTTTGGCTTGACAAAGTGTAGTTTTGAGAACTTACGATATATAAGTTTTGCTCATCACCTTTGACATAACCACTACCTTTTTTTATAGCAGTGTACACCTTAAATATAACGCCTTTATTGTAGGCATTTGTAGGCAAAACTGAGTAAGTAAATGTTTGGCTAGATAGATTTGCACCAGTTTCTTTTTCAAAATACAATCCGTTTACACCTACCGATGTATCAATCGACTTGACCATAACAGGATTGATTACGCGGATATTGGTTGAAACATACTTGCCCCTTCCAAATTGAGTTGCGCTTCCTTCCAAAACAAAGTCACGATAGTTGTTGTTTTCGCTAGCACCAAAAGCAAGTCTTATCGACTCAGTTTTTCTAGTGTACTCAGACACATTTGAGTCATACATTGCCTCAAATAATTGGAGCAATGTCATTTCTTCTTCAACTTCTTTGTCCCCTACTATCTTTGTGATTGTAAACTTCACAAAGATTTCGGCTGAAAAACCATTTTCCTTTTCCCCAACTATCTTCGACAAGATATCAGACATATATATGTCGATGTAGTAGTCGGATCCATCTTTTCTAAGACGCTCTTTATTATTCCAATCTAGTACTTTGGCTTTGCTCAAATCAGAACCAAGACCGTTTTCAACATTTCTAAATGCATTTAGATTTACAGAGTGGCTGACTTGGTTGGCATTTTTAAGTTCGATATCGTCAAACTCAAAATTTCCTTCAACTGCATTCATTGGATTTTTTATCCACTCATACAAATACTTATTTTTGCCCGCTTCTTTGTCTTCATATCCTAGAGAGTTGGACAAATATGTTTCGTTAAGTTGAGATCTAAACTCTATCGATTTGATAGCGTCAAACACCCAAACATTGATAGTGTGAGTATATGTGACTTGTTGAGGTTCTCCACTGTTTTCGTCAGTCTTATATCCACTTAATGTAAATGTAAGGGTTATTGGTTTTTTGTCCGCAGGTGCACTATATGTGTAAAGAACACCTTGCAATTTGTTGTCGACAAGTTCGACATTCCACAACAAACTTTGGCTTGGATTGATCACTGCATTGATATCGACATTTGGCAAAACATATTTCAATTGTCCATTGTCTTCCAAAATGCTATACACATCAAGTCTAACCTTACTATTGCTTTGTAGTATTAGGTCAGTGATTGTAGTGTAAGTAAACTCATTGTCATTTATGTTGCAGTTTATAGTTTTGGTGGTGGCTTCATATTCTTCGCCTTCGCCAGTCATTTTGCCAACCACAAACACAGCATCGCTTGTCTTGTCCACATCTACATATAGTGTATCGTCACCTTCATACAAAACTGGCAAGTACACTACTATTTTTGCATAATTTGATTGTTTGCCGTTGTTTGCGATAATCGACAAAGTCACTTCGCCTGTACGGAAAGATGTGTTGGACTTTATATATATTTTGTTTGCGACATATTTGATGTCAATTAGGTCAAGGTTTCGTCCCACCACCTTTTCGACTGTTTCGCTCGCCTTGTACTCTTCTGGGAAAGAATATAGTTCGATATATTCGTCCTTAGTGATTTCTAGTCCTATCTCATCAGTAGGCAAGTTTATTTCTTTTATGCCCGCTTTAAATTGCAAGTATATCTTTTTGCTGATTGTTACTTCGCCATAAGCAGATTGTTGATCTTCGGTCGCATTGCTAGGTGCAAGCGAGTAAGTAAGCGAAACTGTGATGTAAGGCATATTGCTTGGGTCAATGCCCGCAATATCGTCTGCCGAATATGCGTGTTTTAGATACATAGTCGACGCATTTGCTAATATGTTGGATGACGAAACAAGTTTGCCATCGACCATAATTTGCAAGCCTTTTACTCCAAGACCTTCTTTAAGTCCCGATTTTTCATAGTCATAAGATATAGTGTATCTTAGGTTTGGCAAAGTGGATTTGTTTTCTTGAACTTTTATAGGTGTGCCATTTTCGTTTATTCCGCCAGTGATCGACTTAAAATAAGTATCGTACACTGTGTAAATTTGATTGTCATCGGCCTTGTCATTGATAAGCAAGTTTTCGGCCTTTGGCAAGTCGTACACATAGAAAGTAAATGTCACATATTTTGTAAACAATCCGTCAAATTTGTGCAAGTCGTTTTCTGGGTTGTCGTTTGCGTCACCGATATATTCGATTTTGAAGGTTACATCAGTGCCTCTTGTGCGTTTTTTTGCAGTTATGCGATAACTAAACACATTTTGATATTCTTGGTCATCATATTTTTCTATCGCAATAGGTTTGTCCGCAGTAAACGAATAGTCACCTTCTATCGATATGCGATATTTGTTTGTTTGAGCGTTTTCATCTCCAAGACCTATGCGCACTACGCGTTTGACATCGTCAAGATTGATTGTTCCGCCACTAACATTGATTTCAGGGTTTGCCAAAAGCACTTCATATTTGTTTGAGTTGTTTTTGGAAAGAACAATGTTTTGTGTCGAACCATATTCTGTAGTGACATTAACTTCGTGCTCGACATCTATTATTGTGATATTTATCGAATCGACCATGTCTATGTCTTTGCTTCTTGCTTGCAAAGTAACAATCTTTACTCCATTCGGCTCAGGATAAGTTTTGTTTTTGTATGTATAAAGTACATTGTCCCTTATTTCAGCATAGTCACGAGTCGAGCCTTCTGGATATACAATGCTGTATTCGATGTTTGTTCGCGATGTTTCGGCAGGGTAAAAGTTGATAAATGTCCTTGGGTCAACATTAAGGTTTATGTTCTCGCCCATCGCAATAGCCGAAAATGCGTTTTCCTTAAAACGAAAACTTTGAAGTCCTACACAAACCTTGATTTTTACATACTTAGTAAACTTTCCGTCTGGGTTTTCCTTTGGTTGGATAGCAAGTACTGTTTCGCCTTCGCTTTTTGCGGTTATGGTGATTTTCGAAGTACTGCCAGACTTGGACGAAACAGCCACATCTACAAATTGGTTAAACTCAGGAACAACAACATCGGTCGACACGCCTTTGCCCACTCCACTCACTGTGGCATTGATGACAAACGAATCTTTTTTGTCATACTCTGTCGCACCTTCGCTCTTATTTAGATACAACTCAATGGTTTGAGTAAGGTCGCGTTCGGACGACAAAGAAAATCCCATTTTCTTGTATGGATTTCCGCACGCACTAAAACCTAACATTGAGAAAAATATTATTGCAAATATAAGACCAATTCGTTTTTTCATTTTGTTTCCCCATTTTTCTTTATCTTAGTTTTGCTAAAATTGAGTTTAATATAAGCAAAATTGCAAACTTTAAGATACATTAATATATTTTAATATATTAAGTATATTAATTTAAGAAAGTCTAGTCAAACAAATACATAGTTTTCGACAATATTTTTCAAAATATTTGGTCAGCAAAACTTTGCCCCAAAAGCACGAAAACAAGCGTAATTTGTTATTGCAAACTTTATTTGCAGTGTGATATAATGTGCGCAGGAGAAAATTTATGCAACGCATTTTATCTACACTTCGTCGTGCAATCGACAAATACAACTTAATACAAGATGGAGACCGTATCGCTGTTGGGGTTTCGGGCGGAAAAGACAGTCTAGTACTCCTAAACGCTTTGCATATGTACTCGCGTTTTGCACCATACAAATTTAGTGTGGTCGGTATCACAATCGATATGTTCAACAAAAATAACTTTAAAAAAGTTGAGGATTTTTGCAAAGAAAAAGGCATCGAATATCATGTAGTTCCTAGCGACATTTATGACGTCGTTTTTCGTAGCAGAAACGAGAAAAACCCTTGCAGTCTATGTAGCAAACTAAGACGCGGAATGTTAAACACAAAAGCACTCGAACTTGGTTGCAACAAACTAGCACTTGGACACTCGGCAGACGATCTAGTACACACATTTTTGTTGTCACTTTGCTATGAAGGTCGTCTTAGCACTTTTGCCCCACTTACATATCTTGACCGCACTGGCATGACAGTGATCCGACCACTTATTTTGACATATGAAAAGGACATCATTTCTGCAAGCAAAACCCTTCCAGTAATTAAGAGCGACTGTCCTATGGACAAACACACTCAAAGAGAGTATGTCAAAACAATAATTAGCGATATTGAAGAGCAAATCCCATTTGCATTTGATCGAATGTTTGGCGCAATCACCCACCCTGAAAGATACAATTTATTTGACAAATTTGAAGGTCAAATCCAAGATTATTATCAAAACATTGTATCAAAACAAACTCCACAAAAAGAAGAAAATATCGACAAAAACGACAAATAGATCACACAAAAAATGGCTAGACAAAGCCAAATGTTAAAATTCACCAAAATCAAAACAAAAAAGAGCATCATTGCTCTTTTATTTTTTGTGTCTAAGTTTTTGATACATCCTTTTTGTAGACTCACCACCCCGAATGTGACGCAAACGAAAATTGTTTGATAGCACTTTTTGAACATCGTGATATAGTACTCGATTTACAAGCGGAAGTTTTTTCTGCAAATCATTGTGCACCGTGCTTTTGCTCACATTGTATGCCTGAGCGGTTTTTCTTATAGTAGTATTGTTTTCCACTAGATAGTATCCTAGCGCTTCACATCTCAACATTTTGCCACCACCTTTTTAAGTATATATGGCAAAAATTGTCGAAATATGACAAAAAAAACACCCTTTCGGGTGTCATATTATCATTAATTTATTTTTTAGTTTTCTTTTCGATCAAAACCACAATATCGTTTACAGTCTTTAAAGTAACTGCCTCTTCATCAGTAACTGTGATTCCAAACTCGTCTTCTAGTGTCATAAGAAGTTCGACAACATCAAGTGAATCAGCACCCAAATCTTCTAGAATTTTGCTGTTTGGAGCGATTTTGTCGCCTTTAATATTTAATTGTTTGGCAAGCAATCCTTTTACCTTTTCAAACATATCTGCCTCCACAAAATTATTTTCTGTTTTTATTATAAACAAGAATCCAACTTGTGTAAAGCAAATTGGTGTATTTTGCAAATTTTCATATGTTTTACAAAAAAATGACCACATAAGTAGTCATTTTTAATTATTTTGCTTGTAAGTTTAGATATGCAGTAGGGTCAATTTTCTTGTCATTTTCTCTAAGTTCGAAATGCAAATGCGCCCCACCATCAAGTTCGCTTTTAGCAGACTTGCTTATTTTTCCGATAATGTCACCTTTCAATACTTTGTCGCCTACTTTAAAGTTGACAGTTTCGTCCAATGACCCATAAATGCTTTTCAAATTGTTTTCGTGAGTGATCTCAACTACTGTTCCGTCAAGATAATTTGAATACACCTTAGTTATGGTTCCGTCCAAGACCGACAAAACATTGCTATCTTCACTTGCAACAAAGTCAATAGCCTTGTGCGCTTCATATTGTTTTAAAGTAGCATTCCATTGAAGACGAGTTCCGCTATAACCTTTATAAATAGTGGCATCTAATACTGGAAGACCAAAACTAAGTGGCTTAGTATCGACTTGCTCCTTGTTGTTATCCTTATTTATTTTGTTGTCCTTAGATACAGAAGCAAAAGTAACCACAAGTAACAATGTTAAAAATCCAACAACCAACAATACTAAGTATCCATAATTTTTTATCCAACTTACAAACCTTTCTTTTTTTGACATACATTTTCCTCCTTGATATGTAATGATTGTCACCAAAACCCTACTTTATACTTAGTTTTTAAAGATTTTTTATTTTTAAAAACCTAAATATAATTGTGGATATCCGACAAGCACTTTTTCAGAAAACGCTATTTGCAAATTGTATTTATTGTCATTAAGATATAAGTATTTGTCAAAATACTTACTATATCCATTATAAACAAGCATATCATCTATATAATACTTATCTACAATTTTTACATCATACTTTTGTAAAAAGTCACTTATTTCATACTCTTCCAATTCGATATAACTGCACTTACAAGTGTCATCACTTATTTCACTAGTGTACAATCCATACTCATTGTCATACACATATTTTACAGTTTTATCACCATAAGAAAAATCTCTCACATAAAACAATGTGAGAATCAAAAATCCTACAAATATAATGCCGACTAATTTTTTCATATCTAATTATAGACACAATTTGTGTTTTGTATACATAAATCAAAAAACACACTTTTTGTCAATAAGTATATAGTATGTGGCAATTAATTATTGTTTATTTGCAAAAAAAATAAAGATGAAATTAATTTCACCTTTATTTTATTCTATTATATTTTTTATTTGCTTTAAGTTGCATTTCGATAAGTTTTGTTTCTTTAAACTTTTTATTCTTTTTATCACCATATGCAATATCGTAGACAATGATGACAAATCCTTGCAAAATATACAAATAATATGTGGCAATCCTATAAATAAGAAGAGCCCAGAATATGCTTCCAGAATTATCTAAGAACAATGAAGCAAATAGCGAGTTAAACGATATTTCAGCCATACCGCTTCCACCAGGCAAAGGAATATAGGTAGAAGCCAATTCGCAAAGCAAGAATTTGATAAATATAAGCTCAAATGATACTGTCGGATCAGGGATTAGGAAACAATATATCAAATATGGAATTGTTGCCTTTAAAAGTATAATAAGGACTGACAATGCAAAAGTAATTAGTGTAGTCCAAAAACTCTTTAAGTAGTATATTATACTTCTTCTATACTCAGTAATTTGTCTTATTATTTTAGTAAAAGTAAGTTTTGGATTTTTTACTATCTTCAATTTGTGAAGTAGTTTTATAAAACTCATTGTAATCTTTGGTGCTACACGCTTGCTCATTGACAAGAATATAATCACAATTAAGAAAAACAATGAAATACAAAGCGAAATAATGGATAGTGTAACCACAACTTCGACGCTCTCGTTGTATTTGCTTATTCCGATGATAAGCATAATCACTGAGATAATGCAAAATGATATTTGAGAAAACATATATTTTGCTAGTGGAACACTAGAAGCAATGCCTGCTTTTACTCCCCTGCTATTTAGATAGAAGATTTGAAAAGGTTGGCCACCAAAGGAAAATGGTGTAATACAATCATAATATCTACATATTGCAGTCGACTTATAACTCAAAAATGGTCGATGAAGTTTTGTCGCTTTAAATATCAAAATGTGTGTGCGAAGTGAGTCAAACAACATAATCAAAGCAAACAAGCCCAAGATGTAAAAGATATATCTATACTTGACACCTGTAAGGGTCGTGATATCCGCCACACCATACTTGTTTCGTTGATACAAAAGCGTGCCTACAAGAATGAATATGCTGACTATAAAGAAACAAATGTTGATGATTTTGCTCTTGTTTGTGCGATTTTCTAGCACTTTGACAGTCGAATCTGTAAGTATCTTTTCGCTAAGTTTTTTCTCTTGCTCAGATATGTTTTGCTCTTCGTAAGAGTCCTTATATACTACAAACTCACTATCGGCAAATTCTTTATCGTCTTCCTTATCTTCTTGCGGTTTTAATTCTTTTTCGGCATTTTGGTCTTTTATTAAATTGTCCTTATCATTTTTAGCCATAAAAACCTCAATAAAAATATATCACTAAATAACCAATGTGTCAAAGCAAAAATACTCAAACAACGGATTTTTTATTTATTATACAATAATAAATAAACATTTTAAATTCAAATGTCCATAAGTGTGATATATTTTGTCATATTGTTATGAAATCATATACTAATTGACGCTTTAATCGACAACAAAAAAAAGTGTCTTTCGACACTTTTTAATTATTAGTTTTTAAGCAAACTCTTATACTTCTTTGTATAAACAGTCACTGTAACATATCCTTTTGCTTGTTCGACCATATCTGTTGTACGGCTATCTGCACTACTCGAATTTAGTGAGTCATATACAAGGTTGAACAATGTTTTTTGACTGCTAAGTTGAGTCTTGTGACCAACAAGTGCATTAAGAAGTTCTTGACTAGTCATACCTTCTGGATCTGCCGAAGTAACAAGTCCTGCGTGGAATATGATATGGATACCATATTCACTTACAACCTTGTCCATTCCGCCCACGCCCTTTTCAGTGTTAAGCTTTCTGCACGCATCAGCAAATTCTTTAACCATTTTGTCAGTTACATTTGCATCAAGATTGACTACATAGGCAAAATCTTTGTTCATAATGCCTTCGTCGTCATTAAACATATATATCATTTCGTTAAACAACTCAGCCTTCTTTTCATAGTCTGAATCACCAGCATTGTTGTTTACATAGTTTGTTACTTTGTCATATACGCTTTGAGCATTGGTTGTTTTTGTAACACCGTTTTCCTCATATGTTACAGGAGTGCGGTCGATTATTTCTTCCATTTTTGTATCGTAGTATGCTTGTGAAATTGTTCCGTTTTTAAGTTCGGATTTCAAATTTTCTACGACTTTCTTTTGTGCATCGCTAAACTTTATAAGAATGTGCGATACATACATATATTCGGCACCATTGCCGTAGTCTGGGTGATAGTATACACCCGAAACATCATCGCCAGCCATTGCCTTGTGATATGCTTCTTCTCCACCATTTTGACTAGCATATAGTTTCTTTTGACTTGCATATTGTTTTCTGTACTCAGTAAGAACACTATCTATAACATCAGCTTTAAGTGTTTGAGTGCCATTTACATCTACAAATTTTTGTGTGTTTGTGCACCAGTCTTGATAAATAGAGATGTACTTGTTTTCAGTGATTATCTTTGTCAATCTATCAATTTCGGCATTAATTACATCAGCTTCTTTTGTGCTTTTTCCAAAACTTTTAGCCGCTTTTTGCAATTCGGAAACATATCTTGCATATGCTTCTGCCGAAACATCTTCGTCTGTTATGTGGATAAAATCTTGCAATTTTTCAGGAACAGTAAATTTTACATTTGTGCCGTCTTTTGCTTTTACATTTACAAAACCGGTCACATTGTTTTGATCGTCATATATTGGCTCAATGCTTGCTGTATATGGCGAATACTCAGCTCTTAGCGACTTTTCTTCGTCACTACTTGTTTCGCTGTCATCGTGGTCGTGTGTAAGCACTCTATCCCACTCTTCTCTTACTGTGTTTTCGTGAGTGTATATTTGCTTTTGAATATAACTAAACACCTCATATCGAATGTTGTTTTTGTCTTCTTCAGTAAGAGTCAAGATACCTTTGTCAAAATACTCAGATTTGATAAAGTTTACGAGCAAATCTCTTTCGATCATCGAGTCTTTTGCTTCGTTTAATCCTTCTTCCGCTGTCTTCGAACCATTGTTTACATTTGAATATGAGTAGTTGTAGAATGCATTCATCAAGTCTTCACGAGTGTACTTTTTATTGTAGGACTTATGGTTTTCGTCTCCTTCCACAGTCACAACTACTGTTTTATAATACTTCGCTTTGTTAAGTGTAGTCAAATTGCAACCCGCAAAGAGAGTTACACTTAGCATAAGCGCACATAAAATTGTAAAAATCTTTTTCACGCCAAAATCTCCCATAGTAATATAAGTCTAGATTATTATATAAGAAAATAACCTTTTAGGCAAGAAATATCTCGCACTATGTTGTACATAATTCCAAAAAATTTTGAGCCTTGTCCAAAATATTTTCACCCATATTTGTCTTCACTACAATTATAGGCATAGTTTCGGCTTCTAATACGACATTTGGCACGAGTTTTAAGTCGTCGACATAATCCTTGACATCATCAATATGCCCAAACACTATCTTGCACTCGTCTTTTTTAATAACAACTTTCTCCGCGCCCATTTTTTGCGCCAAGTTTTTGATAAGCGAGATTTTTATTAGGTCGTTAGCCTCATTTGGCATATCGCCAAATGCATCGCACAACTCACGATATAAAGCCATATATTCGTCTAGCGACGACACTTTACTTATCTTCATATATGCTGAAATTCGCGCATTGTAGTTTGAAATATAATCACTAGGAATGTACGCATTGTACGATGTTTCCACGCGGACTTCGTGCACTGATTTTGAAAGTCCGCCTTTAAGTTCGGTCACTGCTTCGTTGAGAAGTTGGATATACATAGCATAGCCGACCTTTTGCATATGCCCGTGCTGTTCGACCCCAAGAACATTGCCCGCACCCCTTATTTCAAGGTCTCTTAATGCAATCTTAAAACCACTTCCCATGGCTGTAAATTGGCTAATCGCTTCCAGGCGCTTGTATGCAGTTTCGTTAAGCAGGTCTTTTCTATAAGTGAAATATGCATACGCTTGGCGGTCACTTCGCCCAATCCTGCCTTTAAGTTGGTACAACTGCGAAAGCCCCAACTCGTCCGCATCAATAACAATCAATGTGTTTGCATTTGGCAAATCAACACCATTTTCAATAAGTGTTGTACTCAAAAGTATTTGAGTTTCGCCATTGTACAATTTCATTATGGCGTCTTCGAGCTTTTTCTCTTCCATTTGCCCGTGTGCAACATCAATGTTTACATCCATCGGCAACAGATTTTTGATTTTTCCAGCCCACTCATATATACGCTCAATCCGATTGTAAACAACAAGCACTTGCCCACCTCGGTCAATTTCGCGCATAATTGCATTTTTCAAAATGATGTCACTATACTCACATACTTGAACCTGGGTCGGAATACGCGAAATTGGCGGTGTTTCGATGACTGAAATATCCCTTATCCCAGACAACGCCATATTAAGTGTGCGCGGAATAGGTGTCGCACTCAATGTCAAAACATTTATATTTTGACGCAACTCTTTAATCGTTTCTTTTGCTTCAACACCAAATTTTTGTTCTTCGTCAAGTATTAAAAGTCCAAGATTTTTGTAGACGATGTTTTTATTTAGCAGTTTGTGCGTACCTACTACAATGTCAACATCGCCATTTTGCACTTTTTCATATATTTTTTGACACTCGGTCGCACTTTTAAATCTATTTAACACTTCTACCCTTACGCCAAATCCTTTCATTCGAGCGAGAATAGTGTTGTAGTGTTGTTCGCTAAGAATTGTGGTAGGACACATAAACGCAACCTGTTTGCCTGCGATGACAGTTTTGAACGCCGCTCTCATAGCAACTTCGGTTTTGCCAAACCCTACATCTCCACAAATCAGCCTGTCCATAACCTTGCCCGCTTCCATATCCAAACGAATATCATTTATAGCCTTGACTTGGTCGGCAGTTTCCGTATAGCCAAAAGACTCAGCAAATGTGGTCATCAACTCATCATCGTGCGGATAAACAAAGCCCTTTGCATTAAGGCGTGCCTTATACAACTCAACCAACGAAAATGCCATTTCTTTGATTTTTGTTTTGACCTTTTCTTTGGTTTTTAAAAAGTCATTGCTTCCAAGTTTGTTGAGAGGCGGACACTTGTCACCACCAATGTATTTACTAATTTGATTTATGTTTTCAACTGGCAAATACAATTTGTCGTTGTTTTTATATTCGATAATCACATAATCGCGTGAAGCATTGCTAAGTGTAAGACACTCCACCCCAAGACATCTGCCCACACCATATATATTGTGCACAACAATGTCATTTTTCTCAGGCAAAGTCATATCAAAAGAAGCAAAGTTTTTGTTTTCGACTTTTTTTACAGCCCCACACAAGTCATCGCTACTATAAATGTAGATGTTTTCATCTACAAATGCGCACGATATTCCACCAGATTTTGTTACAAGATTGACCCCACTTTGCACCTTGTATGCACTCGAAGTGATATTGTAAGCAATATGATGCTTGTCAAAAACTTCGGCTATTCGATTTGCATTTTCATTTGACTTGACATACAAAATTTGAACAGAGTTTGAAGGACGAGTGCTTACATCAAGCGCAAGTACCTCCCACTTGCTATGATAACTAATCGACGGCATACTTTTAAAATTGAATACTCGATTAGGGCTAAATAGTCGATTTGCATTTGTTATGTTTTGAAATCCAACTACCGCATGATCACTAAAATCGATAGCACTATCCATTATTAGATTTTTGTGAAGTTCGCAAAATTCACCAGATTTGATGCCATCTTTTATTTCTTGATTAAATATGTCCACATCATTTTTAAATGTTTCAAAATTCGATTTGACATCATCAAAAAACACAACACTATTTGGCACAAAATCATATATTTTTGACAATAAGTCACTACTAAATGGCAAAAACCATAGCAGACTATTTACTCTGTTGCGATTTTCATCTATAAAATCTTTTATCTTTTGATTTTTAGTTTTTATATAAAAATTATTAAGTTTTGTAGTGTCCACATCAAATAGACCACTGCATTTTAGATTAATCGAATCCAATTCACATGAAGGGATAAGGCTTATGGCATCACATTCTTTTATCTTTTCAAGCTTGTCCCAATCCCACATAAGGCGATAATATTTGCCATCTGTCATAAGGTCGATAGTGTCACCCTTTACACTAAACATATTGTCGCTATCCACATAGTCTACCCTTTCAAATCCAAGAGATGTCAGATGCGAAACCACTTTTGATAGTTCTATTGTATCACCCTTTGATATAGTGAACATATGGCTCATTAGATACTCTTTGCTTGGCAAAAACGATGTTAGCATAATTGGATTGCACACAAGCGCATCAATTTCGTCATTAATAATTTTGTAAAGTATTTCTATCAATTTTTTATGATTAAAGATGCCACTAAGGCTTGGATTATAACTTATAGTTTCACAGCGCAAATTTGCACATTTTAGTTTTTCTTCAACAATACTTTGTCTTTCATCACTTGCAACATACAAAATAAAAGCATTGCTACTAAGAGCAATGTTTAGTTTTTCGCCAAGGCCACAGCCAAATACACTGACTTTTTCGCCCCGCTCTATTGAACTAATAAGTGTGTCTATAAGACCACCCTTTTTACATATTTTGTCTATCATACTAGTCTTGTGATGTCCACCTTTTCTGTGTTGCAATCATTTTCTATCCATGCGTCAAGTGTTTTGACCGCTAGCGGATATGCTGTTTTTGTGTAAATCGACATATTAAGTGGAGATATTTTGCTCAAAACATAGTCGGCTAGTTGCATATTGTCATTGCGACCAATACCCACTCTCAAACGCGGAAATGCTTCGCTTCCAAGCATTGACACTATACTTCGCATTCCATTGTGTGTTCCTGCACTGCCACTTGCCCTTAATCTAAGCACTCCCACGGGCAAATCTATATCATCATACACCACGATAACTCTACTTAGCGGAAGTTTTAGTTTTGATACCAACTCACTAACTGCCTTGCCACTGTTGTTCATATATGTCATAGGTTTGAGTATCATAACTTTCTCTCGACCTATTTTGCACTCGCCATATCTTCCGCTGTACTTAAATTTACTCAAAGACACATTATGTTGTTTTGCAAACATATCCACCACATTAAAGCCTGTATTGTGATATGTGTTTTGATACATTGCATCAGGATTTCCTAGCCCTATTATTGCTATCATATTTTTCTCCTATGTTAGATTTTTCTGTTGTCTTTTATCTTTCGACCGCTCAAACTTGTGTTTCCACTCACAACAACATTATTGCCAAGTGTGCACTTTTCTATGTGCGAATATGGCATTATTATACAGTCTTTGCCGATGTCACTTCCTTCTATGACACTCTCAGCAACACAACTTGACGCGCCAATTCGACTGTCCGCTACAATGTTGTTTTCTTTTAAAATAACACCCTTTTCTATTTTTGTATAACCTTTAAGATTGTTTCCGCCAAGTATTGTTGTATTAGGCTCAATGTCGACATATTTTTCAATAACCACATTTTTGCAGTTTTTGATATCAATACCATTTTGCATATGAAATTCGATAATGCGATTTCGCAAAATTTCAAATGCGCGGTTTCGTTGTGTGGCATTTTCGACAATATAAAAGTCTTCTTCGTTTTGCGAGTATATGCTATCATAGAAAACATTGTTTGTAGTGCGAAGATATTTTGTATTAAAAACTGCACCACCCCAAAACTTGCAAGCGTTTACATTTTTAAACAAGCAATAATCGACAAGACCCGAAAACACGCCCGATGTCAGAAGCGGAAGTGCGCCCGACAACACGACAATATATGACGCATCGTTTGTGAACTTTTTTGCAAAAGTAGCAATATCGGAACCGTCATATTCGACAACTGCGCTACTAAAACCTTTTGTCGCATCGCTCACCCACTCCGAACATGTTGCGCCCAAAATCTCATAATCCTTTTTGGGTTTTAAAATGAGCACAAAAACACTAGGTCTATCTATTGAAATCAAAAACTCTTTTTCTACTTCAATTTGCATTATTATTGTCCCTTAATTCTTTAAAAAAACGACTTAATATAGCGCTACATTCTGCTTCATTTACGCCTTTAATCCACTCACATTTGTGATTAAATTTCAATTTGTCAGCATTGTCCACAACACCATATTTTAGATCGCTTGCACCATAAAACACTCGTTTTATTCTAGCGCTTAGTATCGCCCCAAAACACATAATGCAAGGTTCTTTGGTCACATACATATCGCAGTCTTGCAATCTAAAATCACCGACAACTTTGCACGCTTTGTTGATTGCAATAATCTCTGCGTGGCATAGTGGATTGCCATTTTTGTTTTTCTTATTATATCCTTTGGCTATTATCTTGCCGTCTTTCACAATAACTGCGCCGACTGGAATATCGCCATTTGCATATGCTTTTTCAGCCAGTTTTAGCGCTTCGTTCATATAATCCATAGTAGCCTCATTTGTGATAAGTGATATTGTTTGAAATTGTGGTCGCACGATAAATTTGTTCGAGCAAAATCACACGCATAAGTTGGTGCGGAAATGTAAAAGCCGAAAAACTTAGTCTGTCGTCACACCTATTTTTAAAGTTTTCGCTCACACCATAACTCCCACCTATTACAAAAGTGATTGTCGATGTTGTGTTTTGTAGATTGTCAAGTTTTTTAGAAAACTCTTCGCTTGTATATTTTGCACCTTTTACATCGAGCAAAATAGTGTGACCTTTAAGATGTTTTTCAATGCGTTCACTTTCTTTTTCTTTGACCTTATCAATGTCGCCTGCATTGGCATTTTTGCCAAGTTTTTCTTCGGCAACTTCGGTCACTGTTATACTATGAAATTTACTAAGTCTTTTCAAATACTCATCACAAGCATCCAAAAAGTATTTTTCTTTTATGTTTCCGACACAAACAATGTTTATCTTCATATTTCTCCTAAATAAAGCCCCATATCAATGTAAACAAGGTCACAATTCCACCCAAAATCAAACTTGCATACAAAAAGATTTTGTCTTTGAATGTGGTCTTATAGACGACCTTTTGTTTTGGCATAACTATCTCAATAGGACTTTTCATCGCTTCGTAGTTTAGATTTAGCAAAGTGTTTTCTTCAAGCATTTGTTGAAGCATTGCACTCTTTTGTGTAAGAATAGGGTCGTTTGTGTTTGCATTTTCGTTGTCGTCATAAACTGCACTGATAGCCTTGTTTACTTTCAACAATATGTTTTGCTTAAATAGTTGAAGGATAAGATAAATCATCAAACTTGCAATGGCAAGCAGTGCAATAAAACATACGATGAAAATCACAATCATTGACGAGTGCGAAAGCAATGTAAGTCTGTCATAAAACTTACAACCTATCCAGCCGTTTACAGTCGCATAATCAAGATAAACACTTATAAAGTTGTTTGTAAAGTGCATAATGATAGGCACCCAAATGTTTTTGGCAACAACCGATGCAAAACCCATAACCATGCCCAAAACAATCGCATAACTCACTTGCGAAATGTTTAGGTGCATAAGTCCAAATAGCACCGAGCTTATTATAATCGACTTTGTAAAACCGCCGTGTTTTGTTCCTTGAAGCAATAGCCCCCTATGCAAAAACTCTTCGCAAAGTGCCGGCAAAATCGCCACCAAAACCACATCAAGCAAGAAGTTTGGGATAGTCGCACTAACTTCGGCTGTCGCACCAAACGAAACAGGAGTTTGATATCCGAAAAAGGAGATTATCCCGTTAAAGACAGCCGAAACTGCGATGTTGACAAAAAACATACAGATTCCAAGGCCAAGCGAGATAAAAACTGTTGCAGTGTTTACTGGTCGATAGTTGCAGGTTTTGAAAACATTTTTTGGTTTTGTTTTTAAAAACAACGAGTATAGCACAAGTGGCAATCCAAACATAAATATGCCTTGTATGATGATGGTCGAAATAATATCCTGCCACCTAGCCCCAAGTTCACTCAAAAAACCTTCGCTGACCGCTATCCTTATCGCGCAAAACATCAACATGGATATAAAGTACACCAAGTAGGTTTTAAATATTGATTTGTTGGATTGTTCGATATTTGTATACATTTTTTAAAAGTACCCCAAAGTGTTTATGACCCAAATCACGACCGCCGAAACCCAGCCAAGATAGAAATACAATTTTTCTTGAAGGTAAATTTTGCTAGAAAGGTTTTTCAAGGTCAAACGAGTTTCTTGCTCTTCAATAATGATATTGTCACCTTCGATGGTCACATCAGTATTGTTTGTTTTCTTATATTGTATGCGAAGTATCCATACTAGTAGTACAATTAGTCCCGCGCCCACTAGCATAAACACAAAAGGAAGGAAATATCCCCAGAATTTGTTAAGATAATAAAAGCCTTCTTCCATATATCTAGGTGCGCCTACTAGCGATATGACCACAACAGTCAAGTTGTTGACGAAGTGGAAAACCATACTATATAGCACACTGCCCATATAGTAAGCAAGGCTCGACAAAACAATGCCAAGCACTATTTGATAAACAAATTGTTGAAGACTGCCGTGCATAATCACAAAACTAGCGGTCGACATAAAGATGGTACAAAAAGCAGTACATCTGCCGGCATAGCCCTTTTGTACAACTCCCCTAAAAAGCACTTCTTCGGCAAAAGCAGGCAAAAGCGCATAGGCAATAATGCCAAGAATAACACGCCACCAAGTATCCATTTGATATGTCAAGTCACCTTCGACCTTAAAGCCGATTGCCGAAAGTCCGTCAAGTATAAGCGAAGTAATAGGCTCAAACAAGAATACGCATGCAACCGCCAAAACAATACTAAACACCAAAACAAGTGGATTTACTTTTGTTTTTAAATTTAAGGTTGAAAAATTTTGAACTTTATTTTTCTTATTGTAGACAAAGTAAAGTACAAGATATGCCACCGACATTGCAATAACCATCAAATATCGTCCAAGTTGTGTGGCAGTAAACTCGTAAAAACCCATGCCAATTATGCTTGCCACGATTGTAAACAAGATAGTTATTACAAGGCTCATCACGATGCTTAAAAGAATGGCGTAAAAAAACACCTTTAATCCATCGGTTAGTGTATAATAATTTTTAAAACCTAATTTTGTGTTGTCGTTATTTTTTCTCATATAATTATTATATTTTAATAATAACAAAAAATCAAGTACTAATATCCACCTTTAATCGCATCTTACATTTTTCGACCATAACACGACAAAAAAGAAAGTCCTTAGACTTCCTTTTGTATTAGGTTTACTTCAACTTCTTTAAGTATTCCATTTTGAATATATTCGATAGTGGCTCTGTCACCACTTTTACATTTGAATAGTGCATTTCTTAGATCAAGCATATTGTACACCACTTCGCCATTAAACTTTGTAATAACTTCGCCACCGCACATATTGCACGATTTTAGGGGACTTACTGCCGAAACATCAATAATATACACACCGGTGTTTTGGGCGGTTTTTCCATAATAACTTGCTATTTCGCTATCAAGCCCATACACTCCCAAATATGGTGTCGAGTATTCAGGGTCGCTGATAATATTGTTTAGGGCGCTTGCGATACTTTTTACAGGAATAGCAAATCCTATTCCTTCGCCACCGCTTATTTTTAAAGTGTTTATCCCCATAACTTCGCCACGATTGTTTATCAGTGGGCCACCTGAGTTCCCAGGATTAAGGCTGGCATCGTGCTGGATTAGATTTTGCATTAGACTCTCGCCCGCTAGATTGTTGACTCGAAGTGTGCGATTAAGCGCACTGACTATGCCCTTTGTGAAAGTGTGTTTTAATGAAAGAGTAAGCGGAGTTCCCACCGCCAAAACATCTTCTCCGACCTTTATGTCGTCTATGCCCGCAAGTGTAAGATAAGGCAAAGTGAGCGATGTTTTGATGACCGCGATATCTTGGCTTTCGTCTTGCCAAACAAGAGTGGCTTTGCCTTGTTCACCATTAGACAAGTGCACATTTACATAACTCGGATTTAGTAGCACATGAGCGTTTGTAAGTATGTATCCACTGGACGCTATGCACACGCCACTCCCCACGCTCTCGCCAGTGCTATCGGTCGATGTAATTCCGACTATCGCAGGAGTTACGCTCTCGGCAAGAGTGCTAGTATCTTCATAATTTTGCGCACTTATCAAAACTTCGTTTAGTGGCTTTATATCACTGTTTTCAGATACATTTCCAGCAGTTTTGCACGAAGCAAACATAAGACTCATTGTGCCCAAAACTGCCACTGCAAGTATTTTTTTCTTCATCATTCCGTCCTTAATGTGTAAAATAAAAAACAACCTTTCGGTTGTCTTTATTTTGTGTTATTTAAGCAAAAATATTCCGCCTATATTATGTGCAGGCGCAACACAGATTTTTATGTTTTGACCTTCAACAATGCCGATACTATTAAGATACTCACAAACAGTCGAATAGCACAAGTCAGGCGTGTTGTTTTCTTCCGACAAGTGCGCCAAAATCACTTGTTTTACGCCATATTGGGCAAGCCTTCCCACTACTTTTGCACTAGTGATATTGCTCAAATGCCCATTTGGCCCAAGAATACGATTTTTCAACATATAACTATATTTTGGGTTGTTTCTTAGCATAGTTTCGTCGTGATTGGCTTCCAAAATAACTAGTCTGCTATCAAGCAAATTTTCGATAATCTCGTTTGTGATATGCCCAAGGTCAGTGGCTATGCTCATCTTTTTCTCACCGCTTCTCACACTAAAACCTACACAACTTGTTGCGTCATGCGGAAGCCTAAAAGGAGTAATTTCCATATCCCCTATCTCAAACGGCTCGTCAACAAAAGCCACAACATGACTTTTATCCACTCTGCCTATTTTTGAAAGGACACTTTCATAACTATCACAATAACAAAACAGCAAAGTGTTTTTGTATTTGCGCATAAAACTGCCTAT
This sequence comes from uncultured Clostridia bacterium, assembly GCA_937925475.1. Classification (GTDB taxonomy): domain Bacteria; phylum Bacillota; class Clostridia; order Christensenellales; family UBA1242; genus UBA11490. Next base: position 72,614 of record CALEWH010000022.1, read on the forward strand.
GCCTTTTATGTGGTCGCTGTGATCGTGTGTGTTTATTATAGCGGTTATGTCATTTGGATTAATATTAAGTTTATTAAGTTTTGTTTCCAAGTCGTCAAGGGTGATACCAATGTCAATAAGTATTTTTGTCTTTTCAGTGTATACAATTGTACAATTTCCCTTACTACTACTTGCTAATGTACATACTCTCATATTTTTCCTTTGTGAACTTAGTATAATAACACAATTTTTCACTTTTTGTAAAGCACAGACAAAAGTTTTCCATTTATTTCCTTAGGCGCGTTTCTCATTATTTATAAAGATCGTGTTTCAAAAAACAAAAAGTATTTTGATCCGTTTTTTACAAAATAAAAAGACCACTCAGGTCTTTTTATTCGATTGACTTAATCACTACTTTGCCTTGTAGCCAACTATCAAAATAACTATCCATATCGGTCTTAGTAACTATTTCTACGATGCCGATTAAGTTTTCATAATTTACATTTTTAAACTTATATGTCTTCAAATACTCTTTCATCACCTTTAAAAATTTTTCTTCGCCCAGAAGTTCGTATAAGTCATTAAAGAGCAAAGCCCCTTTGACATATGAGATATATACATATTCGGGCTCGGTCTTGTAGTCATCAACCGCTCTAAGCATTGATGTGTCTATATCTCCTAGCACCCTTGTATACAAGTCAACAAATGTTACAAAACTGTTTGTTGTGTTTTTCATAACATCTTCAAACTTTATATTGTAGTCAGGATTGTATTTATAGAAAAGTGCTGTCGAAAAGTCTGTAAGTCCTTCGTCCAACCACCCACATCTAAACGCATTGCTTCCGACTAGACCATACCACCATTGATGTGCTGTTTCGTGGATTATAACATTTTTATAGTCCCCCACATCAGTCACCGCATCTGATATATACACTAGTGTTGGATATTCCATTCCGCCATGAATAAAGTTTGTCTTTACAATACTAAATGTGCTATATGGATATGCACCAAATTTTTCACTAAATGTTTTTATCGCATCGACTCCGGCTTTAAGACTCTCTCTTGGAGTTACATCATCATAATAATAGTAAGTGATTGTAGTGTCTCCTACTTTTTCACTTACAGTTTCAAATTTCTCACTTAGCACACAAGCATAATCTCTTACTGCACGCGCTTTAATTTTATATGTGTCATTTTCATATGTGCTAGTTTTTGACAATATCTCACCAGTTGTTGCCACTTTGTACTTATTATTTGTCGTCAACTCTATATTATAATTTGCAAGATTGCTATAAAACGGATCACCATTGCTATTGTATCCATCTTTAATCCAGCCATTTTCATACACACACATTATAGGATAAAAATTGGCAATATTGATTGTATTGTCGCCATAGCCAAATCTATGTAGCACATTTGGGATAGTCATATTGTATTCAAACTTCAAGTCTATTTTTTCGTTTGGATACAAGTCCGCATCAAGAGTTATTTGTAAGATGTCATCATCTGAACCTGTATAGTACACGCCATGTTCGACCCCATTTACTAAAATACTGCTTATAGTAAAATCACAATAACTTTCGCCATTTGGATATGCTTTTTTAGTGTACATTTTGCCTACGGGACTATTTTTTGCGTCGCGTCTAAAACTTTGTGGATACAAATGCAAGTACACTTCGGTCATGACATCATCTGATTTATTTATATATGTAGTAGATTGTTTTGCACTCAACTTGTAGTCATCAAAAGTCATACTAATATTGTACTCATCTATATTTTTAGATGCTTTTTTTATTTCTTTCTCGTTTTTACTTGCACAGCCAGTAGCAAATACTGGGGCCATTAAAAACAAAAATAAAAGTGCCACAATTTTCTTTTTCATAATATTCCTTCCTTTCGAAATATTATATTTGTGACACTTTTTATTTATGATTGATATTAATAGTATTGTTTGATTATACTTCCTTCTTCATTGTTGTTTTTAGTGACAACAATACGATTGTTGATGTACTCTTGCATTTTTTCCACGTGGGATATAAATCCTACTGTAAAGTTTAGTCTTATCAATGAGTCAAATGCAAGCAACACATTTTCAATATAACCTTCACTTAGGCTTCCAAATCCTTCGTCTATAAAGAAGAAATTGAAAGGTCGATTGTTGTTTATTGCAATCGATTGCGAAATTCCTAGTGCAAGCGACAATGAGATTATAAAGCGCTCACCACCTGACAATGTTTTGACGCCACGAGTGACACCGCCATTGAAGTTGTCGATTACATAAAACTCACCATCATACTTCAATAAATATTTGCCTTTACTCATATTGTACACATATTTATTACTAAAATCAGTAACAAGATACATATACTCTTCGCTTACATAGTCAAGCAAACTGCCGTTTTTGATCAAACTTTCAAGTTCGAGTGCGGTGGACAATTCGGATTTGACTTTATCAAGTTCTTTGTTTAATGCCTTGACCTTAGTCAAATTTGACTTCAAGGTTTCAATTTCGGACTTATCAAGAGCATATTTGATACTCAAATCTTTTTCTTCTTGCTCTTTGTTTTTAAGTTCGGCTTGCGCTTTCTCGACCACTTTTTGACTGACACCAGTATTTCGGCACACACCTTTTAGTTGTTCGATTATGGCGTTTTGAGACACAATCGCATTTTCATAGTCTTTTATCTTTTGTTTTGTCGCTATTAGTTCGTTTTCATCAAGATGCAAGTTGATGTCGTCTATCGCATCATTAACTGTCTTAATGCCAAGTTTTTTAATCTTTGCTTTGACATCTTTCAACATCTCTTCAAAGTTTTCTACTTGAACTAGATTTACTTCAATATTGACATTTATATTATTTCTGTCTTCAACAATCTTTGTCCTTTGTGTTTCAAGTTGGGCGATCTTTTCAGCGTTTTGACGATATTCGTCTTCAAGAACTTTCAATTTATCTATATCGCCTAATTCTTTTATCTCGATTCGTAGTTTCTTTACTTCTATATCACATTCAAGTCCTTCGTTTTTGTAAGCGGTGACTTGGCTTTCTTTCTCGGCGATTTGAGTTTCGCTCACAATAATGCGCTTCTTTGCGTCATTTAGCACTTCTTCAATGCTATCACACTCACGATTAAGCTCCACATTTTTGCTCTCAACACGATTTTGCAATTCGTCAATTCCACCCATATTTTCAAAGGTGTTCATATCATTTTTGATGTTTGTAAGATTCTTTCTAGTCACGCTGTCATATTCGTCGATACAACCATACATATGCTTGATCTCATCAAAAATATTGTATTGTTTTACTTCGTAAAGCGAATCTGTTGTGATAATTGTTTTTATGTACGACAAAAAGTCAAGAAAACTCTCTTGGGTCATACTATTGCGACACTCGTTGATTTTGTCGAGAATGTCCATATTGTCAAAAATGCTGTTTTGCAAATTTTTGTAGTGCGTTTTTTCGACTTCAATAGTTTTGCGATACTCATTTAGTTTTGACTTAATTTCCTTAATTTCAACCAAAAGCGAATTGCTTTCTAGCACGATTTTGCTTTTGGTGTCTATCGCATTTTTAAGTTTTGCATTAAGCAAATTGTACTTCATAAGAGTATCTTTGCCTTGATTGATGCCAGTTTCTATTGATTTGTTTTTATTAAGCAAACTTTCAATCTCGGCTACAACTTTATTGTATTCGGTGTTGTAACCCATAAGTGTGGCTTGGTCTGCTTTCAATGCGTCCTTAAATTCAACAATAGATTTTTCACACAATTCTTTTTTATTGAAATACAACAAATAATCGCCATACTTTTCAGTAAACTCGACTTGTTTGCGACAATAGTCAATGTCTTTTTCGTCGCTCTTCAACACTTGAAGTTGTGCCATTGCATTTATAAGTTTTTGGTTGTTTTGATAGTCTTCGCACATAATATCAAAGGCGATCTTATCCTTTTCAAGTGCTTTTGTTGTCGACGCCAAAGCCTTTTTAGTTTCACCAAGTCCTTCGGTCAAAATTCTGATCTTCTCGTCACTAACATCACCATACATCGCAATTTTGTCTTGCAAATTAAGTTTTGACAAAGTCACCATATCCTTGTGGCGTTTTAACTTGTCATTAAGAACCGAGCCAAAATGCTCAATATTAAACAACTTTGCGATTGTCTTTTTACGATTTGCCGGTGTGTCTAGCAAAAATGCATCAAATTCTCCTTGTGGCAATGCGATACATTTTGTAAATTCTTTTTTGCCAAAGCCGATAATTTTTAATATTTCTTCGTTTACTTTATCTGTCATATCGGCAAGCACTTTGCCTGTTTTCTTATCGACAAGCAATGCTTCGCTCTTTACACCACTTTTTCTAAGTTTGTACGAGCGTGTAACTTCATAAATTTTGGCCTTGTTTTGATTTTGGCACTCAAACACAAACTTTATATACGCATCTTTTGTATTGACATTTATAAGGTTTGCCATAGTTTCGCGGTCGCTTGTGCCATACAAAGCAATAACTATCGCATCCAAAATTGTAGTTTTGCCACTACCGGTCTCTCCGAAGATACCAAACAAATTTGTTTCGCTCAACTTATCAAAGCAAACTTCTTGCTCTGACACATAACTATTTATACCCTTTATTTTCAAATTAATCGGCTTCATATAGACTTTCCCCCATCAATTTTAAAAATAATTCTTTAACTTCGGGCTTTGGCTTTTCGCCCTTTTTAGCCATTACAAACTTGTCAAATATTTCGCTATTTGTAAGGTCTTTTTTGCTCTCAACATTTTTAAGTTCACGGATTTCGTCAGTGATTATACTCAATGTAACAAGGTTTGGATTGCTTTTTCTAAGCTCTTTTAGGTCGTTGTAATCATAAGAGTGGTCGCTTGTTATGACCGCCTTTACATAATCATCCTTGTGCTCTTTACAAAACGATTCAAGTCTGTCTATATCTTTGCCTTCAAAGTTTAGAAGTTTTTTTGCAGGCAACTCTATCTTTTCAATATTTGTAACACCGTTTTTAGCGTCTATATCCACCACATTAACCCATTTTTCAATGTCGTTGTTTGGTGAAAAATTAGTATTTAGGATCGAGCCCGAATAGTAAACATTACGCTCCGCATTTAGGCACATATATTTGTGAATGTGTCCAAGTGCAGTATAATGTGCACGCGAACTATACACGCTATTGTCTACAAAAGGGAAAGGCGAATTTACAAATAGATTGTCGCTCTTGTCATCGCTATTGCCATAAGACAATATGTGAGTCATAAAAATATTAATCGAATCGTCACCAAATTTGCTGACACCTTCTGACATCCACTTTTTAATACTATCATTTAGATTGTCATTTTCTTTTTTGACTTCTCTGTATCTATAAAAAGACGGATATGGCAAACAAACAACAACCGCTTTTTCACCGCTTACTGTCTTAAACTTGATATAACCTTTACCACATTCGGTAGCATATATATTTCTGCCAGTATTTGGAGTAGGAATAATAATGTCATCATAATATCCGACCAAATATATGTTAAATCGGCTGGCAAAAACACTAGCGTTGGAAAGACGCTTAGGTTCGTCATGATTGCCCGCGATAGCAACAACTGCTGTGTCGCCATTGTTGCTAAGTTGGCTCAATGTATTATACAAAAGGTTTTCCGACTCGGCTGACGGAACAAGTGTGTCATAAATGTCACCCGCAATCAAAACCATATCTACTTTCTTTTCTTTGGCAATTTTGATTATCTCACTAAGAGCGAGTTTTATCTCTTCACTACGATCCAAGTCGTCAGTGTGAGCGCCAATGTGCCAATCCGCTGTATGTAATATTCTCATTAGTTTTCTCCATTTCTCTGCCCTATTATATCACAAGCAAACAAATTCAAAAAACATAATAAGCACATTTTTACAATTATTAATAATTGTATTTTAGTAGGTCTTCCCAAAAACAAAAAAGAACCGACATCAGTCAGCCTTTTTTTCATACCCCACTTTTTGCAAAACATTTATCCTACATCTAAGCAAATCAAACAATAATAATTGAGAGATAGGCATATTTTTTATAGTCATCAAAAACAAAATTTTGTTTATGATCTGCCACTCACAATCGCAATATCTCATACAAGGGTCAAAACAAGGTCGACCAGTAGAATAGTAGAATGTATCCAAGTTGCATGGATTGTTGCAACACCGCTCTATCTCAACTTTGTTTTCGTGAGTCATTGCAAGAACTTTGCTTTTTTCTTTTAAGGCTTTTTCGTCCATCAAAGACAAAATGTTTTCACAAGTATTGATAAGCCCAAGCAACTCAACAAGTTGTTTTTGGATAAAATAATTGTTGCGCTCGATGTTTTGTATCCGACTTACACTTTCGTTTTTGTTTTCTTTTTCATAACCTTTTCTCAATTTTTGAATTATGCTGTCGGGATACTTTTCAATCAAATCTTCATAACCTTTCATTTTACACCCCACCATTGTGTATATGTTATTGTATATGAATTTGACTAAAAAAATGTTTGTTATATTTTTTTAGCGATTGTTTGGTATATTGTTTTTATATTTTTTACTAATTATTTGAAAAAATGATTTATGTCAGTTATTGTCATAAAGTTATTATTTATTGTCAAGAAAATATAAGTCAGAAACAAAAAGACAGCCTTTGCTGTCTTATATTTCTTTTCTATCTTGCATTGCTTTTGTAAGTGTAACTTCATCTGCATATTGCAAATCGCTACCTATGGAGATGCCTTGTGCAAGGCGAGTTACTTTGACTCCAAGTGGTTTTATAAGTCTTGCAATATATGTTGCAGTTACTTCTCCTTCGACATCAGGATTGGTCGCTATAACAACTTCCTTTATATCACCTTTGCTTATTCTGTCCACAAGTTCTTTGATCCTTATATCATTTGGACCGCGATTTTCAAGTGGTGAAATTGTGCCATGAAGGACATGATAAAGACAATTAAAGTCGCGTGCTCTTTCCATTGCGATGACATCTTTGGGGGATTTGACAACACACACAACATCGCTTTTCCTATTGCTACAAATCTCACAAATTTCGCCATCAGTAAAATTGCCACATATCTTGCAATATTTAACTTTTTTCTTAACATCTATTAAGCTTTCGGCAAAAATCTTAACTTGTTCGTCTGACATATTTAAAACATCATATGCGTATCTTTCAGCGGTTTTTTTGCCTACGCTTGGCAAAAACTCAAACGAATTGATGAGTCTTTGCATACTCTCGATATGATTAGTTTTCACTAAAACAAGCCTCCCGTATTTGGCTTAACTTGTGCTTCCAATTGATCTGCTTTACTTAGTGCATCGTTTAGTGCAGCCACAACCAAGTCTTCAAGCATCTCGACATCATCTGGATCCACAACTTCTGGTTTGATCTTTACAGATTGGACATTCTTTTTGCCATTAACAGTGACCTCAACCATTCCGCCACCAGACACACCTGTAAGTGTAGCGTTTTCAAGTTCTTCTTCGGCCTTAGCCATTTGCGCTTGCATTTGTTCTTGCATTTTTTGGGCTTGGCGCATTAGATTTTGCATATTTCCGCCACCAAAATTCATTCCCTTGTACATATTATTCTCCTTCTACCTTAAACAAATTTCCAAATTGACTTTTCAATTTCTCTTCTATATTTGCTTGTTTTTTGTTTTTGACATTTAATACAAACTCGACTTTTAGCCCGTTTATTAGACTATTAATCAAAGTTTCCGACTCCTTGGTAAGTGTATTGTATGTTTGTTCGTCAGTGGTTTCTAGTACCAATTTGCCGTCATTTATACTTATGTTTTGCACATCGCTGAGCATAACATATTGTTTCATCTCGCCCATTTCTCTTAGTTTTATTAGCAGATTGCCAAATACAGATTTTGGGTCAAGGTTTGGCGTAGAAGTGAGCACTTCTACCTGGGGACAACTCCCGTTTTTTAATTTCGCTTCTACATCAGCAACTCTTTTTTCAAGGTCCTTTGTTTCGTCAGTCACAAGCCCCAACATCACTATTTCAAACAAAGCGCGTGGATTTTGAGTATAACGAAAGTCTTGTTCGAGCGATGCCAAATTTTTAAGTGCATTTAGCACAACTGCAATATCGCAGTCCCTAAAGTCTTCAAGTTTTTTCACAACATCAACTGGATATTTCAAAATCTCATTATAGTTTTTGCAAGTCTTTACTACTGCGATATCTCGCAAGTATCCAACCAAATCTTTTGATAGTTGGGACAAGTTTTTGCCACTCTTTGCAATGCTGTCTATAAGACCTAAAACCTTGTCAACTCTTTTGTTTATGATACAGTCACATAGACTATACAAAACTTCTTTTGGAGTTGTGCCTAGCGCTTCGACAACCGATGAATATGTTACATTTCGATTTGTGTACGCAACACACATATCTGCAATCGATAGTGCATCCCTTGCACTGCCTTCGGCAAGTCGGGCTATCATACTAATTGCTTCGTTTTCGTATTTGATTTTGCTATCGTCAAATATGCGTTTGATCAGTCCTTCAAGTTCGTCCGACGAGATAAGTTTGAAGTCAAAACGCAAACATCTTGAAAGTATTGTTGCTGGCAATTTTTGCACTTCTGTTGTGCCCAAAATAAACACAACATAACTAGGTGGTTCTTCAAGAGTTTTTAGCAGTGCATTGAAAGCGCTATCAGTAAGCATATGCACTTCATCAATTATATAAACCTTATATTTGCCATTAATAGGTGGATATTTGACTTTTTCTCTAAGGTCACGAATATTGTCAACACCATTATTCGACGCTGCGTCTATCTCTGTAATGTCAATATTGCTAGGGTCGCTAAGGATTTTGCATGTATCACATTTGTTGCAAGGACTGCCATTTACTGGATGCTCGCAATTTATCGCACGCGCAAAAATTCGCGCTATTGTGGTTTTTCCTGTTCCGCGTGTGCCCGTAAACAAATATGCATGACTAATTTGGTTGTTTTTGATTTGGTTTGTAAGGCTTTGCGTGATGTGTTTTTGTCCCACAACTTCTTCAAAACATGTTGGGCGATATCTTCTATACAGTGCTTGATATTCCATATTTTCTCCTATCTTAATGACTTTAATTTGTTTTTAATTCGAGTAAGTGCATTGTCCACACTCTTATAACTCGAACCTAGTTTTTTCACGATTTCGCGATTGTCATAACCTTCCAAGTACAGCGCAAAAACTTCGTTTTCTTTGTCACTGAGTTTGGACTTTGCAAGCAAAAGCAAGTGGTCAAAATCTTCTTTGCCAATCACTTCGGTCTCGGGCGACGACGCATATGGTTTTGCCATTTCAGCGTCACCAACGACTACTTCTCCTTGATTGTTTAGCGGAATGCTCGTATTGAAAAACGATTGTTTTTGTGTATTTGATTTTTTTATAAGGTTTTGGATTTCGTTGTTGATAAGGCGCAATGCATAAGGCAAAAACTCGCCTTTCTTTTCGTCATAAGTATTGACCGCTTTCAAAAAACCCACCATTCCTTCTTGGATAAGGTCGTCCATATCCCCGCCTACAAGATAGTACTTGCGGGCTTGGCTCGCCACAACCTTTTTGTACGACGCAAACAATGTGTCAATAGCGGTCGGGTCGCCTTTTTGAGCAAGGTCGATAATTTGCGTCAAATCCATCAACTTCTCCTTTGTCTTGTGCATTCGTACATCATCATTCCGCACGCAACGCTTGCATTAAGCGAGTTTACATTGCCCCACATTGGCAAAGTAAGAACTCCGTCACATAGTTTTTTAGTAAGGGCACTCACGCCGTTTCCTTCGCTTCCGACTACAATGGCAATATCACCTTTAAGGTCACACTTTCGCACATCAACCCCGCCAAGTTCGCACGCATAAACCCATATGTTTTGCTCTTTAAGGCTCTTTATTGTGTCGTTTATGTTGGTTACTTTTGCGACTTTGACATAACTTGTAGCGCCTGCACTTGTCTTAATGACGCTTTCGTTTACACCACAACAGCGGTTTTTGCCGATGATAATTCCGTCAACTCCCATACAATCCGCAACTCTTATTATCGAGCCCAAATTGTGCGGGTCAACAATGCCGTCAAGTATAAGTATAAAATGACCTTCGGCTTTTTTGTTTGCAAGAATATCTTCCACTGTCGAGTATTCATATTCTTCGGCAAAAAGTATAACCCCTTGGTGTTTTTTGGTTACGCTTTCGCGATTTAAAACATCACCACTCACCCATTGGATTTTGATGTTTTTGCTTTTTGCTAGGTCCATAAGTTCTTCAAAAACCTTGTCGTTTGAAGTCTTGCTGGCAAGCAATTTTTCTACCTTTACTCCACTCAACAATGCTTCGCGGACGCTATTTCTTCCTTCAATTTTCATTTTCGTTCTCCACACAAAGACTTAATACTTTGTTTAGTTTTTCAGTTTTGCCGGTCAGATACAAGTATCCGATGACCGCTTCAAATCCAGTTGCACGCCTATAATCCACCACACTTGCGTTTTTCGCTACACTGTGTGTTTTGTAATTTCGTGCACGCCTAAAAATATCTTTTTCAGTTTCGTCAAGGAGTGGCATAATTTTGTCTATGACATGACTTTGTTCGGTGGCTTTTACATATGACGCGGTTATTTTGTGGAGTTCGCCACTTTTGCCCTTGCTAGATAGAGCCAACATATTTCGCACATACAATGTATGCACGCCATCACCCACAAACGCTAGCACTTGGGGATTGACAAGTCGACACTCGTTTTCACTCATATTTTCAAATCCAAAAATATTCATCGTTACTCCTATACATGATATTATATCACAAAATCTTGCGATGTAAAAAGATAAAATAGTTTGTTTTGTCAATATATTGACATTCAAACACACAAAAATTATCAATTCAATTATAAATCGCTGTGTTTGTAATAACTTGGAAAGTGTCTCCATACAATATAGATAGAGGTGAAATATGTTTTTGACCATTAAAAATGTGTCAATTATTATTAGTAGTTTTCTAATTTTAAAAAATAGCCATATATCCAAATTAGGACATATGGCTTATTTATTCAAAAATACTTGTTTGTTTTGGGGCTAAAACTCTTACAATATATGCATAAGGATTTTTCTCATTTTCAGTAAGTAGAATGTCTGGCGCCAATTTTCTTAAACAAAATTTGTAGTAAACTTGTTTTCCCGTTGGACGAAGTAAATCTACACAATCTTGTAAATATTTAGGCATAGGGACTATATTCTCTCGCCATTCCACAAGGTCTATAAATTATACTCATAATCGCACTACATCTTAAAATTAATTTTATTTTAATTTTTTATTTTGTTTTTTAACAATTCAGTTCAAAGTGATTTACACTATCCCACAAGTCCCTTAAGCGTATTCCATTTATATTTACATTTTTATCAAATTCCTCAATAGAAGAATATTTTTGATAGCACTTTTCGGAATTAAACTCAAAAAATTCAAAACCGTTAAAATTTGTATTGCCATATTTTTTGTTTTTGTACTTAAAACTTGGTTCTAAATTATCTTTAACGATAGTTATAAACTCTTCGTATGTTGGTTTTAGTTTTTGTTTCTTATCACTTAATCTTTTTGCATTATTAAATGAAGTAATATTAGGATATTTAACTTCATTTGGTTTTTTCAAAGACTCTTCACTTTGAATCCATCCGCAATTTTTGCACTTACCATTACCCCAATTATCTATTTTAACATTCTTCCCACAAACATCACATTGTTTTATATTCATGTTTTTCCCTCCTTATTAAAAATAATGTTTACTTCCACTTGATTCTTTCCAATAGCCTCTGCCTCTTTGACCATTTTTCCAGTCGTGATAATGAGGTGTCTTAGGGTGAACTTTACCATTTCCATGATCCGTAAAGTCTTTGTCTAACTTCGGTTTTCCATTTTTATCGTACCACCGTTTTTGATATGGATTTCCATTTTTATACTGTGTATATGTAGAATTAGGAGTGCTATTGAATGGAGTTTTAGAGTTACCACGAAAATTTCCGCCACTACTAGCTCCTCTTCCACCAAAAAGTTGTATATTAATTCCCATATTTAGCCTCACTATGTTCGTAGCGATTATACGGAAACACTTTTAAGTTACCTTTCATTTCTGGAAAAGGCTTTCCATAGCATATTATAGCATCAGGATTAATAATTCCCAACATCTTTTCATAGCCAATCATAAATTCCTCTTTACATTTATGATTACCGTGAGTTGAAACCGCGACAATACTTCCCTTTTCAACACCATCAAAACAAAAGGTTGAAGAGTGCAAAAGCATATATTCTTCAACCTTTTAAAATTTGATTTTTTGACAATAATATATTAACACACTAAAACTAACAATTGGAAGAAAGGGTGTCAAAATTTATATTTTTTAGCATAAACAACTTGCATTTTCTAATATACATACATTAAAAAGGATATATTATGTTTTTGACCATTAAAAAAAGGCACATTGCCATAGCAATTTGCATGATAGTTTTTTGCAGTATGATGATGGGTGTGTATTTTTCGCTTAGGCACACTTTTAGTCCCAGAACCACTCAAACCATTGTTATTGACGCTGGACACGGCGGAAGAGATGCAGGTTGTAGTGGAATAAACACAGGCGTGAGCGAAAGCGAACTAACTCTCAGCATCGCCAAAAAACTCAAAAACCAACTTGAAAATATGGGATACAAAGTTGTTATGACACGCACAAATAGTGACGGATTGTATGCGCAAAACGCCAAAAATTACAAAAAAAGTGATATGGAAAAAAGGCGCGAAATCATACAAAAAGCCAATCCCGATATGGCCATTTCCATACATCTAAATTCTTTTCCAGTCATAACCGAAAAGGGTGCACAAGTATTTTATCAAAAGGAAAGCCAAGAAGGTTTGGCTCTTGCAACAAGTATGACCAACCAACTATCCAATCTGCTTGAAAACGCACGCAAAGAAGCGATAGGTGGCGACTATTATATACTGAAAAGTGCCGAAGTTCCTTCATGCATTGTGGAAGGCGGATTTCTCACAAACCCCGACGAAGAAGCCTTGCTTGTCACCGACGAATATCAAAATAAAATCGCTTATGCAATTATGTGCGGAGTTGTGTCCTACTTTGGACTAAACACTACAAGTGCAAAAGGTGTATAAAAAAAGACAACATATGTTGTCTTTATTTTTTCGAATACTTTAGATTAATGCTAGGCATCGGAGTAAGAGACAAGTCTGCAAGGCCTTCGCCACTGCGAATGTTGAAATATGCTTCACAACCTATCATAGCGGCATTGTCAGTGCAAAGTCGCATAGGTGGAAAACATACTCTTACACCTTCTTTTTCGCCCCTACTAAGCAGGCTATCTCTCAAATACGAATTGGCAGCGACACCACCCGCAACAGCAAGGGTTTTTGTCTTATATTTTTTGCAAGCCATAAATGCCTTATCGACTAGCGGATCAACAGCGTTGCATTGAAATGACGCGCAAACATCTTGGATATTAACCTCTTCATTGTGTTGTTTTTTATTGTGAAGATAGTTGATGACTGCGGTTTTTAGTCCGCTATAACTAATATTGAAATCCTTTGAAGGCTTATGTCTAACAAACTCAATATTGTTTTGACCTTGTTTTGCCATTTTATCAATAACTGGACCACCCGGATATCCAAGCCCCAAAACTTTTGCGACCTTGTCATATGCTTCGCCAATCGCATCGTCAGTGGTTGTGCCGATAAGCATATTTTTTGTGTAGTCCTTAACATTAACAATTGCTGTGTGTCCGCCACTCACGATTAGACCTATAAATGGCGGTTTTAGGTCAGGGAAAGTGATATAATTTGCACTCATATGACCTTTGATATGATTTACTTTGATAAGCGGAACTTCTAGCGCATATGCAAGCGCCTTTGCATAAGTCACGCCCACCATAAGTGCGCCCACAAGTCCTGCCCCATATGTGACAGCAACAGCATCTATTTTGTCAAGGCCTATCCCGCTTTCTCTAACAGCTTCATCCACAACATTGTTTATCGCCATGATATGATTTCGGCTTGCGACTTCGGGCACAACTCCGCCAAAGCGTTTGTGTATCTCGATTTGTGACGAGATAATATTTGACAAAACTTCTCTGCCGTTTTTGACTATCGCAACGCTTGTTTCGTCACAACTGCTCTCTATGGCAAGAATGTATATATCTTTGTCTGTTTCTATTAAGTTTTCAAATTTTTCTTTCGCTACTACTTCGTACATTTTTTCCTCGTTTATTTTACAAGACATTTTAGATAACTATATATAAAGTCGTCCAAATTGCCATTCATTACTCCGTCAAGGTCGCTTGTCTCATACAGAGTGCGCATATCTTTGACGAGTTTGTATGGACAAAAAACATAACTCCTTATTTGACTGCCCCATTCAATTTTCTTGACTTCGCCTTTTATATCTTTGATGTTTTGTTTTTTCTCTTCAAGCGCAAGTGTCACTAATTTACTCTTCAACATACTCAATGCTGTTTCTTTGTTTTGTGTTTGACTGCGCTCGTTTTGGCATGTCACAACAATGCCAGTCGGCAAGTGAGTTATCCTTATAGCACTGTCGGTCGTGTTGACATGTTGGCCACCGGCACCACTACTACGATAGGTGTCTATCTTTATGTCTTTGTCATTGATGACTATCTCATCGTCATTTTCTATTATTGGCATAACTTCGACCGATGCAAATGATGTGTGTCTGCGTTTGTTGGCGTCAAAAGGCGATATTCGCACAAGTCTATGCACGCCCATTTCACCTTTGAGATATCCATATGCGTTTTCGCCCGAAACTTTGAAAGTGATACTTTTATATCCCGCACCATCTCCGTCAATATAGTCTAGCACATCGAGCCCAAATTCGTGTTTTTCAGCGTACATTTTGTACATTCTAAACAGCATACTCACCCAGTCACACGCTTCTGTTCCACCTGCACCCGAGTGTATTTTTAATATTGCATCGCCATCGTCGTACTTTTCATTAAGCAAAACCTTTACATAAAAAGCATCAATATCTTTTGTAAGCGATGTTAGTTCGGCATTAATTTCACTTGTGTAGTCAGAATCCTCAGCACTACACATCTCTATAAAATCTTGCAAATCATTTAGTCTTCGACCATAATCCTTGACACTATCAAGCAGTCCTTGATTGTGGCGGATTTTGCGTGAATATAAGGTGCAGAGTTCGACATTTGTATACACGCTACTATCTGCCATCTTGTTTTGCAAGTCGTCTATTTCACTTTGAAGTCGGTCACAGTCAAAGACAGGAGATAACTACATCGTAGTTATCGCGAACAGCCGAAAGTTTTTCTTTCTCGACATTGTATATCATTATTTGCCCACCATACAGCAGTTTTTGTATTTTTTGCCACTTCCACATGGACATGGGTCATTTCTGCCTACAATCTTTTTGGATTTTGCAGTTTTTTCCACACCTGTCATATTTGTAATAAGGTCAGGTTTTTTAGTGTCTTTTTGTTGTTGTTTGATTTCGATATTTAATCGATAGTTGATAAGGAACAACGCTGTTTCGCGTCTTATATCCTTACTCATACGCTCAAATGCGTCATAACTCTCTTGTTTGTATGCAATGATAGGGTCGTGGTTTCCGATAGCACGAAGACCTATCTCGCTTCTAAGCATTTCCAAAAAGTCGATGTGATCCATCCAGAATGTATCAACAACTCTCAAAAGTATATCGCGTTCTATCGCCAAATAATCAATGCCAAACTTGCTTATCTCAGCACATTTTGCTTCGTAGTTTCGCACTGCTTCGTCCGCAACAATCACCGCAAGTTCTTCAACATCAAGTCCTTCGACAATCTCTTCGGTGACATAGTTTGCGTTTTCTTTTAGTACTCGATTGTTTAGTGCATTGTTTATTGCTTCCAAATCCCACTCGTCATATGACTTGTTGGCGTCCACTGTGTCATATATTGTGTTCATGGCAAACTCGCGGATCATATCCACTACTTCATCATGAATATTGTCGCCATCTATTACACGATTACGCTCGCCATATATAAGTTCTCTTTGTTTGTTGTTGACATCGTCAAATAATAGGACATTGTGACGGGCACTAAAATTGAAGCCCTCAATGCGTTTTTGTGCGTTTTCGATTTGTCGCGACAACATTTTGATTTGGAAAGGAGTGTCTTCGTCGATTTTGAAGAACCTAACAATGCCTTGCATACGCTCGCCACCAAAACGGCGGATAAGTTCGTCTTCCATAGAAACAAAGAACACACTGCTACCTGGGTCACCTTGACGACCAGCACGACCACGCAACTGATTGTCTATGCGTCGTGATTCGTGACGCTCTGTGCCTAGAATGTGTAGACCACCAAGAGTTATTACTTTTGCTTTCTCTTCGTCAGTCACCTTTTTGAAGTCTGCATAAAGTGACTTGTATTGGTCACGAATTTTTTCTAATTCAGGATTGTCAGTAGGAAGAAGCGATGTACAAAACTCTATTTGTGCTTCGTTGTAGCCTTTATTTCTAAGTTCTTGTTTTGCAAGATACTCAGGATTGCCACCTAGCAAAATATCTGTACCACGACCAGCCATGTTTGTTGCGATAGTGACCGCGTTTAGTCTGCCGGCTTGGGCTACTATCTCACTTTCTTTCATATGGTTTTTCGCGTTCAAAACATTGTGTTTGATTTTAGCGCGTCTTAGTGCGGTGCTTATCTCTTCACTCTTTTCTATTGTCACAGTACCTACTAGTATTGGTCTACCTGTTTCGTGAACACGCTTTACTTCTTCGACAATGGCGTCCATTTTAGCACGCTCTGTGATGTAGATTACATCAGGCGCGTCTTTTCTACGGATTGGCAAGTTTGTAGGGATAGTAACAACATCCAGATTGTATATCTTATTAAACTCACGCTCTTCGGTCTTGGCTGTACCTGTCATACCACTAAGTTTGTCATAAAGACGGAAGAAGTTTTGGAATGTGATTGTTGCAAGGGTTTTGTTTTCGTCCCTTATCTCAACGCCTTCTTTTGCTTCGATTGCTTGGTGTAGTCCGTTGCTGTACTTTCGGCCTTCCATCAATCGACCTGTAAACTCATCGACAATTATGATTTCGCCATCTTTAACAATGTA
Source organism: uncultured Clostridia bacterium (assembly GCA_937925475.1). Taxonomy (GTDB): domain Bacteria; phylum Bacillota; class Clostridia; order Christensenellales; family UBA1242; genus UBA11490. The sequence goes on from CALEWH010000022.1 coordinate 89,710, forward strand.
GTTTTGGTCCTTTTTCATAATGTATTGGGCTTTAAGTGCATTGTTGATGTGGTGGTTTAGTTCGATATTGTTGATGTCGCTTAGATTGTCAACATTGAAAAATCTCTCAGCCTTGCCAACACCATGTTCAGTAAGTCTTATCGCCTTTTCTTTTTCGTCTATCTCATAGTCTTCTTTTCTTAGGTTTTTGGCAAAACGACTAGCGCTTTTGTAGGTTTCGCTACTCTTCATACCCCTTCCGCTGATGATAAGTGGAGTACGCGCTTCATCGATCAAAATCGAGTCGACCTCATCGACAATGGCAAAGTGATAACCACGACCTACTCTATCTTCGGCACGAGTCACCATATTGTCACGAAGATAGTCAAAACCAAGTTCGTTGTTGGTCGAATATGTGATATCGCAATTATATGCTTTTCGTTTCTCCTCAGGATCCATATCGTGTGTCGAAACACCTACTGTAAGACCCAAAAACTTGAATACTTTTCCCATCCACTCAGCGTCACGACCGGACAAGTATTCGTTGACAGTAACGATATGAACACCCTTGCCTTCAAGTGCAACAAGATATGCTGGCAAAGTTTCAGTTAGGGTTTTACCTTCACCAGTACGCATCTCAGCAATACGGCCTTGAAACAATGCGATACCGCCAAGGATTTGCACATGAAAGTGGCGCATACCCATAACACGCGCACTTGCTTCACGCACAACAGCATATGCTTCTGGCAAAATGTCGATTAGTTTTTCACCATTTGCGATTCGTGCTTTAAAATCATCAGTACAAGCACGAAGTTGGTCATCGCTGTACGCTTTGTACTTGTCTTCAAGTGCTTCTACTTTGTGAGCAATTTTGTCTAGTTTTGCTATATTTCGAGAGTTGTCGCTCCCAAAAATCTTTGTAAATAGTCCCATTTATACCTCGTAATATATATTATTAACTGTATTATGATACTACAAACAGCGTTTTTTCACAATAATATTTTGTCAAAATAACCGCTAAAAATCGTTTTTTATATCGCAAAAACAAAAAAAGACGAAGTGACTAGCACTTTGTCTTTATATTGTTGTATTTTTTAAAAATGAAGTTTGTGTCTAAGCTCGCCCATTTTTTCAGTTGTGCAGTAGCCTGCTGGGGCTTTTAGTACATCTGGAAGTCTATTGACGATACTTGCGCAAGTCATTTCTACTGTCGATGGTCTATTGATTACAACAGTTGTGTTTGGCTCGCCTTCTACTGTCCACTCGTTTTGGTCAAACTCGTCTGGTCCATACACCTTACCTATGCACTCACTTTCAATAATGATGCCTTCTTTGGTTTCGGTAGTAACAACAGCACTCATTCCAGTAGCATATCCTTTTGGAATAACCATATTTAGAGTGTCAGATTTAAGGTCTTTTTTGTAAGTTTGTGGAATACATTTTTGAGTTTGGCGTTTGACAGTAAGTCCTAGTGCTGAGCATAGCCAGCCATTAACATTCCACATATATGAAGGCAAAAACTCGCCTTTTTCTATCATTTTCTTTCTTACAGCATCGGTCACATTATCTGCTGACGCAATGTCTTTTTCAAAGTCTTTAAGGCTTAGGCCTGCGCCATGAACTTGGGCAAGTGCAATGCCATAGTCTTCGACATTATAACTGCTTTTGCCATGGATTTTCTTAATAGATTGAGTAGTTCCACACAAAGATGTGATTAGGCTACCCCACGAAACATCTTGATAACCCGAACCGCATAGTGTGCATTTGTGTTTTTTTGCAAGCTCGTCAAGTTCTTTTGTAGGAAGATACGAGTTCCAAGGATAAAATGCTTCTTCGCAAGTCGAGATAGCATTTACGCCGTTTTTTGCACAAATAGTAAATGCATCGTGCAACTCCTTCATAAGACTGCGTGTAGTGATAATAGCAATGTCAGGTTTGATGCGTTTTAGTGATGCGTCAAGGTCGTTTACATTTTCGATTATGACCCCGCGTTTTTTACCGCCCATAACAACGCTAATGTCCTTTCCTACCAACTTTGGATTGACATCATATGCACCTACAATTTCGCCACCTTTTTCGAAAACATAGCGCATTGTGTACACTGCCATCTTTCCACAACCAATTTGTACAACTTTCATATTTTTTTCTCCTTTTCATTTTTTTATTACAAACTGTCTTTGACAGATTATAACCAATATAACAATTTTGATTACAACTAATATTCGACTTTATAACTTGTAACCACAACATCAGCCGGTGTCCCTAAGACATTTTTTATTAGAACATCGCCAATGTTTGCCGACTCGACACGCAAGTCGTTTATCTCTTTCATCACATGAAAAATCATTTCTTTTGGGACAGGAAGAGTGGTTTTGACCGACAAAACTCCGCTGTTTTTGGTCTTCAAGATTGCGGTCACAACTCGCTCTGGATGGTCGATTTCTTGAATGGCGTAGGTTTCTCCACGCTTGCAGTTGTTTCCGCCAACAAGATATTTGTCGCCATCTTTTGTTATCTCTATCTCACAACCCATTGGACACATAATGCATGTTAGTTTCATATGCTCTCCACCTCCAATACACAGTCACCTTTCACTAGGTTTTTGTCAATTTCCCACATCTGCATTTCTCCTGGAAAACCCGCCAAAACAAACTTTCTTGCGATTATTTCGTCACCCATTTTTAGTATCAAATTTCGCCTTACAATTTTGCTTTTCAATCTAAATTTGAGTGTGGCTTTGCCTTTGCCCGATGTTATAGTGTTGGGCAAAACATATCCTATTTGGTCGCCAGCACAAAGATTGTATTTAGTGCGTGAGCGCAGTTTTTCTTTTACATAGTCAGATGCATTTTTACCTGTGTCATATGCTTCCAGAGTTACATTGTCGACAAGGTCATGTACATGTAAAAAGTTTCCGCAAGCAAACACGCCATCTTCATTGGTTTGCATATGGTCGTCTACAAAAGTGCTTTTTGTCGCACGATTAAAAGGCAAATATTCGACCAAATCACGCTCAGGAACAAGCCCGACAGATAGTATCAATGCGTCACATGGCAAAAATTTTCGTGTACTTTCTATCTTGTTGTACTTTTCATCAACTTGACCATAAAACACGCCTTCGACCCTATCGCGTCCCACAACATCAAATATTGTTGTGTGAAGCATAAGCGGAATGTTGTAGTCGTCAAGGCACTGAGTAATGTTTCGCCTTAGCCCGCTAGGAGTCGGATTTATTTCCATAACCGCATGCACTTTTGCACCTTGCAAAGTAAGTCTTCGTGCCATTATCAGTCCGATATCGCCACTACCCAAAATGACCACATTTTTGCCCGGCAACTTGCCATATATGTTTACAAGTTTTTGGGCGCAACCTGCTGTAAGGACACCTACTGGGCGCGAACCTGTAAGCATAATGTTGGCAGGAGTACGCTCTCTACAACCCATTGCAAGAACAAGCGCTTTGCATTCTATTTTTTGTATTCCGTTTTCGTTTGTAATAGTTACTGTTTTGCCTTCAATTTTTGTAACAAAAGTGTTTAGCAAAACCTTTATCTTTTTATTTGATTCGACCTTTTGTCTAAACTTATATGCGTACTCTGGACCTGTATATTCTTCGCCAAAATAATGCAGTCCAAATCCATTGTGGATACATTGTCTAAGTATCCCACCTAAAAAAGGGTTGCGCTCGACGATTATGCACTTTGTTCCGTTTTCAGCACATCCAAGTGCCGCGCCCATTCCGGCTGGGCCACCGCCGATAATCAAAACATCAGTTTTCACTATCCACACCCCCTTTCACATCTTCAACAACCCACCTGCTGTCGCCGTTTTCTTTGCGAATGTCGTCAAAGTCACAGTGGTTTTCGCGGGCAAGGATTTTGATAACTCTATCTAGGCAAAAACTGCCTTGACATCTTCCCATTCCTGCCCTTATTCGACGCTTTATACCGTCAGTTGTTGTAGGTCTTATTGGTCGGTCGATAGCATCCACTATCTCACCTTCGCTAATGCTCTCGCACTTACAAACTATCTTGCCATAACTTGGATTTTGTTTGATTAGTGCCTTGACCTTACTTTCGGGCAAGTCCTTCAACATTTGATATGGTCGGATTTTCACATTGTGCAAGTCGGGATTGTATTTTAGTTTTAACAAATCCCCAACAACATATTTTGCAATCGCTGGTGCTGAGCTTAGCCCTGGCGAACATATCCCAGCAAGATTAACAATGTTTGGATTTTTTTTGCTGACTTCTATCACAAAATCATCTCCCACTACACTTCGCACTCCGGCAAATGTACGGATTGTTTTTGATAAGTCAACATTTTTTAGTAGAGTTTTGCTTTTCTCTTTAATCGAACTTAGTCCCGCATCAGTCGTGATTGTTGTGTCGTCACTTAGATACGAAGTTGGCCCTACAAGAATGTTTCCGTCCACAGTAGGAGTGACTAGTATGCCTTTTGAGTGTTTGTCTGGCAGTGGAAATATTGTGCTATTTACTATTCCCGCTTCACTATGGTCAAGTACATAGTATTCGCCACGCTTGTATTCGATTTTGTATTTTTCAGTGCCTAGGATTTTTGCCATTTCATTGTAGGCATATCCGCACGCATTTACAAGTTTTTTCGCCATAATAACTTTTCGGCCATTTGAGATTATGAAATATCCGCTTGCCTTAGTTACTTTTTTAGTGTCCCAATTAAGCACAACTTCGCCACCATTGACCACACCTTCTTCTGCAAGTGCGATAGTAAGCAGATATGGATTGACGATATATGAGTCGGGTGCAAATAGTCCACACATAACATCATCTGCTATATTTGGGATACGCTTTTTAAGGTCGTTTACACCTAAAAACTCCAAGTTTGAAATGCCATTTGCTCTGCCCCTTAAAAGCAAAGTTTTTACAGACTCAATGTCGCTTCCCACAACATATGCGCCTATTTTTTTAAGCGGAACTCCAACTCGCTCGCAAATTGACGGAAACATTTTGTTTCCTTCTATATTAAAACGCGCTTTCTTTGTGCCAGTGACCGCATCAAAACCCGCATGCACTATGCCCGAGTTTGCCTTGCTTGTGCCAGTGGCAACATCGCTGTTTTTCTCAATAAGTATCGGTTTGTAGCCACTTTTAGCAAGTGCGTTGAAAATGCTAGATCCCACAACACCACCGCCAAAAACGGCAACATCATATATTTTTTCCTTCATTCATTCCTTCCCTTTTCTAAAATTATATTTATAATTTTAATAAGTGTCAAATGTAAAATTATTATGTGCAATAAAAAGTTGTTTAGAAGCAAAATTTTGTGATATCATATAAAAAATGGAGGAACATATGTCACGATATATCATAGGCCTTGACGAAGGCACAACTAGCGCAAGAAGTGTTGTGTATGACACAAAAACCAACAGCATTGTACTCACTGAGAAAAAGACATTTCCACAATATTTTCCGCATCCAGGTTGGGTCGAGCAAAACGCCCAAGAACTTGTCAATGCCCAACTTTACACACTGAAAGCCGTACTCAAAAATATTGATCCGCGTGATGTTGTGGGAATCGGGATCACCAATCAACGCGAAACAGTTATCGCTTGGGATAGTGCGACCGGCAAACCTATATACAATGCCATTGTTTGGCAATGTCGTCGCACCGCCGATTATATCGATAGCCTTAGCAAAGCCAAAAAGGCTCTAATTAAAGAAAAAACAGGGCTTATCCCTGACGCATATTTTAGTGCAAGTAAAATGAAATGGATACTTGACAATGTCCCCGTCTCACGCCAACTTTTAAAAGAAGGTCGTCTAAGATTTGGAAATGTAAACACATATCTTGCATATGTTCTTACAGGCGAATTTGTGACCGACCCTACAAACGCATCACGCACAATGCTATATAATATCAAGACTCTCGACTGGGACGACCAACTACTCAAACTTTTCGGGATTGACCGAAGCACCCTTCCAAAAATAGTAAACTGCGACGCCATTATCGGAAAGTGCAAAGACTTTGGCGACATATTGTTGTGTGGAATGATCGGCGACCAACAAAGCAGTCTTTTCGGACAAAGTTGTGTAAACGCAGGAATGGCAAAATCCACTTATGGCACAGGCAGTTTTTTACTGATCAACACTGGTACAAAACTCTATGACAGTGACAAACTCCTAAACACTGTCGCATACAAAATAAAAGGACACATGTGCTATGCCATTGAAGGTAGCATTTACAGCGCATGCAATGTTATTGAGTGGTTGAAAAACAATTTGGGACTAATAGACTCACCAAAAGATATGGACAAGCTCTGCTACTCCATTCCAGACAACGAAGGAGTGTATCTAGTCCCAGCGTTCACTGGACTCGGTGCTCCATACTGGAACAGCAACGCCAAGTGTATGCTCACAGGAATGACCCTTGGCTCAACAAAAGCACATGTCGCACGAAGTGTTTTGGAAAGCATAGCCTACAACACTCGCTCGATTATTGAAGTTTTGCCAGAGAGCGTGCGCGTAAAAGAACTCAGAGTAGACGGTGGCGGAAGCAAAAACACATTTTTATTACAATATCAATCTGACATAATAAGAAAAAAGGTTGTGAAAGGACTTAGCAGTGAAGCGACTGCTATGGGCGCAATATATATGGTTGGACTTGCAAGTGGTCTATACACACTAGACGACATAAAAAATATGTATAAAGTAGATGCAATATATGAGCCAAAACTAAAACCTACGCTAACCGACAAATACTACAATGAGTGGCAAAACAATGTCAAAAATAGTTTGAGATTTGATAAATAGGAGAGAAAAATGGAAACAGTAGAAATTAAAATGCCAGACGAAACTCTGCGCGAACTTTATGTATCAGATAAAATTTCCGACCCCAAAGGTGTCATTTTAATAATACATGGAATGCAAGAACACGCTATGCGTTATACACATGTCATAAAGGCATTTAATGACAATAACTATATAGTTTTTGCCTACAACCAACGGGGTCATGGACAAAAAGCCTTAGAAAGTCACACAATGGGACAAGGAAATAAAGACATTTTTGAAGAATGTGTACTTGATGCTCAATGTATTTGTAAATACATCAAATCAGTATATCCCGATCTTCCTTTGTATGTTTATGGACACTCCTTTGGTAGTTTTGTTACACAAAGGCTTATGCAAATTTGCGATATTCCTGCAAAGTGGGTTTTGTCCGGCACAACCTGTGGTGATGCAATGTTGTACAAACTTGCGTATGTAGTAGCAAAACTATCTGCCATAAAAGGAAAACAAAAGCCCGCGACTCTAATTGAAAAGATGTCATTTGACTCGTATAAAAAACATTTTCCAGATAAAAGTTGGTTGTCACGCGACCCTAATGTGCAAAAAAGATTTGACGAAGACGAGTTGTGTGGAGTGCCATTTCCAGTTAGTTTTTATATTAGCCTTTTCTCACATCTTAAAAAACTTAACAAGGGCATAAAAAATATAAAGAAAAACACAAAAGTTTTGCTTATAGCGGGCACTGATGACCCAGTAGGAAATTATGCAAAAGGACCAAGCAAACTTCATTCATTGTATTTGAAAGCAGGATTGGATTCGCACTTAAAACTATATGATAAAGGTCGACACGAACTTCACAACGAACTAAATCGCCAAGAAGTCCTAAACGATGTAATCGACTTTTACAATTTGAAATAAATATTCAAATAAAAAATTTCAAATATAAACATAAATGAAAATATTGATAATAAAAAAAGGGCTAAGCCCTTTTTTATTTTTCCATATCGTTTTGCATATTTCCTTTGATCGAACGACTTATTTTTTTCCAAATATAAAAGTATAAGCATCAAATTATTTTATGTGAAAGAGACATAAGATCGTTTGACAATACAACCAGAAATGTACTAGACTTACAATGAGTAGTGGTGGCAAAAAGTTTATGTGGATTGCCAGTTATTGTTGACCCTTCCCATTCTGGAGAAATGAGAGAACTGGTAAAACCTATGAGTTTAGCATCAATAACTTGTGGAGCTGATAGCTTAATTATTGAAGCTTACTTAGCTCCAGAAAATAGTTTATCTGATTCTAAACAAACAATTAATATATCTAAATTACAACAAATATTAAATAGTATAAAGGAATACAAAATGTCAATACGTGAAAAAAGAGACTTGTATGACAAAAACAGCAATTTGACTGGTACAACATACTTCAAAGGAGATCCTATACCCGAAGGATACTATCCCATGGTTGTGATGATTGCAATTCAGAATTCCGAAGGTAAATTTTTAATGCAAAAAAGAGTTCCTAGAAAAGGTGGCGACTGGGGCGTAACAGGTGGGCACCCTAAATCTGGAGAAACAACTGACCAAGGAATAATAACAGAAGTAATGGAAGAACTTGGAGTGGATATATCAAATCAAAAACTAGAAACTTTTTGCTCTGGTTGTGATGGAAAAGACTGTTATAAAATGTATTACACTAAGTTAGATTTAGATATTGAACAACTTCATATTCAAGAAGATGAATTGACAGAAGTAAAATGGTTTTCCATGGATGAATTGCAAGAAATGGTAAATAATAATGAGTTAAATCAAGATCAAGTTGACTTTTTTGTAAAATGCACAAATTATTTAAATAACAAAAAATAAAACTTATTATAATTTGAAGTGAACCCCAAATTTTGTGCAAACTTCATTTTGGCATTATTAAAAAAAAGGGCTAAGCCCTTTTTTATTTTTCCATATCGTTTTGCATATTTCCTTTAATCGAACGACTTATTTTTTGCCAAACATTAAGTCGTTTTTTCACATTGTCATCATCGCCACGATTTTTATCGGCTCGTGCCAGCGTGATACAATACACTTCTTTTGCACCCGCTTTGAGCAGAGTCTCAGTGCACTCGTTTAGAGTTGTGCCCGTTGTGTACACATCGTCGACGATAAGCACTGTTTTGCCTTTCACTTCGGCTTTATCACTTACTGCAAATGCACCATCCAAGTTCTTTTCTCTTTCGTCTTTGCTAAGATATGCTTGTGAAGATGTTTCTTTTACTTTTACAAGCAAATCACTTTTCACATTAAGGTGTAATTTGTCTTTCAAGACGACGCATAATAGTTCGGCTTGATTGTATCCCCTGATCTTGCGCCTATGTTCGCTAATAGGAACTGGCACAACAAGGTCAACATCAATCGCCATATTCACAAATTCGGACGCAACAAAACTACTCAGTGTATCGGACAGATACTTTTTGTTGTCGTATTTTAAACTTCTAATAAGATTTCGGATAGGGTCACGATAGATAAAAACACTTCGACACATCTTAAAGCGTGGCATTTCATTTTTGCAGTGCACGCAATAACTGCCATCGCTCACTATCGGCTCACCACATTTGACACAAACCTTTCCACTTATGAAAGGCAAAGATTTCATACACTTATCACATATCGAATAGTGAGTATTTGTCGACAGTTCGGAGTTGCAGATTATACACTTTATGTTTTTAGGGTACAAAACATTAATAAACTCTTTAATATCCATAATCACCCCTAAAACATCTCATCATTTGTCAAAAAGTCATATAGCAGAGTAAAGCGTTTTTGCGTGTGATTGTTTTTCACCATAATGCGAAGAGCGGTCGTGTTTCCCACCAAAACCACCATTTTCTTGGCACGCGTAACGCCTGTATATAGTAAATTTCGAGTAAGCAACATCGGTGGCCCACCAATCACTGGCATAATCACAACATCAAATTCACTTCCTTGGCTCTTATGGATAGTGATTGCATAACTAAGAGTAATTTCATTAAGGTCGCCTTTATTATATCTAGCCACTCTTCCGTCTTCAAAATCAACAGTAAGTTCGAGATCAGATAGATTTACATCACTAATTACGCCAATATCACCATTAAAGACTCCCGTGCCTTCGACGCCATCACGAATATACACGCGCTCGTAGTCATTTGTGGTTTGCATAACACGATCACCTACTCTAAACACACATCTGTCAGTCACTATCTCGTGTTTTTGTATGTCAGGTGGATTAAGTCTCTCTTGAAGACACTTATTTAGATTGTCAATTCCACATAAGCCCGCCTTCATAGGTGCAAGCACTTGCACGCGCGACGGATCAATCCCAAGATACTTAGGAATACGCTCAGTACACATACTAATAATAGTGTCCATAACATCGCTTGTTTCGTCTTTCTCCGCAAAGAAAAAGTCTTTGCTTGTGTTGTCAATAACAGGCATTTTGCCTTCGTTTATAAGGTGGGCATTATTGATAATAAGCCCTTCGTTTTGTCTATATATGTGTGTAAGTGCAACAAATGGAATAACCCCGCTCATAAGTATATCTTTTAGCACATTTCCCGCACCAACACTTGGCAACTGGTCTTTATCCCCGACTAGTACAATTTGCGTTCCGCGTTTTAAGGCACGAATAAGATAATACATAAGTTGGATGTCCACCATACTTACTTCGTCTACAATTATTACATCATAAGGAAGTTTGTTAAGATTATTGTAGAAAAACAAATTTGGATTGTTGTAATCTACTTCGAGCGCCCTATGTATTGTGCTTGCATCCGAATCACAAGTCTCATTAAGTCGCTTGGCAGCACGACCAGTAGGCGCCATAAGTTTAACTTTTTTGTGCATAGACTTAAACAACTGCAACATACATTTTACAATAGTGGTTTTTCCAGTACCCGGCCCACCAGTAATAACACAAACTCCACTGTTGACCGCCATTTTTACAGCGTCTTTTTGTTTTTCGTGCATTTGGATTTTATTAAACTTTTCATAAAGTCCGATTTCTTCGTCAATATCTATAGGCACACTAAACTCGTTTAGCGAATACAATTTGAGTGTTGCTCCAACCACTTTTTCAAGGTTGTAGTATTTAGTGAGCGCAATGCCAGTATCATTATCTTTTTGAAAAACGACTATATAATTATCACTCGCTAGATCGGCTATCACTTTATCTAGCACATTGTTATATTTGTCACCATCAAGTCTCAATAACTCATAGATATTGTCAGAAAGGTTGGCTTTTGTGACATAAGTATTGCCATTCTTGTCACAAAACTCCTTTAATGCGTGTAATAGCCCTGCGCGAAAACGAAATTCGCTATCAGACTTAATTCCCATATTTTGCGCAATTTTATCCGCAGTAAAAAATCCTATCCCGTCTACATCTTCCACAAGTTTGTAGGGATTTGACTTTAAAATCTGCTCTGTTTTCGCGCCATAATAGTTGTAAATCTTGATTGCTAGATTGGTCGAGATATTGTAGTTTTGCATAAGCATAACAGCATTTTGCATCTTTTTCACATCAGCAAACGCTTCGCCTATTTCCATAGCTTTTTTTTCAGATATGCCCCTTATTTCAGCAAGCCTTGACGGATTAAATTCGAGAATATCAAGAGTAGACGAACCAAATTTTTTTACAATATTTGTAGCGGTAATAACCCCCACGCCTTTTATAAGACCACTTGACAGGTATCTCACTATACCTTCGTCCGTTGTGGGTGGTTTGAGTTTGACACTGCTTACAGCAAACTGCTCACCATATCGTGAGTGTGCAGTAAAAACACCGGTAAGTTCTACACACTCGCCTTCGCTAATAGTAGGAAACTTTCCCACAGCGGTGATTATCTCATTGTTTGAGTTTATCGCAAGAACAGTGTAGTTGTTATCGGGATTGTGATATATTATCTCTTGTACAGTGCCTTTTACTACCATACAACAATTATAGCACTTTATGTGATTTTTACAAAACAAATGCTTATCAATTTGTGACTGCTCACACATCGTGACAGCACTTTCGCGTTATATTTTCGACAAAAAAAGAATAGGTCAAAGCCTATTCTTTAATACTTTATATTATTCACCAACATATGGGATAAGTGCCATAAAACGAGCGCGTTTTAGAGCAACAGTCAATTCTCTTTGGTGAGCGGCGCAAGTGCCGGTTTGTCTTCTAGGAAGGATTTTGCCCTTTTCTGTGATATATTTTTTAAGTTTGTTTACATCTTTATAATCGATGTGACTTGCTTTATCTACACAAAATGAGCAAACTTTTTTTCTAGAAGATTTTTTAAAGCGTTTTGGCGCAACTTTTTCTTCAACAGCTGCTACGCTTTCGATTGTCATTTCTTCCATTATATACTCCTTACAATTTTATTAGAAAGGAAGCCCGTCGTCCTCGATAGGTTGAAGTTTGGATACTTCTTCTTCCTTCTTGACTTCGCCATCAGCATTGCGAGTATTTAAAAACTCTACTTCTTCTGCGACGATCTCAGTAACATAACGCTTGCTTCCGTCAGCAGCGTCATAACTACGACTTTGGATATTTCCTACCACTGCCACTTTACTACCTTTTTTGATAAACTTATGGCAATTATCCGCTAGCGCACGCCAAGCAACGATGTTGATAAAGTCTGTATCTCTTTCGCCATCGCTATTTGCAAATCTACGAGTTACTGCAAGAGTAAAACGACATACAGATACACCATTTGTAGTAGTGCTAATTTCTGGATCTTTGGTAAGATTTCCGATTAAAATACATTTATTCATTTTTTCTCCTCCGTTATTAGTCTTCTACTTTTAGGCATAGACTACGCATAACGCTTTCATCAATATTCATAAGTTTACTGATTTTTTCAGGAACATAAGGTTGTGCTTCAAAGTTGAATAGCACATAATAACCTTCTTTTTTGTAATTAATAGGGTAAGCAAATTTTTTAACGCCCCATTTGTTTACATTGGTTACTTTACCACCGTCTGTTTCCATAAGTTTAGTGTACTTTTCGACCATTTTTTCTTTGTCTTCATCAGTCAAAGCAGCACTAAAAATTGTAAGCATTTCGTATTTATTCATATTTTACCTCCTTGTGGTCTATCGGCTTTAACTTTGTTAAAGCAAGGTGATAATATTTATCATCACGCTTATTATATCAAATCCATTGCCGTTTTGCAACAACTTTTTTTCTACAATAAGCGCGAGTAAATATTTTCAATTTTTTATTTAAAAATTAATTTAGTGTTTTAGTCAGTATTACAACTGAGCACTCAAACACATTCCATAGTCAGGAGTGATACTAGCGCCAGTGTGGTCAGTATACAACATACAATTTCGGCAGTATCCATTCCATTCGTAGTAACCACTTCTTATAATAAATAAGTAAAGAGGATCGTCAGTCACATTTTCATCTACTGCATAATACCTTTCACAGCCTGTACATTGTATTTCATATCTTCCGTCTCCAATGTCGATTGTACCGTACGAACGATTTTTGTTCAGCCAGCCGAATAACATTTTATCGTTGAATGTCTCCCATAACTTAACATTATCTGGAGTGTCCTTATAATAGAACTTTAACATATTATAATTTGCAGTATTTCCACTACCAGCACCGCTTAGATTTAGTGATGTATTTTCCATCAAATTAATGTAGTTGGAATTTGTCCAATGACCTACAATGCTGTAATATTTATAATTAAGCAAACAAATATATGTAGTCGAATTTCTTGAACCAAATAGGCCATTGCTTATTGCATCACTGCTAAATACATTTATAGCATTAATACTACTTGTATAGATGCGTTTTAGATAAGATGATGCATTGTAGAATGCGTTCCTTTCTATTCCACCTTCGATTAATGTTCGTGGCAATCTTACTTCGCTTAGATGAGTGTTTTTGAATGCATTTTCTTTAATAGTAGTAATCAAATATCTATCATTATAGTATACAAGATCGTCTCTATCTAGATTTAATACACTCAAATCGCTTTCAATAGTTTCGTCATTAAGCACACCATTTTCTTTAAACTCTCTAATCACACCACGATATTGAGGAACATAAATCAAACTATATGTTCCATCAGCATAGTATGATTGGGCAGTACTAACCGAACTATTGTATTTAACATAGGCGTATTCACTAGAAGCATAATCAATTACGCTCCATTTAGGACATTGAGAACATGTGTATTGCTTTCCACTTATATATGTGTAAGGAAATAATGAGCCTTCAGTACTATTTTCCACATAAATACTTTTATTTTTAATAATGGATTTTAGACTAGTGCCATCTTCCACACTAGGATTAGCACTCATGGATACTTCTCTAATATCATTTGTTTGTACCACATGCCCATCAGGACATAGAATATCATAATAGTGATAATAAGCATAAGTACCAACAGAAGTAGAAGTAGTAGTTAATCTTTGCAATAATACACCGTCATACGAAGCATAAGATTGATTCTTGTCAACATTTATTGATTTAATTGCTCGCATATTTTGGAATGCTGCTGGATCAATACTAGTCAAAACGTCATATCCACTGGACATCGTACCAGTTATATTAATTGTAGTAATAGATCTGTTATAATCAAAACTACCAGCGTGTATTTTTGTTACACCACAATTATAACAGTTAAGTTCGAAAGTAACACCGCTAGTTCCGCCCCAATTTTCAGGAACGTAGTACAAGCGTCCAGAGTCGTCACCATTAGCAACTCTTAACCATCCATCTTTAGAAGAATATATGCTTGTTCCGCCTCCGCCACCACCTGTTATGGTGATAGATTGTAAATATGTTGCACCTGTGAATGCACCATCTAGACTATTTGAATTAAGACCCACATAGCAATCAAATGTAAGGTATTTAATACTACTTCCAGCAAATGCACTTTCATTAATTTGTTTTATTTGATATGCTCTCATATACAAAGTAACATCTGTACTAACATTGTTTGCCATTGCTCCTTCTGCTATTTTATTTGCTCCAAGTAACATGTCACCAGTCAAATCAGTATACATATTGATCTTTGTAACAGATTTTGCTTCTGGCACTTTTAGTAGATAATAATCATAATCCAAGCCACCGGTATTGTTTCCATAAAGTATACCATCACGAGTCCAGTAATTAGGTTTTGATGTCACACCATCAGAATACAAGTATTTTGCATAATCCTCAAGACCGTAAATTTTTATCTTTTCAAGTTTACTCATTCCACATAGATAAGTATCTATCTTATCAGCAGAAATATCTTCGTCATGACCACCAACACTTCTTAAATCAGGACTAAATGAGATCTCTGTAAGTCCACTGCCATCTGCGAAGTGCATACCTATAAGCATCAATCCCTTTTCATTTTCATCATAGCCGCTCAAAGTTTTCAAATTTGTACAACCACTAATTCCGTAGTCACCAATAGTTTTCATTTGTCCACTAAGCGTACTCAAAGCAGTCATATCTCTAAGGGCATTATTTCCAATAGAAACGGATGATGTCGAAGAAAGTTTAAGTGTAACGATTGTATCATTTGGTAGATATGTTGTGCAATTTTTAATTTCATTTACTCTTTCAAGATAAACAAATTTCACATTAAATGCACCATTGTCACCAAATGGAGAATGTACACCATCTCCCATTTTAATAGTCTTAGTCATATCAAGTCCATTGGCAAATCTAATAGTATTATAGGTTACGCCCGGCGAATAACTACCACCTGTTGATGTATTGTAGGTACTAAGTATACTACCTAGATACGAATAGTCATTTAGGATAAGTGTATTAAAGTTTTTAAGTGTTGTAGTTTGATTGATTTTATTTCCGCTACTACCCACTAGTCCGATATAATCAACACCAGTGATTTTGTTTCCATTTACATCATGCAACGGCATCATAATTGAAGAACGCAAACTACTTAGTTGAGCCAATTTAATACCCTTAACAATTCCGCCAGAAATATAGAAAGCAGAAGCTGGGGCTTCAATTATAACAAACTTGATATGCTCGTTTTCATCAGACGAAGAGTAGCTAAACAACAACGTTTTGCTATTGTAAGTACGCATTGCATATTCTCTAGAGATATTTGTATATTGCCAACAATCAACATCATAGTCTGCTTGATAATATACAGTTACGAATACGCCAGAGTTTTGTGGGTTTGAGCGAAGTATTGCTTCGCTAGAACGCGGAATAGTCTTTCTCTCATTATTAATATAATAATAATGATAAAATCCTTCTTCGCTAGCCAAGAAAGGAACATTGCCCATAAACCACACATTAGTGCTGTCTTCTTTGTTAGTGCTACCTTCTTTGTTTTCTATTAGTGACCAACCAGTTTTCTCTATTTTCGAGCCGAACTCGATTGTTCTTGCAAAATCACCTGAAGAACCATAGAATGCACCGGTACCTACCATTTCAATGTTTGTTAAATCTAAAGTTGTGCAGACACCATAAAGACCATCGTACCACATCCTTTGCTTATATGCAAAAGCAAAAGGATCAATGGTTTTTATAGTTTCAAATGGTTGAATATCATCCCATCTATCATCACCAGCAAGTTGTTCATATGTGCTACCATCGCCATTAAGATAAGAAACCCAAGACCCACCTGATGCAAAATAAGCAGGACAATGTAGTAAAGTATCTTTTGTTTTATCAAATAGCATTCCGTGTGACAACAACGCAGGTGATGATGATCGATAACAACCCCATGAGCAATAGTTTGTATTATATGGATCAACAACATATCCTACAAGTTTACTAGATCCATCAAGTGACCAGGACAGACGAGCAATAGATGGATATTTATTGTTTGTATTATTTAAAATATCAGAACTAGAATCATATTTGTCCGTCATTGTATTTATTTTTGTAATGTTTTTACCAATATAAATAAATTTGATATCACTCGGTTTGTATGTATAATTATTAATTGCACTATTTGCATGTCCACTATCATTAAAGTCTATTGTGTTTATCTTATAAGCATTATTACCTCTAAAGTTCCATTCTGGAATGGTAAGTTTTTCTGGCTTATTTGTAAAGAACTTTTGACTAGCTGCATTATCAGTGTTGTTCCAACCTGTAATACTATAACCATCCTCAGAATAGGTAAATATACTATTGTCATAATTATCTTGTTCTGGGCCATAAACTGGATAGATTGCTATAAATCCTTTATCTTTGTTTTGAGGATCATTATCATGATCTTTAAGTGTCGAATATTTTGTACTTTTAATCTTTGAAAAGTCAGTAATTATTGTAATATAAGTAGTAGTATTAAAATTTGCACTATTGGTAGTAAAATTAGCCACCTTATACCATTCTCTCTTATAATTATTATTTTTATTAACTTTTACTGTTACATATTCAATTGTTTGATTGTCTTTATGAGCATCATATTCTTTAGATGTACTATAGTAAATTTTTTGAGAGTAATACCCGTCTTTATTATTATTATCATAGAATCTTTTATATCCATCTTTATCAATTTCTTTATTGAATACTACAATGGTGTACGCTGTGCGTTCAGTATTAAAAATAACTGACGAAGCATCAATAGTATAATACTTATTATTCTTAGCCACCAACTTAACACTTGCATACTTGTTACTAATCTCAAAATTTTTATTATTAGTAAATCCAATATCTTGTGTTTGTCCAGGCAAGTATCTATAAACTATTCTATTGAAGCCTTTCCCATTTTTTACCAAGTCTTCATAATCGCTGGCCCAAGAGAAAGTACGATCATAATAATGTCTAGTTTTAACTTTAAATGAAGTACCCTCAACCACTTTTGTATTGCCATAAGAGTCCACATAAGAGTCCATACCATCATCATCAAATCGTAGCTCTCTTAATGTGTCAAGTTTTTCAAAAGATATAGTTAATGTACAGTTAACAATATTAAGAGTATTGTCTTCATATGGTATAAATTCACAACTTGATTCATTCCAAGAATAGCGGAACAAATCAGCATTGTTTGTGCCCACCAACCCATACAACCTATCAAATTTCATGTTATCCATGTTATCTTTATTAAGGACTAAAAACAAATTATTAGCGGTAAGATAATCACCATAACATGCTATTTTATTATTGTTGTTATCCTTTATACTACTCCACATTGAATCAGCGTCTAATTCGCTACTTATTTTCTCACGATCAAGATAATCTACTCCTTCAACATAATTTTCTCTCACGACAGCTTCACTTATATAATAAGGTCTTTTTAATACTGTATCATAGGTATATTGATTTATCGAAGCCGAAGTAAATACATCTTCCTTCATCCAATTTATCAATAATGTTCTAATTTTATTTATTTGATCATCACCGATATCATTACGATAGTATACACTATATAACAATTTTGAATCACACTCTATTTTTGTGTAAGAAACACCTATATATGCTGTATTGTTATTAGTAGTGGTTGAAGAAGTTAATAAATTATACGTAATGTTTATTTCTCTGAAGTTAACAATACTTGAATAATCAGTTTCAGAAATATCTTCACCACCGCCAGGAACAGGTGTAATATCTCCACCAGAATCTTTGTTGAGAGATCCAGATGATTGTAGGCTGTTACCTTCTGGTCCAATTCTAATATATATGGTTTTTGATGGAATAGAAGCTGAAGCAGATTCATAAAAATTGATAACCAATTTTGAATCTTCATATGTTAGTTTAACTATACCACCATCGTACCCATAACCACTTATTATAATACTATCTGACGAAATTTGTATTGAATCAACAAATCTATTGGTACCATAAACTTTGCCATTACCTTCAAGTTCTCCAACATCATGTTGGAGATCAACATCTATAAAACCAATATTGTTTCTAAATTTGTCAAATTCTTTTTCATCTTTTTTATCTTTTAAATTGAATTCCTTATTGATTGCAAACGTATATTGTTGCGCTGTTTTTGTTATGAACTCAAAAACGATTGTTTGATCTTTATTAGTTAAATCTATATTAAAATCACCAACATTACTATTAGAAGTTATTGTTTTAGTTTTTCCATTATAATTTACGGTCGAATTACTACCACTAAATAACCCCGACTCTTCTTCAATAATATTGTCGCGATAGCTTTCAATAATACTATTAATAGTAATATATCTAAACGTTGTTCCAAACGTATCATTATTAACTCCTAGATAATAACTATTTCCATATACAATACCATAAATTTTTTGATTATTTACAATCAAAGCATAAGTTTTAAGGCTTTCAATAGACATATTTACATTATTTACTTTAACTTGAGCACTCAATGTTTTGTATTCGAAAGATTCAATTCCTACTATATTTGTATTGATTAATTCTCCAGAATCCAATTCACCACTAATAATAGAACTACCATTAATATAACTATTTTTTGGATTTTTCATAACTAATATTTTTGAGGAGTTGGATTTCTTTGTGATAGTAAAGCCATCTTTAGGACCCGGCGTATTAGCAGGATCATCAACTGATTGAGTATACTTCAATTCAAATATGCCATAATTGTTCCATTGAGGCTCGATAGAATACTTCAAGCCTTTTGGAAAACACCAATTATCTAGATTAAGCAATAGATGATTTCCATTATTTCTATTTACATCATAATCACTATTTGAAGAAGGTACATTATATTGAGTATAATAGCTATTCATTGGAATATAAACTTCGTTTGAATCCAATGCCAACGTGTTAATTGTCAAGTTTTTAGTAGTATAACTTACACCATTAATACTAGTTGAACTAGCATTTTCTATTTCCACCATACCTTCAGAACTATTATCCATGGAATACCAAGTAGAGTAACAAATTGTTAGATATATGGTAGAATTTAACATGACATCTAGCGCAATTGGGTTAGATATATTCACATTTGTATTTATTTGTTTTTGTCCGTAGTGATTATAATAAGTTATGTTGGTTATTTTAAATCCATAAGCATCATAAGCATACTTATATGATGGATTATCACCAAACAAATAACTTATTGTCCCTTTAGATGTTTCTACTTGATTATTAGTTTTCATATCTTTAGATAAAAGTATGTCAGAAACACTTCTTCCTAATTTAACTTCGTAGTTTTCTTGTACGTATACAGTTCTTAATTCAGTATACGAACAACAAGAAACGATAGTATGTTTCATGTCACCATAACTGAATAATACACTATCACCACTAAATTCTTCAACCATACCATTATTGTTATAATAATATGTCGATCCTGATTCTTTTGAGATTAGTTTTCCATTGTCATAATCCATATAACCCCAAAACAAATATCCACTTGGAGTCCAAATATTAGATGATTCGTACAAATCATTAAGTGTCCAGTTTTGTGCACTGACATCCCATAAATATGGTGCATTGTTTGATTTAACTTTAATTCCATCTACTTTATCAAATAAGCGTATACCATTTTGTTCATATTGTAGATATGTAATCGAATAATTAATGGTAGCTTGTGTTTGAGCTGACAAACAAGGGTCTGTAACTATAGAAAACTCTTGAGTTTTCCAAATAATGTTAACCAATACTGCAAGACTAACATCATTATAATTAGCATTATTGCCATCGACTATAAATCCATTATTGTCATCAACTGGCGACTTTGTTAAATTTTTACTTTTATCTATATAATACATATCATTACTTTGAGCAAAAGTATAAATCTTGTCTACATGGGCAGAATCAACATCCTTTAATTGTTGAATGATGGTATTTTTATCTATCTTTTTACCTTCCCAACATTTACCAAAAGGATACATTACCCTGTCATCATACCAATTATCGACACCATATTTACTTAGTACTTCTTTATCATCCTCAATAGTATAAATATAAACATTTACATTATACGAATCTATAAATACTTCTTCCAAAACTTGATTTGTACTATCGATAATTATAGAAGTATTTGTTGGAGTTCCATTTTGATTAATAATCGATCTTATTTTAGTCTCAGTATCAAAATCAAACAAAGTAAGATAATTATTATTGTTTGATTTAAAATGTGAATACTGACTATTTTCGCCTATGCTCGAACATCCCATATTATTTGAATATTTAGCACAATCAATAAGACTGATAATGTTGTTATTGCATTTTACAAATATTTTTCCTAGATCAAATTCTCCTTCAGGTAAATAAATTTCAGTTTGTTTTTCTATATCTTCTGCAAAGCGTGTCATTTGTCCAATATATAGATAAACATAATTATTACTATCTTTATCTAAGTTTGAATAAGTAGAATGCAATTTAATACTAGACTTAGCATAACTTGTACAATCAATGCTCAATTCTTTTGATTCATTAGGTCCAAAGCAGTCACATAAAAATTCATCATATTCTTTAACATAATTACTTGCATCCAATTTTAATTTAGTATCTATAATGTAATATATTTTTTCATCTACACAATCTTTTAGTAGTGTGAAGACTTGGTTTGTTTCATCGTAAACATAGCCGTCACCATTTACTCCACCATAATTGCTAGACAATGCACTTTTCAAATATTCGATCAACTTAGCTCGGATTGTATTAAAGTTTTCTTTTGCTTTGTATGTGTCTGTAAATGGATCACAGATTTTGTTTCCATTGTTATCCACAACGCTAATTGTGACTGAGTATGATTTTTCTACAAACAAAACTTCTACATTTGCTTCATTTGTAGCGTCTACCCCACTAAGCGACTCAACTTGTTGGGTTGTGCCATTTGTGGTTATCGAATAACCATTGTGTTTGTATCCACCATTTGGTTTTGGTGTGATGCTAGGAATATTTGAATAACTTGTGTTTTTAACAACTTTAAATGTAACCCTCTCATACACCGATTCGCCTTGTACTTGGGTCGATGTAGATGAGTATTGAACATATAATTTGTTTCTATTTGCACTTATATCGGTATATGTAAAATATCCTTGCTCAGTACTATTTGTGCTGATAGCGACAAGAACTGCTGATTCAGTAACCGCAAGCACAGGAGTCGATGCGTCCAAAACACCATTTATAATGTGGTTGGAGATGTCCCAATAATAATCCACACTATCATAAGTGATTGTGCCAATCATTATATTAGCAAATTTGGTCTTCAAACTTTCATCTATATGCCCACTCACAAGATATTCGTTGAATGACAATCCATTATATGTTGTAAGACCTTTTGCGTATTCTTTAAAACCATCTATATCTGTCGCTTTAAAACTTTTTTCTGCTACTTTTATTTTTGGGTCAATATCTGAGGATGTAGCGATTGCAAATGTAAAGCTTAGTGTTTGTTCTTGGAATATTACATAAACATATTCGTCTTTATTATCTTTGTTTACGACATATCTATTTGTCGCACTTTCTTTACTTGCAATCTTATTGCTTGTAGTAGGATTTGTGCCATCGTATATGCCTAGCAATTCATAACCATTTGCTACATCTACTAGTGTAAGATATATTTGATCGCCTTCATACCAGCTAAAATTGCTTGCTGTCGAATCAACAGTAGTAGGAGTATATCCAGTAATATAGTTGTTTGCATCTTTGACTGCATTTTTATAATGCACTAGTGCATGACCATAATCACTATTTTCTTCTGATGTACTGCCATTATAGAAATATGTATAGTAGTTGGTCTCGTACCACGATACACTTGCAGTAACATTAATCATCTCACTACCATCATTGATGATTGTATAAGTTTTGCTTATATTGCTATTTTTATAATAAGTACTATTATATTCTATCGAATATGTGAAGGATTTTGTGCGTTCCATTATCACGCGCAAAACTTTTAAGTCGCTGTATTTTAATTGTTTTCTATTGAAAGTTGTATAACTTGTATTCCTTTCTACAAAGTTTCCACTTTCGTCATATAAGCCCATTACGTATTCAATATTGTTTCCGCCATTGTTTATTGTAAGGGCAAGTATCCACGCGTCCGGGATATTGGCATCCACTTTAAACACAAAGTCCACATGACCATTTGAGTTGTTGAATATACATTTAAAATTCATTGTATTTTCAACAGCAAGTGTAGTGTCAGAATTTATTTCACTCCAATTCCCATTATTTTTATTGTATTGCAATTTACCACAAACGCATGCGCTTGCAGGGACATATCTTACTGTATATTGTACAACACTGCTTGCATTAAGCACTTTAATGGTTTTTACACCAGCTACCACGCTATATTGAAGTTTGTAGAAGTGTGGGATTTTATAGATTGCAGTTTGATTTTTGTTGTAAGTTTCCTTTGAGCCATCACTGCCGACAACTTCGATTGTGCCATCACCAGCACTTGTGCTTTCGATCTCAAACTTTATTTCATATTCTTTGACTTTTTCAATGGCTTCTAGATAGATACTAAAATCGTTTTTATCCCTAGAAGAAGCAAAACTTGCGTGTCCGTCTGCAAACATTGAAATGTCGCATGTGTTTACAATTTCGTTGTTGTAGATAAAGTTTGTGCCATTGTAAGTGATAGTAATGCCTTCGACTGATTTGTTTAGTCCAAGATATACTTTATAGCCAGCAAGTTCATAACCAGTGCTTAGGCTTAGTTTTTTCAAATTGACAGTGTTGCTTGCAGAGAAACTATCTGTCAAAGCAGATGCATGCACACCTTCGTATGTCAAGAAATAGTGTTTTTCACTTATAGGATAAATCTCAACATCTGAGTTAAGTGTATATCCACTATTTCCTATCTCAACTATCATTCCACTTGCATCTTTGTATCCCCAAATGTATTTAAAGTTTAGACCACCGACCACACTTGTAGGAACTGTAGTAGAATTGCCGTCTTTATCAAATCTATATTCGACAAGAGTTTTTGGTGAATTAGCCGATATTTTATCGTTTGTAAGGGTTATGCCATAGTCAAAATACCTGGTGCCCATTACTTTGTTTCCAGACAAATCCATATCATAATATGTGACTTCTACTTGTTTTGCCTTGATGTAAACAATAATCTCAATACTTTCTGATTGATACATAAACGACAATTTATATCCAGTAGAAACTTCTTCAATTCTTAGTTTAGAGAATGCTGTTTCTGCCCCGCCATTTATCTTATATGTAAATTTGTCGATACTATAATAATCTGGATTTGCATTAACAATGACTGTTCCTTCTTTTAGATAATAATCAGTGCTTATCTCTTGCGCACTTAAAGATTCAAATGTTTTATCTATCTTTGTAGCGTCTGTTTCGCTCGAATATATGTAAGCATATGGAGTATTGGTCAATGTTGTTGTGTTGTTTACGCTCATTTGTAGACTTGTTTGAAGAGCGTCAAATAGCACATCAATGGCACAATCACCAGTAAGCAAAATCGAATATTTGCCACTTGCGTCCGGACTAAGTGTAGCAGCACTTGCTCCACCCATAGTGTATGTCACACTAGTAAGCTTAAATCCTTTTTCAGGGGTCAACACAAACTCGAATGTGTCGCTCGATGAATAAGTAGTAAAGTTGTTGACACCATTTACTGCCTCACCATTGCCTACTTTGATACTTCCACCGATAAGTTCGGTCGAATACTCATCGCTTCCCGATTTACTCATCAATGTTGCAGTTACTGTTACTGGATTTAGTTTGAATACGCCATAAATCACAACATCATTTTCATATTTAAACACAATCGAACTACCAAGTTTTACAGCCGATGAAAGCGAATCATAAAAACCTGTAAATGTGTTTCCGTTTAGAGAAGTATATGTGATTTCGACTTGTCTACCATTTGCGTCAACAAATTTTGCTGTTCCGCCATTAGAATCAAATGTAAATGTGATTGTTGTGTCATAGTTTATTGAGTACACAGCAGGACTACTGACCGAACCCATAGATTCATTATTTGTAGCAAAAGAGATATTGTAAGAGTTTACCACAAATTCAGGTGTAAAGTATATTTCAAATTGATTATTTGCACTCAGGATAATGTCATTTTCAGGACTTATGCCACAGTTTGACAAACTTGTACTGTCGAATTTGGATATCTTATATGTCTTATCGTTTCCACTTGTTTTGTACGAAACCGACCAACCTGCAAAAGAATATCCGGCTTTTGTAGGGTTTGCCACTGTGAATATATCGTTTACTCTGTATTTGTCTTTAAGAGTTTCGCTAATACTGCCATCTTCGTTTTTCACGATGATAGTATACATTTTTTCATAAGTAGGACTAATCTTTATATAGTCCACCTTATCAAAATCACTTTGAATAAAGTCATTTTTCAAATACGATGTGTATAATTTTGTTTTAGTAGTGTTGCTTTTAATTACACTTCCGCCTTTGTAGGCTTCTATTAAATAGCCAGTATGCGAATAATTGTTTTTAACGACCGCAGTAAGGCTTACAAAGTTGGAATAAACACCATTTGCGCTAGATAGATTTGAAGTGCCATCTCTATAAATCAACCAATGTTCTTGATCGCTAGAACCATTATTTACTACTACTTTGTATAGTCTTTCCCACTTGCTATTTATAGTAATGTCACTAGTAAGCACCATATTTAGGTTTACATCACTGCCATCATATTGCCACGAAACAAATGTATTTTTTACTCCATTTGATGTTTGGTCTTGTGGCATTGTGACATCACTTAATGTGTTTATGCGGGCATTGTATTCATAATTTTTAGTATCAATTTGTGATCCGTCATAACCTGTAAAACTTACAGTAATTGTCTTAGGCACAACAACAAACTTGAAAGTAAGTGGAGTTGTGCTTGTCAATGTATACCCTATTCTAAATTCATCATAGTTTTCCGAAGCAGTAACCCATGTCCCTTCTATAAGTTGACCGGATTCTACGATATAGATGCCATATAGTTGCCAGTTTTGATCTGTTTCTAGGAAGTAAGTAATGTTAAGACTTGCCTTAGGATTGACTGACAATATCGAAGAACCTGAAATTGGATAATACTCTTCAATATTACAATTTTCTTTGTCTACTATTTGTACACCATATATGTACTTAGCAGTAAGTCCACCATCCAGAGAAACTTCTTGACTCACATCTCTTCCGTCTACAAACTCGGATTTTTGAGTGATTTTTACATAGCCATCGATAAAGTTTACATAAAGTGTAGCGCTGTCTTTAAGTGCTGTAATAGTAAGAGTCCAGCCACCGTTACTTACTTTAATGTCATCTCTTGATACAGTACTAAGTGAAACAAAATTTCCACTAGAACCTTGAATGTACCAGCCGTCAAGCATATATACTTTATTTTGGTTTGAAGGGTCTTTAACTGTGATAGTGTACACCATAGCTCCAGATTCTGCACTATCAGAAACTGATGAAGTCGCTTGTCCACCAACAGTCAAAATTTCCCAATTGACAACTTGGTCATTGTGTCTAACAGTAACATTTAGACTTACCACATCCTTATCGTAATTAAAGCCAATAAGGATATTGCTTACATATTTAAACTCACCATTATTTTTGATTGTTTCGTCAGACCAACCATTGCTGTATTGGAATAGCCAGTTTGTAATTGAGTAATTTATATTTACACGATTAGCCTTTATGCTTACAGTAACTTCTTCGGTTGTGCGTGTGGTCAAATCTGTAATATGTTTGAAAGTGATAGACCAAGTGTTATCGCTTGCACTTACTGTGTAAGTAGAACCCGCTTCAACAGTATACTGTTTGCTGTCTGCATAATTTTTAGAGTTTGAATAAGTAAACTCAGTCGAATCTGGATTTGACGCAAACGAAATGGTCATAGTTGCTTTTTCCCACGCTGGGAATACAAAAATGTCTTTTTGATTAGGTTTGTTTTGGGCAAGGAAGTCACTAACATTAAATTTGTGTGCAAAGTTTACTATTGTGCCATAATGGTCGCCCGCAACTCCGTCTTCTGAGTAGCAAAGATAGAAGCCTTTAAGAGTGTGTCCGTCTTTTTGATAAATGGCGGTAGCTTCGCTCTCGCTCATCAAAGTAAACTCTTCATTTAGTTTTATCTTTTTATTGTCATGACCTGCTGCTTGTGATTGATTTGATTCAGCACCTTTATATTGCACCGAATAAAAGTCTTTATAAACCGCTCTAATTGTAGTGTCTTGATAGTATTTGTTTTGAACACCAAAATCAACAGCAGTGCCATCTTCAAGTTCCCACGAGTCAAAATATGCATTTGCAGTGTCACTTGTTGTAGCATCTGCTGGAAGTGAAATCACTTTGCCCGCTTTATATTTTTCTTGTTTACTATATCCAGTCGCTTCAATAACAAAAGTAACTTTTATTGTTTTGATTGGATACAAGTGGATTTCTTTTGTAGTCAAATATTGACTTGCAAGATCACTTGTAAGAACAAATGTAAATTTGGCGTCGTATGAAGTAGTTGCGCTAGGATTGTAGACATAGTCTGCTCCCGACATTACAAAACCTACATATTCGTCGCCATACACAAATTCGTTTGTATCTTCTTCTACAAGTGTGTATTCGTCTTTATCCTTAAACTCGCCAGCATTTGTTAGGTTTTCCCACACGACAATTTTGTACTCGTCAAGTAGGATTGGCGAAAGTGTAACATTTGTAGTAATTGTGAAGTGGTCAGCCATATTTTTAATATAGTTGTAACCGCTTCCACTTGTAATTGCTTTGTACTTGTTTCCATCTTGGTCAGCCCAACCTACAAACACCTTGCCCGCTACTTTGTCACTTACTTCCAAGAAAGGTGTGTTGTTTAGACCAGCACCTATGACTTTGCCGTCTTCTGCATCAATGGTTTGATTTGCTTTGCCAAAAGCACTTAGGTCATAAGTAAGTTTTAGCACTTTTTTGTAGACAGTAGTAAGAGTAAGTGTTTGTGTAACTACTCCCACTTCGATCTTTCCATCTACTACATTGTATGTCTTATTGTTTGCATCTTTAAATTGTACAAAACTATATTGGATTCCATTTGCATCATATATTGTTTGACGAGTAGTATCAAAATCAATATCTGGTGTATTGCCATACTCGATTGATATACTATTTCGGCTATACTCTGACTCATTTACGTCAGTATACACAATAGTAATTGTAAGTGTATCAGCACCCCATTCGACTTCAAACACGATATCTTTTGTGTCTGGGTTTCCAAGACCATTTATATCTGTAGTAGCACCCGGATCAAATGTTTTGTTGCCATATTTCCAAGCATTTATATAGTGTCCAACTTTTATAAATGCAGTAGCATATTCATCAGCCGAAGGAAGTGTAAACACGCCACCTTCATACAATAATTCGGAGTCTGCAATAGTGTTTTTGCCATCTGTGTATTTTATCTCGTAAACTCTTGTCCATTGTGCATACAAATTGTACTTGCCGTTTTGTTTTAATGTGATAGTAGCACCTAGTGCGAAAGTTGTACCATTATCGTCTTTCCAACTAGTGATCCTATACATCTCTTTTACAAAGCCTGTATCGGCTACTGCAATTAAACTATTTGCCACGCCATAACTTATTTCTTGTTCTTTCACTGTGTTAGTGCCATTATTTGCGTGATAAACAATGGTGATTTTTTTGGTTTCCCAGACAGCAACAAACACATCTGGCGTGCTATCTGTTATTTCGTACTCATCGCCAATATTGTAGACAGTGTCACCTATTTTCCAGCCTGTCAATACGTCTGAATATGCGTCTTTGTTAAGATCAAAAGCCTTGCCTTCGCTGTCCAATCCAACTTTAATTACATCACCTGTTGCGCCTGTAATTGTAGGATCAGTCACGCCATTTTTGCTTACATAGTAAGTAAACGAACGAAGTTTTGCCATTTGCAAACGCACGACAATATATGTCGAGCCACCTTCGATAATGCTCTCGTCGATAGTGATCGACGCACCCATTTCGTAAGCGTTGTTGTTTAGATACCACTTCAACGCACGATAACTTACACCATTATGAACCAAAATATTTTGGATATCGTCCGAACTTGGGATATTGAAAGAGTCCCCAAGAGTTTTATTGGAAAGTGTCGAGTTTTCGATCACTGGGGCATCATTGTCGCCATAAACTGCAACAAATTGGATTGTATATTTTTCTTTTTCAATTACTGGAATAATCTCAATATCTTTTGTAATGGTGTAGCCATATTTGACTTCTGTAATATCAAACTTGCTATCATCGTCACCCACTACTTTCCAGTATCTGTCATAGACATAACCAGTAGATGCAACAACACTACTGATATTATCGCGGACAAAACTAATAAGGTCGATTTCGTCACCGCTTACATATTGTACTTTTTTGCTCGAACTTCCTTCATATCTAAATGTGCCGTCACTTGTAGCAAACGACAAATAATATAGTTGGGCATAACTTGCATACAAATCAAGTGTAAGAGTGCCATCGACATCGCTAAACAATAGAGTCACATCTTCTTCACTTATTCCTAGTTTTTCTGCTAGGTATTTTAGTGAAAGTTCGACATCTTCAAATGTTTTGCCAAAATCTTTTCCGTCGATCAAAGTCCATTTGTTTAGAGCCATATTTTCCACTTTAAAACCATCGTCAAGGCTTTGATCTGGAAGATTAAAGTTTTGTGCAAAAGGCACTGTCACAGTCTTTGCGACAGTTTCACTGCTGTCAGTGGATTTGTGATAGATTATGTTTATCTCTTTTGCGTCATAGCCACTTACAAGAGTAACATCAGATTCTACAACAAACTCATCAGTATTAATCACTTCGCCATTTCTGTACCATTTTCCGCTTTCATATCCAAAGTAGTTTTCAAGCGAAATATCAATTCCGCTCACATCATTAAGTGAAGTGCCATATGCGATATTTTCATATACTACTGGGTCGCTCAACTTGTTTGTAACAGGATTTCTTCTGCTTAGAGTAAGTGTAAATGTTTCGATTTTTGTATACAATGTGATTGTCATATCGCTATCAATCTCGACATAACACTTGTCAATGTCATCGATGTTTTCATCAATTCCACTGATTTTCCAGTAGTCATATACTATGCCGTCTGGAAGCGAAATTTTTGTCTTGATTTTGTTTGTGCTTATAAAGTCATTTACTGCCACACCGTGTCTTACTTTTTCAATTACTATTGTTTCAAAACCTTCTAGCGGATTTCCGTCAGGGTCTTTTACTTCGACACTAAGTGTGTATTCTTTGATGCTGTATTTTACATAAATGTTGACAGTGCTTGATTTTAGTGGATCAAACAAAGCCACTTTGTTTCCGTCAGCATCGTCATATTTTGTGGAAATAGTAATGTCAGTGCCATTTGCAAACACCACATCGCCACCAGCACTCAAAGTAAATCCATCAAGTGCATAACCGCTTGGATTTGTGATAGTTTTGCTATCAGTGCCATAACCGATTATTTGACCAAGTGTAACTTTTGAAATGTTTACACCAAAGTCTTTGTATGTCATTCCGACTTGCAAGATTCTTGACGAACGCGAGCCGTCTACATTTGTGTTGTAGATATTAAGGGTGTATCTGATAGGTTCCCAAGAAGCATAAAGTGTAGTGTCAGTCGCAAACGCAACACTATTTCTGCTTACATAACGAGTGGCTGGCGAGTAGTTTTCAGTAACACCATCACTTGTAAATCTGTCTTTTGCTAGCACCCAACCTTTGAAAGTGTGATAAGGTCGAGTAGGATTTGGGCCTGTTGGGATAGAGATATTTTTGCCAGTCATAGTTTTGATTGACTCAGGGACATCTCCTTCGACATCTTCAAAGCCCTTGTCAAAACTTACTACTACTTGAGTTGTCCAAATAGCCTTTATTGTAAAGGTGTATTCGCCATCGTCACGAGCTTGCGAAACCTTTGTACTATATTTGTACAAATCCGCTTGTTTTGATGAAGCGGTCAACATCTCTCCGTCATTGTATGTAGCCAAAACTTTGTTGTCGCTATCCACCAAAGCCCAACCACATAGCAAATATACGACGCTTCCCACAACATATGTTGCGTTGGACTCGCCTTGTGTGTTGATTGCATTGTAGACAATGTGGTTTTCCCATTGTCCGTCTACTTTGGTGTTGTATTTCACAACTGGATTTTCTAGTAATTTAGCTTGAAGATACTCACTAAAAACAATGTTTTGTGGGTCTTTTTCTATGCAAGTAACTTTTCCGTCAGCAAGTGTATTGATAGAAAAATCATACTTGATATGATATTCGTTTGGCTTCCAATATGGATACAACGAAACTGACCTTACGCCATTTGCAAAAAGGAAAGTGTCTTTTTCGCCCATTTGAGCCGCGTTTGTAATAAACTTGTAGTTTGTTTTTGTGTCGTATACTTCTGGACTCGAATTGCTAGATGTGCGCGACCAACCACCAAAATAGTATCCGTCTCTAACAATTTGAGGCATGCTTGCAATGTCTCTCAATTTGTCAAATCCATTTTCACTTACTGGTTGGTTGTCATATGTCTTGTTGTTGTATTTGTACGAGATGTGAAGATATTCTTCCCAGTTGGCATACAAAATATATGTCCTGACCCCAGGCTCCAAAAATGAAAAACCAGGGTCACGATTTGTGTAATAGTCATCAAAGTCTTCGGGATCAAATTGGGTTTGAGAATTGTATTCTACTCCACCGTTCTTCTCAGTAAACCAGCCCAAAAACTTGTGCGATACTATCGAAGTGTTTGTGCTATAATACACTCTGCCTTCAAGTAACTCGTTGCTATACACTCCACCGTCGATAGTGCCCATTTTGGCTTTATAATAAAAACCTTTTTTGGCTTTGAAATAATCTGAGTTTAGCACACTGCCATTTGAATCTGGCACCATTATTGACGAATTGGCAATCGAATATATACTGCCAGGGCGCGCATCTTTGTTTAGACTAAATAGCACATTA
Source organism: uncultured Clostridia bacterium (assembly GCA_937925475.1). Lineage (GTDB taxonomy): Bacteria > Bacillota > Clostridia > Christensenellales > UBA1242 > UBA11490. The sequence continues at coordinate 121,294 of CALEWH010000022.1, forward strand.
AACTTTACTACTTGCCATTTTGCAAATAGCACAATAGGTTTTGAATTATCAACATCATGAATAGGAGAAAGGTTTGAATTTGAAAGTTGGTTTAGACCCATATACACTTGGTCAAAATTAACCGCTTTTTCAAAGTTTTCATCTAAGTACCAACCTACAAATTGATAATAACCTTTTTCGTTTGAAGGTACTTCTGGTACTTCCATTTTGTATGAGTATTTGTACGAAAGATATTTGTACAAAAGTTGGTTTTGCGAACTATATCTTACAAAACCATCATTATCTACGACCACATTTGCGTCTTTGCTAAGGTCTTGTATGTAAAAACTTACATCATAAGTATTTGGTTCCCACACTGCAAACAAGTTTACATTTGACGCAGGCATCAAAAAGTCGCCACCTGCACCACACGCTGCGCTGTTTGCGTTTTGAGTAGTGGACCAGCCCGCAAATGTATAACCTAGTTTTGCCGAGTTTAGAGTTATTTTATTGCCATTAAGGACAATCTCTTCACTGCCATCAGGAGTCTTTACATAATCGTTGATGTGTTTTGTCACAGCGTCATAAATGTCTGTGTACACCACGCCGTCTAAGACACAATTGTATGTAAGCGAATAGTCGATAGCTTCAAACTTTGCATAAAGTTCGATATCATTACTCAACGCTTCATTATATTGGAATGGGTCGGTACATTCTTGGTCCCTAAACCATCCTACAAATCTATAACCTTCTTTTTCAGGTTTTTTAAGCGCCGGTATGCTCGAATTTTTCTTTATTTGGAGCGTATCGTATAGCTCGTTGTCGCTAATAAGGTGAATAGAAACCCTAGGATAATAATTGATGTACAACAAAGTAGATACTAGGACTAGTAGCACCAATATTGTGATTAAGATAATATTTATCAACAATTTTTTTCGTTTACTCATGATGTTCTCCCATTTATATATATAAATATATATAAAAGTACAATAATTGTCAAACTAAAATCCTAGTATATTTTAAGTTTTTGCTGGGCAGTCTAAAAACGCCAATTTCTAAAACTTGTCTTTAATTTTTATATCCAAAACAATTTGACAGTCCTGCAAATAATCTTCTTCCGAATGGGTCGACATATATTTTTCCCATTGTTTTGTTTTGCGCTTTGAAAATACATCGACAAACTCCATAATGTCAATATTGTTTTGGCGCGATTTTTCCATAACTCCGTCTGCACCTTTCTTGATTTTTTCTTTGATTGCGTCCTTAATATTTTCGCCAATGTGAGTTTTTGCATTGTCCATTTGCTCGACACTTGTTTTTGTGTCGCATATCTCATAAAGCGCTACAATAAGCGTCATTTCGCATTTTATTGTTGGCTTTCCATCATCAAAATAAAACGAATTTTTATTGATTATCTGGATTATGTCAAGCCCCACATTTGCATTTGATTTGTCGCTGTCACTAATGTTTTCTAATAACATAAAAGTCGACCTTAATGACTTATTGTATATCTCGTAAAAAAGTGTTTCTTCTTTATCTATTTCACACACTCTTTTGCCCTTTTTCAAAAACAACAATTTCTCTGTGCCCTTGATTTTTTCTGTCTCTTCGTTTTCGCTTCCGCCACCCGAATCACTTCCGCCACTTTGTCCGCTTTGTTCGCTCGAATTGCCACTCTCACCACTGCTCTCTTGTCCGCCACCTTGACTCTTATCGTCTTCGGGTTTTTCTATGTCGTACACATTAAGATATGTGATTCCACTTTTGCCAAAATACATCCGATATATTGTGTCAATATTACTGCCCGCTCCCATTGTAGACTTGTTGTCTTTTTGCACTAGATTTGTAAGTAAAACTGTCGACAACGATTTTGTGTTTAGCGCAGTCTCCAACATCTTTTTTGCCCCGCCAGCACAGTTTACTATATAGGCTCTTTTTGTGATGTTGTACTGTCTTACAAAATAGTCAATTGTTTTTGTGATGTCGTCTTCAAGCACTTCATCATTTACTACTATAAAGTCACAGTGTGCAAGCCCTATGCTCTTGCCGATATTGTGCGACATTTGATTAAAGGCTTCGCCTACCGTTTTGCCCTTGGTCGAAACCAAATACAAATTGCTACTTGGGTCACTTGTATTGGACGGAACAACCATAAGGCTACTAATTTCGTACTCGTCATCTTTCTTGTCTATCCCGACCGCTGTTATTATCGCCCGTGTATCCGACTCGGCTTCACGATAAAAGGCTTTTGGGAAAAACACAAGCGCCAAAAGTAAAAACACAATCCACGTTTTGTTTTTGGCAAGTTTTTTGAAAAAATGTTTCATGCCTTCACCTTCTTTTGCCTAGTTTTTGGATAGACTGATTTTTGTTTGTTTTTGAAAATTGTAGATGCAATCCAGTACAACGACGGAACAAGCACTTGTATAATTACAGACGATATGAAAAAGTAAGGTGATATGATTATTTTAACACCTTGTGCTAGCGAAAAGTACAATCCATACATACAAGCGATAATGATAGCAATTATTATTGCATTGTATATATTTTCGTGCTTTACTGTGAAAATGTTTTTTAACATACATTTTGAGCAAAGCAACATAAGTAAGATTTGAAGTATAAGAGTCACTGTCCACACGATTATATTTAGCCATTCGAGTCTTCCGTCATCAAGCGGAACTTGCGACTGCAATGGCAAGTCACTAACAGCAAGCGATTGCATGACTGACACGTCTCCAAATATGCCCACAAAAACAGTATGGAAAAATATAACGACCAAATCTGCAATAATTATGTACTTATAAATTTTGCGTGCAGACTTGTTTTCGTACTTTATGTTTCCCGCAAACAAAACAAGTATCAAATAGTCACCAAATCCAAAGTTTGTAGTTATTGTTGCATTTGCGACTGGCGCAAACCCATTTTGCAAAAATGGTAGGAAATTGTCAATTTCTACCTTAGTTATTGACATAAAGATAGATGTTATTGTCCCAAGCACTATAATTACCCAACAAAGTTCGATCGAACGCGAATATGATTTTACGCCCTTATTTAGCACAAACCAAGCAAGTGTAAGAATAGGAATAATAAAATAATACCAGTCGAGTTGGTCGTACAAAAGCACAAAAAAGAAGTTGTGACATTCTTTCATTGCAAGAACTGCTTTTGCTATAAAATACAAAAATAGTAGTAGAAAAATAAATCTACTAAATATCTTTCCAAACACTGATTCCATTATGTCTTTAATAGTTTTGTCAGGGTTTTTCTTCATTGCCGAAATCATAACAATAGTAAAAAACATCTCTATCATAAAAGACAATACAACGCTTAAATATGCATTGTTTTGAGCATATCTAGCGACAAGTGCTGGATATATCAACAATTTTAATGACAATATAGAAACAAACATACATATGCCAACTTGGCGTTCGGTCGCTTTATACATTATTTTTGTCTCCTTTTGTTTTTATTGTGCAAACTCACTGGTCGATATTTCATATGCACGATGCTCTTTTTGAAAAAACCATCTTTTAAATCGGGTGAAACTCGTGGTGTAAATGGAGCAAAATATGGCACACCATAATTATCAAAATTATTAAGGAAAAAGTACAGATAAAGCGTAAACAATATCATTCCATAAAAACCTAACACCCCACCAGCAAGTGTATACATAATTCGCAATATGCTAAGCACACCAATTTGCTCAGGGATTGTATATAGCGTAATTCCGCTTAGTGCCACAATCATAACAGCTGGTGGTGAAATAAGCCCCGCCTTGACCGCAGTATCGCCCAAAATCAACGCTCCCACTATCGACATAGCCATTCCTAAGTACTTTGGCATACGAAGACTGGCTTCATAAAGTATCTCAAAGAGCACGAGGACAAACAAAATTTCGGCAAAAGGCGACAAAGGGATGCCTTGTGTCGAATTAACAACAGTAATCAAAAATGTCAGTGGAATAACCTTATAATGATATAGTTGGACAGAAATATATAGTCCCGGAAGCATAAGTGTAGTGAAAATACTAAAAAGTCTTAACCACCTTAAAAGAGTGGCTCTAAGACTCGAATTATAATAATCTTCACTTTTTTGTATGTCTTCAAACAACATATATGGAAGTGTAAGCACCATTGGTGAGCCGTCCACTATTACACAAAGTCTTCCTTCAAGCATTTTCCCGCATACAATATCAGGTTTTTCAGCATTTCCTATTTGCTTAAAAAACGATGCTGGATGTTCTTCCAAATAGGCCGAAACATAATACGAGTCAAGCACACCGTCAATATCTATGCGTTTTATGCGATCTTTGACCTTTTTAACCATGCTCAAATCACATACATCATCAAGATACATAATAACCACATTTGTTTTTGTATATCTCCCGACCACAATTTTTTCAGATTTTAAGTGTGGAGTCGAAAGTATTTTATTTATAAGAGAAATATTTGTTTTATAGTTTTCTACAAAACCTTCACGCGGTCCTTGCAAAACCGAACTAGTAGGTGGCTCTTCCACACTTCTTTCTGGAAAACTATCAGTAGATACAATCAAAAACTCTTTACTATTTGGAAAAAGTAAAAGGCACTTGCCTTGCACCAATTCGTCAATACCTTTATCCAAATCCCACTCAGCCGATATCTCCCCCACGCACAAAACTTTTTCATTAATTATCTCAGGAGATATTGTTTCACCTTTATACTCATTGAGTGGCTTTACTATACTGTCAGCGATATATTTTGAATCACTCGATCCTTGAATATAATACAAATAGATTTGAGCTTTGCCTTTTTTAATAATACGCTCAACAAATCCACCAACATTTTCAAATTTGTTTTTTATGTATTTTATATTAAGTTTTATATCCTTATTTAAACTTTTCATACTGCACCATTTTTTGTTTATTTTGTGCAATATTATTTACATAATACTTTGTGTGATAAATAAAAAAACAGAAAAGTTGAAATAGACTTTTCTGTCAAAAAACCATATGTTTGTGTCAATATTGTATTTTTAGTTGTCAAAAAATTATTTTTATATTGTCTCGTAAATTATCTCAATTTTGTATTTATGAAAATTGTATGTGCTTTCTTCAAATGTTTTTGTAGTCTCATTGTATACATAACTACTATCTTCGCCCTTACTATCCAACTCCAAAGATACAGCAAATTTATTTTCTTCTAGAGACTTATTAAGGTCGTTTTCAAAGTACGACTTTATACTAAGGATTATTTCTTCTTCGGTTGCTGTTGACAAATCCAAATTTAATACATCGGTCAAGAAATCATCTTGAATAGTGATCATGCTATTAAAGTTGGATTTGTAGTTTTTAATATATTCGATAAATCTATTATATCTATTAGTGCCGTCATCTATATTTGAAGAAGTAGTTTGAAGTATATTTGTATTGCACGACAAGTATAACACAAATCCCTTTTTCAATCTACCTAAGCTATTGTATTTATAACCCACATTTACTATATATTGTGCCAACACTTTCTCATATTTACACTCATAGTCATTTCCATCATAAGTGACTTTTGTTGTCGAGCCATCTTCATTGATAAGTGACCAGTTATCGCTTAAAGAATTTATCATGCCCATATTTGTAATGCCCATAAAAGTATTGTCACCACGAGCAGTTTGAAGCATATTTACTATACTTCCAAAGTTTTGATTATTAAACCAATCATAGTCAATCAAAACTTCATACATTCCAAAGTCGTTTTTGTACAAATAATCAAGAGTATTTGAAAGATCTTCAATACTATCTATTACTCTCGAATAACCAACACCATTCTTGACAAAGACTGCGCTAGTATAGTAGCCGTACATATTGTCGGCTGGAATAACGCTATCGCTTATCTTTACGCGATTTGGAAATGGTGTATGACTACTCGATATGTAGTCGTCATTTACTAAGAAATATCTGTGACAGTTGTATTCGTCCTTTTCTGTAAGTTTTGGTGTACGATAATAAGTCGAACCATTTTTTACCACATCATACTTTACATTATCGTCTTCATCTTTTACAGTGTCATATTGTTTGAGTTCGGTCCAAGTAAGGTCGACAACATACCACTTGCCCAGCAATCTAACTTTGTTCCACGCATGGCCACCACCACTTGCTGTGCCCATAATACGCAAGCAATCTATGCCTTCCATATTGCATAGAAGCGAATATGCTTTGCTTAGCCCATCGCAGACCACTGCGTGATTTTCGTCCAAGAACATTCCTTCAAGATAATAACAACTATTTTCAGTAGACGCATTATTGTAGTAAGCATCATAGTCATAACATCCTGTATTGGCTATCCAATCAAATATACTAAGTGCTTTTTCATAGTCGTCCATTCCGTCTTTTATAATCTCACGCAAAACATTTTTTGCCGATTGATATATTAGATAAGCACGACTTGTCTTGTTTTCAAATAAAGGTGTAACATTATTTTCAACAGCCCAGTAAAGTTGTTCGCTAGTAGAACAAGTTGTTGTAAGCACACACTTGTCAGATGCAAAATCATCATAATTTACAGGTCTGTCAGGATAAACTGTAGTTTCATAATAAGGTTTTTCTAGCAGATATTGACTGATAGTAGGTTTACTATTTCCATAATACTTACCATCAATTTTATCCAGATTTGGCTCTACATCTTGAAAACTCTCTTTTAAAATAAATGTTGTAGGTATTCCTTCACCGCTATTTTTAATTTGCAGATAAGGTACTACAAAATTAAATGTTTCGTAGTAAGACCACAAGTCATACGATGTTTCAATGCCCATTATGTACTTTTGATGAACATATGCTGTGCCTGTTTTGTAAGCAAAGGTTTGCATACTAAAATAATCGGTTTTGTGGTTTTGGTAAAATGAATACGAAACCATAAATTCAAGCTGGGTTATGCGATTTATATACGCATAATAATATAGGTTTTGAAGTTCCTCATAATCTTCGATGTAAAAGTCATACACTCCGCCGTCAAACACATAAATATTTGAGTATTCACCATAATTTAGCGGATTATAATAAAACACATCACTTACATACAGACTATCATCGCCGTCATAAACGCTCGAAATTGTGATTGCTAGTATCTCATTGCCTTTTAGGTATTCTGTGACATTAAAGAATGGTTTTGTGACATAAAAGGCGCGTATTTTGTCAGAATTGTCTGTGCTGTCGGTGTAGTTGTTGCAAAATATCTGAACAACATATTTTGTCGCTTCTACGCCGTCTTTTTGTGTCGCTATCCACCACACATCAAGGCTTGTAGTGTTGTATTCGACATTTTTAGGCGCATAGTTCGACTCTCTAACCAAACTTATTTGGCTTGTATCGTAGCCACCGCTTGGATTGTTTCCGACATATATGATGACCACATTGCTAAAACGGCTGTCTTTGTATTTTTCACCACCAAGGCTCTTCACTTTGATAGAATACATTCCGTCATTAACAACATCATTTGAGTAGTCATATGTGTACACTGTTTTGCCCGTTTCGTCGATTGTTTCGACTACCACATTATTGACATACACTTCGTATGCGGTCGCCTTCTCATTGCCATACCATTGGATTGTTTTGGTTTCTCTATTGTCTATAAGTTCGGGTGCACGAAGAGCTAGTGTGCCACCAAAAGTACAAGCAGAAAGCAACATTGCTCCCGCCAGTATCATTATTAGCGCTCTCAAACCGCTCTTTTTAAACTGTTTAAAAATGTTGTTTTTCAAACCCGACCCTCACTCAATATTATATAGTCAAAAAAACTAAATTAGTCGCATTTTACATGATGCATTTTGTACGAAAAAGGCAAAAGTTCGGCAATAGTATGTATCTCAGTGCCATTTTCGCCTTTTACTATCACTCTTATGTTTGGCGCATATTTACTTAAAAATTGACGACATTGACCACAAGGTGATAATATTTGACACTTGTCATCAAATAGACCTACTGAAACTATAGCTTCAAAGTCCTTTTCGCCAGCAGTAAGTGCTGTGCCAATTGCATTTTGCTCAGCACAGACACAGTTCATGCCGTCCATATACATATTTACACCAAAATATTTTTTGCCCGAACAAGCCAAAACACAACAACCAACTGTGTGTCTATCATTGTCACCACGCTCCAAAATTAGTTTAGTCGCAAGTCCGATCAACTCTTCATATCTTGTTTCCATATTACACCTCAATCGCTTGACCATTGTTGTTGACGCCGTTTTTCATATTATCAGACCAGCGTTTTGGCGCGCTCTCCCAAGCACCGCCCGAAACACCAATGATTTCTTTGTTTGCTTCGACCGCTTCGATTGTGATTATAATTTGACCACTCTTTCCACCAAATTCGTTTGGAATATTTTCAAAGTCAAATGTCAATGTATTGAATAGTTCGACAGATGCATTGTAGTTAAGTTTGCCATAATAGTAATAGTAATTGTCCCATACATAATCGGCTGATTCTTCGTCTTTGTTGTAGATATGCCACATACTCGAAACAGGATTTGGAATAACCATATTGTTGTATTCGACACCATCTACCACTAACACAACTTTAAATCTTATATAAATAGGAGTTTGGTCTTCGGCAGTAGTGCTGTCACCACCAAAGTTGTTTGCATTACGAGCCTTACATACAACATCATATTTGTCGCCCGGGCTAATACGATTGTCGGGCTTGTAAATGTCACCCACAACACCTTCTATCTCTTGCGGAACATCCATAGAAATACGAATTGTGCTACCAGCATCTATTTCGGCTTTGTTTTGCAAGAAGTACCACACAGCAAAGCCTGCAAGTCCGATAAGAAGCAAAATAAGTATTATAATTATCCATTTCGAACCTTTCTTTTTCTTATTAGGATTTTTATTTAATTGTTGGCCAAGTCGTCTTAATTGTTCGTCACGACTCTCATTGGAGACAGGTCCTTGCGCGCCTGAATTTTGCGAGGAAAAACCACCACTTTGAGTGGATTGACTTTGATTATTTTGTTGTTGGTTGTAGGGATTGTTTGGATTATAATCAGCCATTTTTCCTCCTTTTTATGACCTAGTCTTCTGCCCAAACACTGTTTGTAGGGTTGATAAGTGGGTCATCGATATTTTCTATTTGTATAGCATCGACAGTAAATAGCAAGTGAATTTGCTTTTCAGCAAAATCGTTCGTTATTTTCTTGCTAAGTTCGATTTCGCCTTCCATAAACTTGTACGATTGTCCCGGTTGGGCTTGCAAAGAAACACCATCTTGATATTTCAAAACCCACCATTTGCCTTCGTCCTTGCCAGACTTGCTAAAATTGACTTCTTCCCAAGTGTATGCTGGATTGTCAAGCACAGCACCCATATCAATAGTGATATACTTGCTACTGTTCCACACGATAGGGTCGCCAGTATTTCCGTCATAAATGTTGTCAAATTTCAAAACCAATTTTGCTCTTATATACGCTGGTGCAGTATTATTGATATCCGCCATTCTAAATCCAAGATTGACAGAAACTTTTGAGCCTGGAAGCAAGTCATTGCCGTCATTGACTTCGACCTCACCACGAGTTTGTTTGATCTCAGGGTCGAGCATAAGCACGATAGGTCGCGAGAACACAACGCCTATGGTATGTGAAGTCGACTTGACATACCACGCAAAAGTAAACGAAACGATGAAAAGAAGAGCGACAATTATCGCTGAAACGATATAGAATATTGTAAATCTGCTCATTCCCTTTTGCTTCATATTTTTCCCTTTTCCATTTTATTTGAAAGTGTCTTTTACACTGTTGTAGTAAGTAATAAAAGCACTTGGTGTATAACTTGTTTTCCAGCCATTTGAAGTGTCTTCAAAAGCATAATATTGTGCTTGAAGTGCATACACTGTAAGTCGCACATTGACAGACTTTCCAGCATCCGCATTGGTGAAAGTGTTTAGGGTCCTAAAACCTGTATTAAACACAACACTCTCAGCAGTACCTGATGTACCGTCTTTGGAATTTAACGCACCTAGATAATAATATTCGTTGTTGTTTACACCGCCTCTTGCCCACTTGTCAGCGTCATAAATTGGCACAAGTTTTTCGTCAAGCGACGACTCAACTTTTACTCTCACGAAAATATATCGCGAGTTTCCTGTGTTTGTGATTGTGGTCTGATAATCAGCACCTTCATAAGTAGTGTTTGGCTCTACGATGCCGAGTTTTATAGGGCAAGTGGCATTGAAGTCAAGTGTCGCAATTACGATATTTCCGCTATTTCCCGACTTAACATCGCCGAAAAATGTGTGTGTTACTGAAATAAAACAGCACACTATCGCTAGCACAACGGCACAAAACATAGTCATAAGAATCATAGACTTTTTGTTGACTTGTTGTTTCATCTTACCCTCCTTAGATATTTTCAATTCATTTTTATTTTATACAAAACCAACTACTTGGAACACTTGTCCAAGGTCGATTTGCAGTATCACCTACTGTGTACGCATTGCCCGCATACAAAACGCACTCAGCGCTAATTTGTATAATAACAGGTTTGTTGGCCATACTTGCCTTGGCAGTAATCGATGTGATCGGAGATATAATTCCGTCTTTTGCAAGAGCCTTGTTGTAATACAAATATCCTGCCCAAGCAGTGTCTAGCCTTTCGTGTGCAATAAAGTCACTGTTAAATGAAACATCAGCATCAGCACTTGTAAGTGTAGTTTCATTATCAAGTGTCTTAATCGAATAGTACAACCTTACAAGTTCGGGTGCAGTGCCTGTATTTTTTACTTTCAAGTTTGTGGCAGATGTCGCAGTAGAAACAGCACCTAATTGAAGTGTATAATTTCCCGCTTTTGCACTACTTTCTTCAGCTAAGAAAATGTTGTGAAATTTGCATTTTCCGATTACGCCTGAACCACTACTATTTGTCCATCGAGCAGTGTATCCAAGAATCCTATAATTTGCAGTTGTGTTTTTAAGATTTGCCTCCGATGGGGTCTTAAACGATGCAGTGACTATAAGGAAATTTCCTTTTGTTATGGCAGTATTTTTTCTGCCCATATCAACTGCCGAAAATCCTGAAACTCCCGAATACAACAAAAATCCTTTGTTTAGGTCATATGTATTTGTAGCGTCGCTTCTTATATCAGTCATTTCGATTGTGTATGAAATTGTGTATGTAGTGTCACCTTTTAAGTGGCTTGTCACCCACGCATTATTAAACACAACAGTTGCCCAAGCCGAAAACTCAGCACTATTTGATTTTTCATCTTTTGTGACTGCTTGCGAATAATAGTCGCTAGTCAAAGATATATCACTGACATTTAAAATATTTGTAGCAGCACTAATGTCTGTTGTGTTATTAAGCACGCCTATGCCCGCTTTTGCAACAGTGGCTGTGGTCGTATTTGAGTATGATTGAGATTTGGACAACCATGTCGAAGTCGGCAAAATAAGTATGGTGCCTGCTAGCATCATAAATGTAAGACAAATTGACAATGTAATTATAAAAAATTTTGTTTTTCTTTCCATTTTTCCCATAGTTACATACTAGATATTACAATTTTTTACTTTTTTTGTAAAGCAAATAAATATAGTTATATTATAAATAATATAATATGTGCACGCGTCGTGTGCGCACACATATGAGCATTCCACTCATCTTCCACATATATTAAAACCTATTTTTTGGCTTTACAAGCGCGTTTTGTCAAAGTAAAATTGTTGTCAACTGTAGTATGTGCAATAAAAAACAAAAAACACATTATCGCTAATGTGTTTTTATTTTATTCGACGCTTCTCTCGACTTCGCTAGGATAAGCAAGCGCAACAGCACCTGGCCCCACATGCGCACCAATGATTGGTCCCATTATACGGATTTCTGGTGTCCAGCCATACTCGTCAACGACCATTTTTTGAAGGGCTTTTGCTTCTTCTGGTGCACCAGTATGCACGATAACCGGATAGAAAAACTCTTTGCTTGGTGGAAAGTTTTTAACATTGTCTACGACAGACCTAAATGCTTTTTTGATACCCATTTCCTTGCGTACAATTTCAAGTTTGCCACCTTTTGTAAACTCGATTATTGGTTTCAATGCTAGCATACTTCCAATCGCTGCCTTTACACCGCTAATTCGACCACCGCGTTTTAAATACATAAGGTCGTTTACAACTATAAAGTGTTGGATTTTGTTTTTAAGTCCATTTAGTTTGTCCACAGCTTCGTCGCGGTCTACGCCTTCGTCACGAAGTTTGCAAGCATAACGAACTAGCATTTGTTCGCCGACAGTGGTTGTGTTGCTGTTGACAGCGACATAGTCTATGTCTGGATACTTCTCTTTTACCTCGGCAATGGCTTTGTTTGCATTGTCAATAGTAGGACTTAGTCCCGCACTTTGTGTGATGTGGATTAGTTTTTTAACGCCTTTTTCGGCCATTTTTTCAAACAAGTCAATATGTGCTTGCAAATTTAGGATTGTGGTTTTTGCAACACCACCTTTTCTTAGCCTATTGTAAAACTCCACATATTCGTCATACGACTTAAAATCGTCAAGATACTCATTTAAAACATTGTTTTCTTCGATAGTAAAGGATAGTTTGCCCCTTTCTACTCCCAATTCTGCATATTCGTTTTCGTACAAATCACAGTTTGAATCTGTTGTTATTTCCCAATTTCTCATAGTTACTCCTTAATCAATCTATGTTTTTTCTCGCGTGCATTTTTTCTGATAACTTCGTTGTATTGTAGATAGTCGACCAGCCACTTGCGGGTTTTTTCTTCGTTGTAAGGGATTAGCCAAATACAAACAAAAAATGTGACTGACATAAGCACAAATGCAGGAATCATTGTGCCAAAACAACCCGCGCCAATGGCAACAATAACCGAGCCGTTGCTAGTGATTTCGCGCACAAATAGTGCGGTGTTGGATATCCCCAAAATCCGCGATTTTGTGATAAGTCGCGAAAACATAAACAAGCAAATTGACGAATACATAAAGCCGATTATTGCAAATAGAATATAGCCAATCCAGATAGGGATTTTAAAAATTATTGGCAAAATTCCCGCACCGCAAACCACACACGAAACAATGACTGCTGGCATAAGGTCTTTTTTCTCATTAAGTTTGCCAAAGAAATAACTGCCAAGCCCAAATGCGCCATTGAAAATCGCACTAAATATACCAGCTATCGAATATGAGCCATTTTGAACAAACAAATGGATGTTGTAACAAGTGGTGAGTGCGTCCACAAAACAAAATACAAAATAGGTCAAGCCATACATAATAAGGATTTTTATAGCAAGACCTTTACCTATGGATTTTTGATTTTCATCATGACCAAAAGTAAGTTGGGCATTGGACACCATATCATGATTGAAAGTGCTGTCGCTCTTGCTTTTATAATAATACATCACAAGTGGGATACATGAGATGATGTAAAGTACAATCGATATCAAAACAACAATTTTCTTATTTACATCTAGCAAAAATCCGCCCACAAGGATTGCAATCAAAATGCCAAGTTGTTCGACAAGTCGAGTAAATCCTAGACCTGTGCTTTCTTCTTTGGCTTCCTTTGACGAATAGTTTAGGATAACTTCAAGTGGTATACGCTTGCAAGTGTCACTAAGACCAACAAAAAATACTGTTCCTATCACTCCTAGCCACAAGTTTGTTTCCATTACAAATATAAACACCGAATAAAGTATCAACGGTATAACACGAAGTAGTAAAACAAGTTGGGGCTTAGTGCACATAGGTTTTCTAAGTAGATATGTCACAACTGACCTTATGATATACTGCGCCATAAACGACAAACACGCAAGTGCCATCGAGCCTGTTGCTTCGTAGATTATAAGGGGAACAAATGCACTAACTAGGTTTGTAGCGATATTGGCCAACAACTTATGAAAATTAAGAAGTTTTAATTGCATTTCCCCTCCAAATACGATTTGATACATAGTATCACATAGTATCTAGATTATACATAAAATATTTTCTACAACAAAACATTTTCGCAATGATTTGTGATTAAAAACAAAAAAAAGAGAGGCGGGAAAGAGCCTCTCTCTACCTGATATATGTGTATGTATAAAAGGTAGAATGAAAAATGGAAAAACATTTTATTATCTAAAATGCACTTATATAATAACTCCAAAATAGTTATTTGTCAATACCTAATTTGCAAATATTTTGTCGAAAAATTAAATATTTTTTAATAACTTTTTAACAGCAACATAATCATTAATTGTCACCTTTATTCCACGCGACATTATTACAATTATTGATCTGTTGTCATTTTTTGAGCGAACTATACTTTCTTGCATTTTTTCTTTTTTATTAATCTGCTCATTTTCTGTAAGTTTTTCGTCAGATCTGTCAAGCAAATATCCTTTTATTTTTACAATGATTTTGTTTTTGTCCCAGTACTCGATTTGACTACTCACCTTTTTATCATTATCCCTAATTATCACATTTGGATTGTATATCCCTTCACCAAATATAGTGAGTGTGTTTTTGTATTTGGGCACAAGTCCATACACACTAAGCGTCTGTGACGGAATGTATGATTTTGGCGTGTTCACAATTTGCAACTGATTGACGATATCTACGACACTATCATTTACTATGTTTTCACGCACTACACAATTTTCATTTACTTTCACATTTTGTCCAAGACTACAAAACTTGATTGTTACATTATTTTCTAATATGCACTTTTTGTCAATAACATACGACTTTGTGTCATTAAGTAATATATTATTGTCATTATCCACAACATTCAAAACATTTTCATCATAGTGGCGATCACCTATATTTACATTTGAAAATATCCTACATTCTTCACAAATTTTATAATCACCATATATATTTATATTTGTCCCTACAAGTTTTACATCTTTTGAAATACTAGCAAAAGGCGATAAATAAATAGATGTAAGCCTTTCTAGAAAGCCCACATAATCGCTTAGACCTTGCGAATTTATAGGGGCTAATCTATTATCAATAATGTGCCTTACAATCAAATAATAATAAAGTGCAACACTTCCATATATGTTTTCATTGTTGTTGGATTTTACAAAGTTTTTATTTATGTCATCAATCCACTTTAAATCCATTATTCCAAAAAAGTATTTTATTACACTTTTGGTTTTTTCAAGGTTCAAATATTCAATTATATCAAAGATATTGTTTTCAAATTTTATATTTTCCATATTCATTATTTATGATTATGAGATATAAAAAGTGTATAAAAAAAGGAGCATACGCTCCTTAATTACAATTTTAAATTTATATTGTTTTCTTTAAATGCATTGATTACATTTTTGTGGAATGCATCAATTTCATCATTTACAAGTGTACGAGTAAGCGAATACAACTCATAGTGCAAAGTATAACTCTTCGTGTTTTCCATTTCGTACACATCAAGTAGTGAAACTTTGTATACAAAATCAGCTTTCACGCTATAAGCTATTTTTTCAATATCCGCATAGTTTTTATCCTTTGGAAGCAAGAAATTGAAGTCAAGTTCGCTTTTTGGATACTTTGAAACTTGTTCGAAATGAGTAGGTTGTTCGTCCATTGTCATAAGCTTGTCCCAATCAAGTTCGACAAGCGTAATGTCGGCTTTCTTGTCTGGTTTGTTGGCTGGATGCAAAGACGATATAAGTCCTACTACTTGGCCATTTACTACTACATCATAATAGTTGGCTGGTGACAAGTACTCGTATTTTGGCTTAGAAGGCACATATTTTGGCTCAACTTTAATCACATAACGAAGTATATAGTCCACCATCTCTTTCGCTTTAAACAAGCCATTTACGCCTTCTTTGTTGTATAGCCCCATAGCCAAACTCTTTTCTTCGATTACAAGGTTTTGTTTGTCCATGGCAGTCGCAATTCGACCTATCTCAAATGCACCAAAGTTTGTGTAAGTAGACTTATTGTCAGCGATTACTTTAAGCATACTTGGAAGTATGCTATTTCTTATAGCGTCGTTTTCTTTGTTTATAGCATTGACAATTCTAACAACACTCTTTGGATTAATGTTGTATTTTGCGTTACTCTCGCTATCATACCATACATAACTATGTGTTTCGTGCATATTATAGCGGGTTGCAAGCGCATATTTGACATCGTATTCTAGCGCAATTTGTTTGTCAAGTGGTTGTGGCGATATCTCTTGATAAGTAGGAAGTGGAAGTATATTGTCGTATCCATATATACGAGTTATTTCCTCGACTATATCTTGTTTGCCATTTATATCTTTTGTGTTTCTAAATGTCGGAACATCAATAGTAAACACACCATTTTTCTCAGTAATTCCAAATTGTAGACTTTTTAATATTCTCACAATTTGTTTTGTAGGAATATCAATACCTACAAAATTGTCGATATATTGTTTTGTAATAGTAATAGTTTTTGGAGCGTAGTGGAAATTGTACACATCAGTGATTGCACTATTTACTTTTGCGCCCTTATCATACTTTTTAGCAATATATACAAATCTGCTAAGTGCAGTCATTGTAAGTTCGGGGTCAAGCATTTTCTCATACCTTGCGCTCGCTTCTGTGCGAAGTCCAAGCGACAAAGCAGTTTTTCTTACTTTGCTTCCGTCAAAACAAGCACTTTCAATAAGTACATTTGTTGTGTCTGGGTTTATCTCGCTATCAAGTCCGCCCATAACACCTGCTATCGCTACTGGCTTTTTGCCATCAGTGATGACCATTGTGTTTTTAGCAAGCATACGCTCTTCTTTATCAAGTGTCACAAATTTTGTGTCTTCTTTCAAGTCAACAACACCAACACTCGCTACAATGTCATTATCAAAACTGTGCATTGGTTGGCCAACTTCAAGCATAATGTAGTTTGTGATATCGGCTATAAAATTGATAGGACGCATTCCGGCATAATATAGTCGGATTTGCATTTCAAGTGGCGAAACCTTGCGAGTGATGTTGCTCATTGTTGCACTTGTATAACGATAACAACTTGGCGATTTGACATCAACTTTTACTTTCTCAGTTCCCCACTCACCGCTGTATGTTTTTAGTGGTTTTAGTGGTCTACCAGTAAGTGCAGAAATCTCGCGTGCAATACCATAGTGTCCCCACATATCCGGTCTATTTGTAAGGCTCTTATTATCAATCTCAAACACAACATCTTCAACTGGCAAAACTTCTTTCAAGTCTTTGCCGATAGGTGTGTCATTTGGTAAAATAAGCAGTCCCGAGTTGTCGTCAGTGATATCAAGTTCTTTTGCGCTACAACACATACCAAAACTATTGTATCCACCCACAACCGCAGGTCTTATTGTCATATCGCCCACACGAGCGCCTTCGACAGCAACTGGCACAACAGCGCCTTCAAAAACATTTGGGGCACCACAAACAATGTCAAGTATCTTATCACCAACATTTACTTTAAGCAAGTGCAATTTTTTGCTGTTTGGGTGATTGGTTATTGATTCGATTCTGCCCACAACAACTCCGTCAAAGCCGTTGCCTTTTCTCTCACACCCCTCAACTTCAGCACACGACAAAGTAAATTGGTCAAGAAGTTTGTCAATATTAATGCCCTTCAAATCTACAAAATCATTTATCCAATTAAGTGAAATATACATAATGTTCTCCTATTTCAATTTGGCTTGACTTAGTTTGTCAAGTTTTCCCGAATTCATAATGCGAATGTCGTTTATATCAAAAGTCATCATCGCAAGGCGAGTAAAGCCCATTCCAAAAGCAAATCCTTGATACTCTTCGGGGTCAATTCCGCCCATTCGAAGCACTTCTGGGTGTATCATTCCGCAAGGGCACAATTCTATCCAACCGCCTTGTTTGCAAGTACGACAGCCTTTTCCGTCACAGAAAGGACAACTGCAATCAAGTTCGAATCCTGGCTCAACGAATGGGAAAAATCCCGGACGAAGCCTTACTTTCATTTCTTTTCCAAAAACTTGTGAAAGAGTGGTCTTCATAAAGTAAATAAGATTGCTGATATTGATGTTTTTATCAATAACCATTCCTTCAAGTTGGAAGAAAGTGTTGTCGTGCGACGCATCAAGTTCTTCATTTCTAAAACAGCGTCCTGGGAATATGACTCTAAGTGGCGCGCCATATTTGCGCATAATGCGGTTTTGTCCAGCAGATGTTTGGGTTTTCAAAACCTCACCATTCTCCAAATAGAATGTGTCTTGCATATCGCGTGCAGGGTGATTTTTTGGCACATTAACCGACTCAAAGTTGTTGTACTCAGTCTCTATTTCGTGACCGTCCTCAACCGCAAAACCCATACTTGTAAATATGTCAATTACTTTCTTTTGCACGATTGTGATTGGATGAAGACTGCCCACACACTCACTCGATGGACGAGTAAGGTCAACATGTTCAGTCAAATACAACGCCTTCTCAATTTCTTTCTTAGCCAAAACTTCTTTAATGTCATCTAGTTTTGCTTCGATTTCTTTTTTGACATTGTTTACTTCTTCGCCATAAGCGCGTTTTTGGTCAGACGGAATATCTTTTATCTTTTTCAAAGCATCAGTAACAATGCCGTTTTTGCCAAGATATTTGACCCTTATATCATTAAGGGCCTTGTCATCGTCTACCGACTCACACTCTTTTGCAAATGCAAGTAAAATGTTTTGTAAATCTTTATTCATAAATCCTCCTAAATAAAAAAATCCCATGCTTTCGCAAGGGACGAATATATCGTGGTACCACCCTATTTACTTCTCGTTAAGACTGTTACGGAGTCACCGTCCCTACTTTTCACAGGGCAACTCGAATGCCGAAATTCGTGCGACAAACCTTCCTATCTTCTTCACACCACCGAAAACTCTCTGTAAGGGTATCTGTCCACTACTTATACATTGTCATAGTTTTTTATACTGAGTTTAGTCTAACATTAAAAAATCACGATGTCAACACCATTTGCCACTTTCACAAAAAAACATAGACCTACATACAATGCAATAGGCACATATGCCAAAGGAGAGAGATATGTGTTGTAGAAATCGTTGTTATAGTTGTTGTGGCGCAAGGTACAACTGCTGTGTTTGCCTAAACGCCTTTAATCGTTGTGGCAGACTTGATAGTTTTAATTATTTTTCATATATTACTAGCACACGCTAAAAAAAGAGAACACGCAATGTGTTCTCTTTTTTACATAAACTAACATACTTTTCCAACAATAGTTTCGAGATTGTTCCATTTTTCGCTTAAATCAAGCACTGGTCTGCATTCAAGCATCGACTTGTGAAGATCGATAATGCGTTGGTTGCTACTTCCGCAAAACTTCAAACGATAGTCGCGTTTTGCTTGCTCAAATCTGCCATCTACTAAGATGTCGGCAATGCTCAAAAGTTGTTTTTGAGCATCACTGCCATGCTCCATAATGTACTCAAATTTAAAACCTGTGTATATCGCAAGGTTTAGTCCCATCTCCTTAACTTTAATCGCAAGGTCCAATAGTTCTTGCGCTTGGCAAAGTGGTTCACCACCGGAAAAAGTAACCCCACTTAGTAGCGGATTTTCTTTTATCTCGTCCAACAACTCTTCAGTTGTTCCCACAGTGCCACCGGCAAAATCCCATGTTTGAGGATTGTGACAGCCTTCGCAATGATGCGGACAACCTTGCACAAAAACTGTGTATCTAAGTCCTGGTCCGTCAGTAATCGAATCGTTTACTCTTCCAGCAAGTTTGATATTACACATTGTGTTTTACTCTATCCCTCTCTTCTGCTCTTTTTGCATTGTTAAACCTATCAAGTGTACCTACTAGATACCCTGTTATACGCCTAATACGCTCAACATGATAACCATTTTCGCCCTCTACGCTTCCGCATTTTGGACAACTCTTTCCAATTATGCCATTGTAGCCACAAACTGGACAACGGTCAACTGGGTGGTTGATGCTTCCATAACCTATGCCCGCTTCTTTCATGTGTCTTACTATTTTTTCAAATGCCTCAACATTGTTTGTTGTGTCACCATCAAGTTCGACATATGTGATGTGACCAGCGTTTGTCATAGCGTGATATGGTGCTTCAATATCAATTTTCTTAATAGCCGAAATTTTGTAATATACTGGCACATGGAAACTATTAGTATAGTATTCTTTATCTGTTACGCCTTTAATTACGCCAAATTTCTTTTTGTCTATGCGGACAAATCTTCCACTAAGCCCTTCGGCTGGAGTCGCTAGCAATGTGAAGTTTAGTTTCATTTGCTCGCTCTTTTTGTCTAAGAAGTCACGCATATATTGTATTATTTCAAGTCCCAATTTTTGCGCTTCTTCACTCTCACCATGGTGATGTCCTGTAAGTGCAATTAGGGTTTCGGCAAGTCCTATAAATCCTATTGATAGACTGCCATGTTTTAGTATGTCACCTACTTCGTCATTCCAACCAAGTTTGTCACTGTCAATCCATACACCTTGTCCCATTAGAAAAGGATAGTTTTTGACTTTCTTCTTCATTTGGATTGCAAGACGGTCAAGAAGTTGGTCACATACAAGTTCCATTCTATCAGTCAAATCTCTGTAAAATTTGTTTATATCACCTTTTGCAAGGATTCCTAGTCGTGGAAGGTTGATTGATGTAAAACTCAAATTTCCTCTTCCAAAACTTATCTCTCTTGTAGGGTCATACACATTGCCCATAACGCGTGTACGACAACCCATATAGCATATTTCTGTTTCTGGGTGACCTGGCTTGTAGTATTGCAAGTTGTAAGGTGCGTCCACAAACGAGAAATTTGGGAATAGTCTTTTAGCACTTACTTTGCAAGCAAGTTGGAACAAGTCATAGTTTGGCTCACCTGGATTGAAGTTGATGCCGTCTTTTACACGGAAAATGTGGATTGGGAATATTGGTGTTTCGCCCGAACCTAGACCAGCGTCTGTCGCTAGCAAAACATTTTTTACAACCATTCGACCTTCTGTCGATGTGTCCATTCCATAGTTTATCGAAGAGAATGGCACTTGCGCACCAGCACGAGAGTGCATAGTGTTTAGGTTGTGGATAAGCGCTTCCATCGCTTGATAGGTCGCCTTATCTGTTTCTTTGTATGCGTCCTTGCATGCAAAGTCTTTTATTTTCGAATATGTATTGTCGTCAAGCTCGGCAAACTCTTTTCTTTCTGTCTTGTCGTACTTCTCGTTTTTGTCGATATGCGCAAATAGTCCGCACGCTTTCTCTACATTTGCCATACGCTCTTTCATTTCTTTGTCACTGACTTCTTTGCCTGTGATAAGATTGTATGCCTTTGTCCAGTTGGACAAGTACAACTTCTTGTATGTTTTCACAACACCTGGTGCTAGACCATAGTCAAAGTTTGGAATACTTTGTCCGCCGTGTTGGTCGTTTTGATTGGCTTGGATTGCAATACAAGCAAGCGCTGCATAACTTCTAATGTCGTTTGGTTCTCTTAGATATCCATGACCAGTAGAAAATCCGCCCTTAAACAATTTAACAATGTCTATTTGACAGCAAGTTTCGGTTAGGGTGTAAAAATCAAAATCGTGTATGTGTATGTCACCATCTCTAAATGCTCGACTTTGCTCAGGTTTTAAAATGTACTTGTCAAAATAATCCTTCGCACCTTCACTACCAAATTTAAGCATAATCCCCATTGCAGTGTTTCCGTCGATATTGGCGTTTTCGCGTTTTACATCGCTATTTTTACTATCCGAGTTGTTGATTTCGTCGTATAGTTTCATTAGTCGAGTGTTTTTCTCACGCTCACGGTTGCGCTCGTCCCTATATATAATGTACGCACGCGCTACATCTTCAAAACCATTTTTCATCAACACTTTTTCGACTACATCTTGGATTTGTTCCACAGATGGATTTTCGTCACCATAGATGTTGATAAGTTCGGCCTCAGTAAGTTTGGCTAGTCCCTCACTCGCCGAATTTGACTCTTCGTCAGTGGCATTCATAGCCTTCAAAATTGCATTTTCGATTTTGCTGATGTCGTAATTTACTACACGCCCATCTCTCTTGACTATCTTTTTAAACATATTGTACTCCTTAGATGTGATAGACACAATATATTGTGGTAAATGTTTCACAAAACCACATATCTTGTGTTTGCTGATTTTAGAATATACCAACACAAAAGATAAGTCAAACAAATTTTTTACCCGTACAAAAACAAATATTTATGCAAAAACAACCACTTTTTATGTATTTTTATACATTTATAAATCTCGTCACAAATCACAATCATCTGCTTTAGGTCCTACAAAACCTTGAAAAGTCGTCCGCTTTGGATATTGTCAAAATTAAGTAATTTTAAAAAGGTGTAATGTGTTTGGACACAACATGCCACTTTTTGTCACGAAGTCAAGTTTTGAATATTTTCACTCAATGGCAAATATGTCAAAGCACAAAAATATGCTGGCAAAAATATGTTTTGAATAAATATAATCACAAAACAGTTTTTTGTAAGTTTTTGTCGAAAAAAAAATTATATTTTTTTATAAATTTGTAGTTGTTTTTTATCCATAAATGTTGTTGGGCTAGTGTCTATAAAACACAAAACATAAAAATGTTTCACAAAACTTATGCCCAAATCATATCAAAAACAAATGAGGTGTGTATGAAAATTAGTGTTTGTATGATAGTCAAAAACGAAGAAGATGTGCTTGAAAGGATACTACAAAAGGCAGTCAAGTTTGCCGATGAAATAGTCGTCGTAGACACAGGGTCAAGTGACAACACAAAATCAATTGCACGAAAATACACCGAGCGTGTATATGATTATAAGTGGTGTGACGACTTTTCCAAGGCGCGAAACTACTCTTTTTCGCTTGCGACATATGAGTATATAATGTGGCTTGATGCAGACGACTATATTGAA
Organism: uncultured Clostridia bacterium; assembly: GCA_937925475.1. Taxonomy (GTDB): domain Bacteria; phylum Bacillota; class Clostridia; order Christensenellales; family UBA1242; genus UBA11490. Next base: position 144,094 of record CALEWH010000022.1, read on the forward strand.
GATGAAGAAATAAACAAAATACTTTTACTTAAAGATAGCAAAGGTGACTTTGACATATATATGTGCAAGTATCAGATAGCCTTTGACGAAAACAACAAGCCCACATTTGAGTACTATCGCGAGCGAATAGTCAAAAACTCACCACGATTTAGGTGGCGGGGCTTTGTGCACGAGAGTATCGGATTAAGCGGGAAAATAACTTACACAGACATCGCCATAAAGCACAAAAAAATACACCCGACCACTCCACGAAGAAACCTTGACCTATATGAAAAACATATTGCAAAAGGTCATCGTCTAAACGCGCGCGAAACATTTTATTATGCACGCGAACTATATTTTAACAATCTAATCGACAAGAGTATAACCCAGTTTAATAAGTTTTTAAAAAAGAAAAACACCTATCGTGTAAATGCGATAGATGCTCATCTAATGTTAAGTAAATGTTATATCTCAAAAGGCGACTACACACGCGCCAAAAACGTCTTGATTGACAGTATCAAACTAGACATCCCAAATAGTCAGATATCTTGTGCTCTTGGCAGTATAGCCGAACACGAAAACAAGATATCTGAGAGTATATTTTGGTTTAGTTGTGCCACTCTCACACCGCCAAACCTTAAAAGCGGAGCTTTTATCGAGCGCGACTATTTTGATTTTATCCCATATGTGTCGCTTAGCGTGTTGTATTACAAACTTGGCGACCACGAGAAGTTTTGCTATTATCACAATCTCGCAAAACAAATCAAGCCAAATAGTCCTGTAATTATCCAAAACGACAAATTTATTTAGTTTTTGTTTGTACTTCCAAATCCGCCCTTTCTTATAGTGGTGATTTTTGCTTCATTGTCGACAGTAAGGAAATTGAAGAAAAATCCTTGACCTATTTTGTCACCTGCTTTAATGACATATTGATTTGTAGAGATGTTGTGAAGCATAAAGCCTAGATTTCCGTCATTGCTTTCATTGTCACAATAGTCACACTCTATAATACCTATTCCATTTGCTAGTATTACACCACGCTTGCCCATTCCGCTAGTTACAGCCAAAATAAGTCCTTCGTTTGGATTAAAACGCGCTTTTACATTTGTAAAAATTAGTTTTGTTTCTCCCGGCTCAATGACTGCGTCAATAGGACTATAAAAGTCATATCCGACTGAGTTTTTTGTGGCTCTAATAGGAAGTTTAATAGTCTCAACTCCATATTGAATAGCATCCTTTCTTACTTTTTCAAAACATCTCATAATAGTACTCCTTTTTCTTTTTCTATATTTTTAGTTTGAAAATTGATAATGTGTTATTTTGTTTCGTCTTCTGGTGGACAGTCTTTGATTGTAAGCGAAATACGCTTTTTGTCCACATCTACATCTAGCACTTTTACACGCACATGGTCACCGACTTTAAGTACTTCGCTTGGGTGTTTGATGTACTCCTTGCAAATTTGCGAAATATGTACAAGCCCGTCTTGGTGTACAGATATATCCACAAATACACCAAAGTCAACTACATTTCGAACAACGCCGTCTACTATCATTCCTGGTTTTAGGTTTTCAATGCCAAGAAGTTCGCTTTTCAAAACTGGCTTTGGCAAATCATCACGAATATCACGACCTGGTTTGACAAGTTCTTTTATAATGTCTTCTAGGGTCGGAACACCGATGTTAATCGAATTTGCAACCTTCTCTATTCCTGCTTGTTCGACCATTTTTGGAAGCAATGTCAAATTGCCTTTTTTAACATCTTCTTTTGTGACCCCAAAGTATTTTAGCAGTCTAGTTACTGCTGGATAACTCTCTGGGTGAACGCCTGTATTGTCAAGCACATTATCGCCACCTGGAATACGAAGGAAGCCTGCACATTGTTCGTATGCTTTTGCGCCTAGTTTTGGCACTTTTTTAAGTTCTTCGCGGTCTTTTATAAAACCATTTTCTTGGCGATACTTTTCAATGTTTGTAGCCACACCTGCGTTTAGACCTGATACATATGTAAGAAGTGATGGACTAGCAGTGTTTACATCTACTCCGACGCTGTTTACACAGTCTTCAACCACGCCTTCAAGCACTTCGGTAAGGCGGTTTTGAGGCATATCGTGTTGGTATTGTCCAACTCCGATGGATTTGACATCAATTTTGATAAGCTCAGCAAGTGGGTCTTGTAGTCGGCGTGCAATCGACACTGCACTTCTTTGCGTAACATCAAAGTCTGGAAATTCTTTTTGACCCAATTTGCTAGCACTATATACTGACGCACCGGCTTCGTTTACGACCGCATAACTCACTTTGCGTTTTAGTTTTGGAATAAGATTTGCAACAAAAATCTCGCTTTCTTTTGTTGCTGTTCCGTTTCCGATTGAGATAACATCGACTTTATCTTTGTCGATTAGGTGCATAAGTTTTAACTCGGCTTCTTCGACCTTGTTTTGTGGTGGTGTAGGATAAATAACTGTCGTATCTAGCACATTACCACAATCGTCAACAACCGCTATCTTACAGCCTGTCCTATATGCTGGATCAAGTCCCAAAATAACTTTGCCTTTTAGTGGTGGTTGCATCAAAAGTGGTTTTAGATTTAGTTCGTATATCTTTATAGCTTGCTCGTTTGCCTTGTCTGTAAGGTCATTTCTAATCTCACGCTCTATGCTACTAAAAATAAGTCTATCATATGCGTCTACACATACTTCTTTTAATAGTTCTTCAAAAGGCGAGTTTTTCTTTATAAACTTTTTGTAAATTGCATTAAGCGCCAACTCTTCGTTTAACTCAACATTTACTTTCAAGCATTCTTCATTTTCGCCACGATTAATCGCTAGTATGCGGTGCGAAGGAAGTTTTGACAAAGGCGACGAAAACTCTTTGTAGGTTTCGTACACATAATTGCCTTCTTTTTCTATAAGGCTGGTTTTCATTTCACCCTTGCTATATAGCATCTCACGAAGTTCTTTTCTAAGTTCGGCATTGTCCGATATGATCTCGGCAATAATATCTTTTGCTCCATATATAGCATCTTCAACACTGTTTACTTGTTTTTCACTGTCGATATATTGTGATGCTTCGGCATTTAGATCAAAAGGTTTTTGACTAAGTATCTTCTCAGCAAGTGGTTTTAACCCTTTTGCAATAGCCACCGATGCACGAGTCTTACGCTTTGGCCTAAATGGTCGATATATATCTTCTACTTCGGTCATTGTTATAGCATCTTCAATGGCTTTGGCGATTTCTTCGGTCATATTTCCTTGATCATCAATGAGTTTGTATACTTCTTCTTTGCGCTTTGTGATGTTGCGAAGATATTTGAGTCTATCGTCAAAAAGCCTTAATGTTTGGTCATCACAACTTCCTGTAAGTTCTTTTCTATATCGCGCTATAAACGGGATTGTACATCCTTCGTCTAGCAAATTTACTATGTTTTGTGCGTGATTAAGGGTTATGCCCAACTCACTACTAATTTGTTCTAATATTGTCATTATATTGTCCTTTTATCTATTGTTTATTGCATCTATTGGATTCTTTTTGGCTATCTTGTACACTGGCAAGAATGTCGCTATCATTGCCACTGCAAAACTTATCAAAGCCATAAGAATAAGTTGGCGTACTCCAAACACTAGTAGTGTCAGATTGATGCCAAGGTCAACGACCATTTTTTGATTTATGAAATAGCAAGCAACAAATGTGCCCACTACTGCCAAAATGAAATTTATAAAACTAATAAGCAGTGACTCATAGAAGAATATCTTGTAAACATCGCTTCCCCTTGCGCCGATTGCTCTAAGTATGCCGATCTCGCGTTTTTTGTATGAGATTGAAGTGGCGATAAAGTTCATAAGCAAGAATGCCGAGAACACCGCAAAGCCAATCGAAACATACAAGAATATTTTTGCAAGGTCTTTGATTGTGCCACCAAAGTCTTCCATTTTGTCAGTCGAAGCATTTTGTATCAAAACCTTAATGCCCGAGATATCCATATTGTAAATAGTTTTGGTCATTTTAGAGATGTTTGCGTCGCCAAGCACAGCAATCGCAAAGTCATAATTTCCGCACTCCTTAGGCATACCCTCACCATTAACCACAACAAGATCTTGGCAATAGGATTCGTCATTGATAAATCCCACAACTCTAAATGTCTTTATATCGTTTTCACCAGTATAATCTTTAAGCACTACACTTACATCATTGCTTTCAATATATGTGCAAGCATCGGCAAACACATAGTCTGTTTCGTGAATGCGGTTATACAAACTCATAGGCATAACTATATCGTCTTTTTGCAAAGCGTCTATGCTACATCCTAATTTCATATATAGTTTTGATTCGCCCGATAGGCTATAACCATTTTGTGTCTTCAAAGTATTGATGTATTTATCAAAACTCTTGTAGTCTATCGCTTTTATACTATATACATTTTTAAACTTTACTCTTAGATACATATCATATCTTAGCACACAATTATCTGTGCCAAACACAAGGTTTTGAATGCCATATTGAGTAAGTGTTTCTAGTTCGCGTTGTTTTAAGTATGCAGAAAAATCATCTGAGTTTTGCAATTTGTATTTGGAAACATCAAAGTTGTCTTCGACTACTCCGCAAACTTCGCATTTGATAGTGGTTCCGCCTACACGCAATCCAGCGGTTTTGCCAAATATATCTTCGTAGTTGGTTATGTCTTTGTATGTGTTTTTGATACTGTCAAATATGTATTTTGTGATGACAATTTGATTGTCGTTTGTAGGAAGAGTGCCCGCCAAAAGTTTCATATCAAGTTTGTTTAGTTCGGTTATTGATAGCACTCCCGAAACATTTGGTCGCCACCACCAGTCGTTTTTCGAATTTCTTTCCAAGTCATTTGCAAACTCCAACTCGTCTCTGACCCAGCCGTCACTGATGGCTTTTACACCTACAAAGTCCAAGCCAATTTTACTTTGCGCTTCGTCCAAAACACTCTTTGAGACCATAATTTTTTCTGTATCTTCGTAGTCTTCGCCATATTTGAAGGTCTTTTGAAAACTGATTGATGTGGTTTTGTCGCCCATAAGTTTTATGGATTCAGCCATCGAACTGGCTTTGTCAAAACAAGCAAATGTGTCGACAAGTCCAAATAGTGCAAACGCCACAAACGATAGCAAAATTGTGAAAAACAATTTACCCTTTTTGTATTTTAGCGAACTCGCACCCATCTTAAACGCGTCCTTGTTTTTCAAACGCGACTTAATGAGTTTGAGTTTTTCACCGTTGTACTCTTTTAACTCCACATCTTCTTTTTGAGTGGTCACAAATGACTCTTTGTTGCCCTTTTCATTTATGTTGGCATCTTCTTTAAGTTTTGTGTTTGCGCTATCGTCAAAGGAGATAAATGTGTCAGTATATTGCGAATTTTTCTCGAGCAAATTTGATATTTTGTTAAGCTCGTCAGGACTTAGTTTTTTGCCCTTTTGAATGTACAACATCTTGCCGTCAATTATCTTTAATCCGCTTGATGTCTCTTGAGATACTATCTCTTTTTTGGTCACATCGCGAATAATGTTTCCGTCTTTAAGTTCGATAATACGGTCGCCATAAAGTTCGGCAAACTCCCTATCGTGCGAAACAATTATGACAAGTTTGGATTTTGAAAGTTGTTTTAGGGTCTCCATAACTTGTTTGCCAGTATTGCTGTCAAGTGCACCAGTAGGTTCGTCCGCCATTATTATCTCGGGGTTTTTGATAAGCGCACGCGCTATCGCAACCCTTTGCTTTTGACCGCCAGAAAGTTGGTTTGGTTTTCGGTCAGCATAGCTTAGCATATCCACTTGGCTAAGTAGATTGTCGACACTCGCTTTGTCGGCTTTTTTGCCTTGAAGTTCGAGCGCAAGTGCTAGGTTTTTAGCGACACTAAACTCTTCAAGTATATTGTAGTCTTGGAATATAAAACCTATAAAAGTGTTTCGATAACTATCAAAGTCACTTTGCGAAAAAGTCTTTGACGAACGACCTTTTATGATGATTTCACCTGAGTCAAAAGTATCAAGCCCTCCTATTGTATTAAGTAAAGTAGATTTTCCGCTTCCGCTCTTTCCTAGCAAAAACACAAGTCCCTTGTCGGCAAAGTCAATGCTAACATGATTTAGCGCAACAACTGGCTGGCTCTTTTGTGTTTTGTATATTTTTGTAAGGTCCTTTACACTTAACATACTCTTTCTCCTAATTACATCTTCATTATATCACCAAAAGTCAAGATTTCAAAGTCAATAACCTACTATTTTATCTCATAATTGCAATACTTATAAAATATAATATTATATGAAAAAATTTTTAAAGGTCATCGCCAAATTATTTGTCACTTTGCTCGGGATTGCGGGACTGCTCATAATTATTTATTTTATCCTTAAAAAAACCGGCGCTCTTGATAAAATTGACGATGTCACCGACCTTAAAAACACTATAAAAAGTTATGGGATTTGGAGCAGACTATTTTTCTTTGCGCTCCAATTTTTGCAAGTAACCCTTATCCCGCTTCCATCGGCTTTGACTACTCTTGCCGGAACTATCGTTTTTGGGCCATTTCAAGCGTTTTTGATAAGCGTAATCGCTATATTTTTGGGCTCGCTGTTTGCGTTTTATCTTGGAAAAAAGTTTGGCAAACCGCTTGTGCGCTGGATTATCGGCGATAGTTATGACAAACTCGAAGCCAATCTTAACAAGGGCAAATATATGTTTTTCCTTATGCTACTTTTCCCTTTCTTCCCCGACGATATGTTGTGCCTTCTTGTAGGCGCTACAAACATGACTTACAAGTTTTTTATAAACAGCGTGCTAATAGCCCGACCAATATCCATATTTTGTTTGTGCTTTGTAGGTAGCGGGCAAATCATTCCTTTCTCGGGTTGGGGCATACCTGTGTGGGCAATAATGATACTAAGCCTTATCACAATTATGATAATATCTATAAAAAAACAAAACGAAATCGAGCAGTTGCTTAGCAAACTCAACCGCAAAATAAAAATATATCAAGACGAAAAACAAATCAAAAAACTCAACCACTCCATCAAAAAGACCAAAACTAAAAAAACAAAAAACTAGGGAAATCCCTAGTTTTTATTTGTGTTTATGTATTTTTTACGACGCTTTGCTGTGAAGTAGCAAATAGAAACTACTGCGCCCACAACCAAACCACTAAACAAAGCAATCCACATCATACTTGTTTTTTGGTTTTTCTCGACAACAACAATATATGTGGCGTTGGTGTCTGACGAAAAGACTTTTATCTTGCCGTCTGATATAACATACTTGACTTCTTCGGTTTCTCCGCTCGAAGTTGTTTTGAGTATTCTAAGGTTTTTAAGATTTTTGATCCCGCTCGGAACACTCATATTAAGGCAGATGTTTTTATCGTTTGCCGACGACAAAGTGTAAACATTTTTAACATCGTACAGTGCAGTTATGCTATTGATAGAAGATTGTTTTAGATTTATATTGCCTATGTCAGACTTGCTTATTTTAACATCGTCGAGAGTATTAAAACCTTCTTCGCATACGATCGAACACTCAGGGCTATCTTCGTCACCAAAAACAATATTGTTGGTTTTGATGATGATTGTCGCAAAGTAGTCGTTGGCAGAAAAGTGGTTGGCATCGCCCGCCCACGACAATCTGACTTCGTGAATTCCCACCGATGTCAAGTCTGTCGGACAGAACGCGCTAACATTGTTTGCCAAAACCCCGTTTTTGTTATATACATATGCGGTGATTTTGACTTTTTCGCCATCATAAAGCTTGCTCTCTATGTAGTCAGCAACAATATAGCAGGCGGTTTTTGAAATGTTAAAATTGGTGCTATCATTTAGTAAAACATAGTTTTTGTCAACAACGACCGCAGTGGCTGTGTACACTGGCTCGTCGGCTGTGTTGGCGTTTAGTTTTGCGCCGAAAACCGACAATGCGACTGTCTCGCCTTTCTTGTTTGTGGCTGTTGCAGTAGGAATGTGTTCTTTTCCGTCATATTCGAAATTAACTTCTCCCCACTTTACACTTACTGCTTGTTTTGTGATACTTAGGTCAAACTCAGTATGTCCTTCATCAAATACAAAGTTTGGATTTGTAAGAACAAGTTTGTATCTATATCTTCCTACTTTATCGACCTTTTTAAGTTTTGACTCGTCTTCGCTAAGTGCGCGTTTTGGCGACAACTCGTGATACGAATTGTTTACTTTTTCATACACTATCTCTTCAACCATACTCTTGTCAAATCCGCACGAGTTTGTGTTTGAAGCAAAGTCAATTTCAGGAAAGTACGACTCGCCATACTCTATCTCTTTGTAGTTTGTATGATAATGGATGCCCACTTTGAAAGGAGTAACTGTGTATCTTCTCTCTTTTTCGCCTACAAGTTTGACAGTATCATTGTAGCGACTATTTAGCACAATCTTCACTACATAATTGCCAACATTATTTATGTCCGATCTTATAAGAGAACTGCCATCTAGTAGATATGTGTCTATTGCACAAACGCTTGCGTCCACTTCGTCAGACTCTATCACAACATTTGGAGTGATTTTGCCACCACTAAACACAAATGTGTTGACATCAGACCACTTTATATTTACTACACGCTTTTCAATTGCAAAATCGCAAATATCTTCTATCTCAAAAGACTTGCCATTGTACGAAATAGTAGCGACACATTTTATCTTATAACTATTTGGCATAAGGTCGCAAATAATAGTGTTTTCAATTTCCTTCCAAGTTCCGTCATAAAGATAAAGTTTGGCACTCCAAGTATACTTTGGCTCAACCCCACTTATCGTGTAAGACACTTGCACCTTGTCGCCATATTTGTATTTTTGTGATGCCAAGTCATCTTTAATAGAGTGAGTCAATGTTATAAATGGATTTATAGTATGATATTTTGCATACACTTTAATATTAGTATCAGTGCCAACTTCGATACTATCTATCGGGCGACTATATTCGTCATCCAAATACCAGCCGTCAAAAACATTTTTCAAATCAAATGCATCAAGCGTAGGCAAAACATATCCGTCCTTTTCACAAAACTCGCTTTGGAGTTCTGCCGAAAACTTTGTATCGTCGTAAACATACTCAATAGAGTGTTTTCTCTCTATCCACTCAGCAGTGATAGTGATTTTGCCATTTTCAACAAGGCTTGTGTCCAAAACAAAATCCTTGTCCACTACTTGACCGTTTGTTTTCCAAGCGACAAAGTCATAGTAGTCTAATACGGCACTAGGCAGAATGTAGTCAACATTTTCCACCCATTCATTGTTTGAATACTCAAAGTCAAGTGGAAGACCCAACGCCTTATTTTGCGAACAAATCAATTTGCCATCAGAGACAAAATCTACTTGAACGCTATCATATGTAGGAGTGCTGGATTTGACAGACATAAACTGACTAAGCCCGCTCCAAACATCTTTTTTCTTGTAAAATTCGAGTGCTTCACTTGAAGAAAAATATATCGTAGGAGAAAGATCACTCAAACAATCGTTTTCAAGGATAGTATAACTATCTGTATCGCTATCGTATCTATTGACATATATTGTGTCAATGTGTGTTCCGCTTAGTGCTGCTTTGCCAATGCTTTCTAGGCTTGCTGGCAAATACAACTCACCACTAAGTGTAGAAGTATCCGATTTAAAACATCTTGCACTAATGTATTTTAGATTGACAGCATCTGTAAGGTCGACACTACTTATCAAATCGGAGTTAAACTTTACATATCCATCTTCAACATTATATAGACTAGTAAGTCCCACGACTTTATCGCCATCTATTTCTGCTGGAATTTTTAGTGTTCCGTCTACTAAGCTCTCGCTTGCAAAACCTTTGATTACTAGTCCACCATTTTCATCTAAAAATGTATCAAAGTCACTCAAAGCATAAGCATTTGATTTGAAAGTGAGTGGAGATAAAAAAAGAAATATGCCTGACAAAGCCATAACATATTTTCCAAGTTTTGTCGCAAATATTTTACTAAACATTAGCACTAAGTCCTTTTGTAAAAATCAAACCACGATTAGTATATCACTCTGAAAAGTATAATTCAACAAAAAACCACAATTCACAACATTTTTCAACATATTGCTATGATTTTCACAAATTTTAGACAATAATCAAACAAAAAAAGAGCCATCGGCCCTTTATTTTTTATAACTCTTAGCAATCTTCAACCATTCAGTTTGGTTTTGTTCGCTGTCGTCAATTTTCACATCTTCGTTTGTAAATTTTAGACAAGTATTTAGACCAAGTTTTTGCATTGCTAGATATGTATTTACATTTTTAACAATATAGATGCGGTCGTTTTTAGATGCAACAACAACATCTTTTATCTTGCGACCTTTCTCAATCCTGCCCACAACTTTTTCAATTTCTTTTTCGCTTATCTCTTGGCACGAAACCCCACAAAGAATAGGCAAATTGTTTCGACAAGTATTGATAACACTTTCCACATGTCTATGCGACAATTCTAGATCAGTGTTTTGCACAAGAAAATTGTAGAAAGGAATCATTCGATGTTCGTCACTGTACACGCTAAGACGGTCTTTGATACTTTTTCTGCTCTCACCCCTTAGTTTTAGTCGCTTTTTTAGCACGCCTTTTTTCTCGGTCACAAATATAGAGTACATCGGCAAAGTATCTTTTAGTAAGTCTATGCAGTTTAGCACGCCTTTTACTGTAAGGTCTTTAAGAAGTACTATCCCGTTATCCTTTTCACTTGTTATGCTCTCTTTGTCTACGCCATAATAGTTTCCATTAAAAATATCGTATTCGAGCATAAGACCTTTGTTGATTTTATCTTCAAATTCTTCTTTGCTGACAAATTTGTATTGTCCAACTTTTCTATCACTATCACGCTTAGCACGAGTAGTGTTGCTTACTAAAAATTTGTAATCAGATTTATTTTCTACAAGTTTGTTTATGATAGTGTTTTTACCTGCGCCACTGCTTCCAGATATAAACACAACTATACTTTCTGCCATAAAACCCACCTTTTTTGTAAAATAATTATACATTACTTTTTTATAAGGTACAAATGTTTTGTCGAAAAAATATACAAAAGTCTAGGTTTTGATTGATTTAGGACTGCAAATACTTGTCATATCTGCCTTGCCAGTCTATCTCAAAACTATGTTTGTTTTTGTTTACATACTTTTCTAGATTTTTCTTGAAGTCCTTTGTGCTCTCGTTTGTGATTGCACTCATATGGTCTTCATAGTTTACTCTATTAAAGTCTATGAGTTTTGACTTGTTGGTGATATTTTCTTCGGTGTTTTCAAAAACATACTCCTTGTGGCAATCTTCGATAATGTCAATGAGTTTTTTATTGCTCTTTTTAAACAAACTCTTTAATGTGTACCTGTCGGTGTTTTCAGTGACAGCAAGTGCTAGGTCATATTTCTCCGCAGATACTCCGTTTTTGCTCGCTTGCTTAAAGTTTTGCAAGTCCTCAGTGCCTTCAATCACACAACCATAAATATTGTTCTTCACAAAAAAACCATTTATCCTTTTGACAATATGTGTTTCCATTCCTTGATTTAGCCCCGACAAAACAGTCGCTTTGACACAGTTTTGGGCGTCTTTTTCTAGCCCCAAAAAACCACATTGTGCCGACAAAGTAAGTATCTTATCCACCGCATCACACGCTTTTAGCCCTACTAGATTTTCGTTTGTAAGCAGTATCTCCGCTTCGCTATTTAGTGGTCGAATATATTTCACCTTTTCTTTGCTATCGACCAACATCTCGATCCTAGGATTTATTTCTATGCACACATAGTGTGTTTTGCCTGCGCGCGTGCCCAGCAAAATCGCCATAAGTCCGCCTCCCAAAAACACGATTATGACCAAAACTACTATTGCAATTTGCCCCGCCTTACTCATACTCTCCTCCTACAATTTAGTTTTACTCAAAAGACAAGTTTTATGTGTTTGGGGTGATTTTGCACACACTAAAAATATATTCTGCATAAAATAGTTGAGTAAAAACAATATTTTGTGTACAATATTTTGGTGAGGTAGAAATGGCAGGACAATATATAGATATCAAACTCAATAACAAGAAAATAAAAGACAATGTCGAAAAACTAATCCTTGACACTGAGAGCGCATATAGAGGTCAACTATTTAAAGTTGCGGATACAATACTAGAAAAAGGTGACATACAAGTTGTGCTTCTAGCAGGACCAAGTTGTGCGGGCAAAACTACTTCGGCAAATTTGCTTAAAGAGTGTTTTGAGAAAAGGGGCAAAGATGTCGTAACAATCAGTATGGACGACTTTTTCATTGACCGTGACAAAACCCCATTTTTGCCAAACGGACTAAGAGACCTTGACTCGCCAAATAGCGTAAATATGTCTCTTATGGAAGAGTGTTTTAAGTCGTTTTTCTCAGGCAAAACCACTACATTTCCTATCTACGACTTCAAGACCGGAACAAGTGCAAACACACATTTCCAACTTACTAAAAAATCAAACACTATCGTGATTTTTGAAGGATTGCACACACTTAATCCAGTGTTGTATAGCCATATCGGGACTGACAAATACTTTAAAATATATGTAAACACCTTGACCGGATTTAGTAGCAATGAAGACACAATGAGTGCAAGAGAACTTCGCCTACTTAGACGAATGATAAGAGATGTCGACCGCAGAGATTTGTCACCACAAACTACACTTAAAAACTGGCCAGCAGTGTGTGAAGCCGAAGACAAATACATCACACCTTTCGCAAACAATGCCGACATATTTATCGACACAACTCACGAGTTTGAACTTGGCGTCTTTAAAGAAGCCTTTGAAAGTCTAATCAAACGCCAAAAAGTAACTCCAAGCGAATATGTAAAATACAATGTTTTGCGTGACAGTGCCAAAGTTGACAGAGCATATTTGCCAAAGAGTTCGTTGATGTGGGAATTTGTTGACCCGCCAAAACACAAGAAAAAAATCCGCCCTGTTGTGGCAAAACCTAGAAAGTCTTTACGAAACGAAAAGTAGTTTTTATATCAGTGCATATTTGAAATGTATCTATTAAGGACTAGAAATAATAGGTTAAAAAACATAAAGTATAAAAGAAATAAAAAAGAAAAAATAAAGAAAAAAGTATAAAAAGAAAAATAAAACTAGCGCCTGCTAGTTTTATTTTTTATCCATAATAATAATTTTTGATTGTATACACTTTTGTTATTTTACATCTGTTTGATTGTTTCGACTTCGGAAAAACCGCCTGTTTTGGAGTTTTGCAAACCAAGTCATAAAGGTGTTGTAGGTAGGATAACTAAGTTGGATAAGTATGATTATAAACAACACATTTTGCAAAGACAATGGTGTGTACATAAAGAAGTCAAATGGAACAATAATAAGGGTTGCACTCAACAAAATAGTGACCACCGAAACCAAAATTCCGCGATACAAATTGTAAGGTTTGCAAAGTGTAAATAGCACCATAAGACCTGCAAAAGTAACTGACAAAGCCATCATTGTTACATATTGACCATTTGTTCCGACGAAAACATCAAACAAATAGCACGCTATGGCATTAAGTGTAAATATAAGTGCACTTGGCAAGGACTTTGCAAGTAGATTTGACAAAAATCTGCCCTTAATAACATCGTCATTAGGTTGGAGCGCAAGGAAGAACGATGGCAAACCTATAATGAAAAATTCGAGCAACAATATATGCGAAGTGTAGAAAGGATAAGATTGATTTGGGATAAACAAGAAGAATATTGTAAGTAGTATTGTAAATATGGTTTTCATCAAGAATAAGGATGAAGTATTTTGGATATTGTTTACTACTCGTCTACCTTCGGCAACTACGCTTGGCATAGAAGAGAAATTGCTGTCTAGAAGTACAAGGTGACTGACATTGCGTGTTGCTTCGCTACCGCTTGCCATTGCGATACTACAATCGGCTTCTTTCATTGCAAGAATGTCATTGACACCGTCACCTGTCATTGCGACCTTGTGACCTTTGGCTTTTAGCGCTTTTACAAGTATACTTTTTTGCTCTGGACTAACCCGACCAAAAACAGTGTATTTGTCAGCGGCTTCTATGACTTGATTTTCGCTTAGACCTTCAAGGCTAATATACATCTCGGCTCTGTCGACACCCACACGCTTACTAACTTCGCTTACTGTAAGTGGATTGTCACCGGATATGATTTTGATTTGCACGCCATTGTCCTTAAACCATTGAATAGTTTTTGGTGCGTCTTCGCGGATATGGTCTTCTATTACAATAACCGCAACAGGTGTGCGTTTTGCTGGAAGGCTATCATTTACAATTTCACCTTCGCATTTTACTAGCAAAAGTACTCTAAAACCTTTTTGTGCATATTGTTTGACAATGCGCTCAGTATCGGCGTTTGCTTTGCCTTTCATAACAAACTCTGGTGCGCCATATGCATAAGTCATTCCGTTTTTAAAAGTTACACCGCTTAGTTTGCGTGTGCTATTAAACGGCAAAATTGTTTTGGCTGTGTATTCCTTGCTATATCCAAAGTGTGTAGCAAGGGCTCGGCTTGTAAGGTTGTTGTCGTCAAGGGCTGTAAGCATACTTCCCATAACATCGCCTATATTGTGCTCGACCACATTTCCGATTTGAACCACCGAATACACTTTCATTGTGCCGTCAGTGATTGTTCCGGTTTTGTCAAGGCAAAGCACATCAGCGCGCGCCAACATCTCGATTGAGTACAAGTCTTGTACAAGTGTGCGTTTTGCAGCAAGTTTGATTACACCTACTGCAAGTGCAACGCTTGTAAGCAAAAACATTCCGGCTGGGATCATACCTATTGCGCTACCAGCAGTATATTGAATAGCATCGGTGATTGTTCCTTCGCTCTTGTATACACTCATAAATGTAAGTACAGCAAGCGGAATGATAATCACACCTATTACTTTAATGATTGTGTTTAGAGAGTTTAGAAGTTCGCTCTTAGGCTTTTGATAGCGTTTTGCTTTCGCTGCAAGTTTTGCTGTATAACACTCGTCACCGACCTTGTCTACTCTGGCATAACATTTGCCACCGACTACAAAACTTCCGCTATAAAGCATATCGCCTTTTTTCTTTTTTACAGAAACGCTTTCACCTGTAAGCAAACTTTCATTGACTTCTATCTCGCCTTCCAAAACAATGCTGTCGGCTGGGATTTGTTTGCCCGAAGTCAAAAACATAATGTCGTCAAGCACGATTTCGCTTACTGGGATATCGGACTCTTGTTTGTCACGCACAACTGTCGCTGTCGGGGACACAACAAGGCTTATTTTTTCTATTGTTTTTTTCGCCTTAATCTCTTGGATAATACCTATTAGCAAGTTTGCGGAAATGGTCACCATAAATATAAGCATACTTATTGGCGCACCCACAACTATCAAGGCTATGGCTATTGCAAAACACAAAATATTGAAGAATGTAAATATATTTGACAAAAAGATTTGTGCATAGGACTTAACATTTTTGTTTTCGACTTTATTAACTAAGCCTTCTGCAATTCGATGTTCGACCTGCGACAAAGTAAGACCGTTTTTGGCTGTCGGCATAAAACGGACAACATTGTTTTTCTCTTTTTTATCTTTCTTCTTAGTTTTTTGTGGTTTTTCTTTTTCTTGAATAATCCTTGGTGCTTTGTATACTACACCTTCTTCAATTATAACTGTTTCGCTGTCGCCTTTGTTTTCTTCGACATTGATATTGCTACGCTTTTTCTTCGAAACAGGTTTTTGCTCAACTTTGGCTGGCTCTTTCTCTGCCACTTGTTCTACTACTTCGTCCTTGACTTCAACTGTTTGTTTGGCCTTTTTTGCACTGGCAGTTGAAGCGGATTTTTTATTGCTTGTAGTGTTTCCTTTTGTCTTTGTTGCGTTTTCTTCTTTCATTTTGTGTCCTTATTTGTATATTTTGTATGACTAAGTATATCATAAATATTTTTAAAAATAAATATAAAATAAATACATCTTTTTTATTTTATGTTTTTTTTGAATAAAACTTGCATTTTAAATGAGTTTATGTTATTATAGCATTGCATTTGAAAAGCATAACAAATTTTAGGTAGCATATGGCCCTATGGTCAAGCGGTTAAGACGTCGCCCTCTCACGGCGGAATCTGGGGTTCGATTCCCCATAGGGCTACCAGTTAAAGACACCTTTGGGTGTCTTTTTTATATTACTGGTTTGGGGAATCGTGTGCTCCCGCACTCCGACAGTCCCTGCCCAGTCGTCTCTCAGTAGCCTTCGTTCCTTCTCACTTTGGCTAAAAATGTGTC
>CALEWH010000023.1 GCA_937925475.1 uncultured Clostridia bacterium
GAGATGTGCGGACGTGACTGGAGTTCAGACGTGTGCTCTTCCGATCTTGTATAATTTTATTTTTTTATTTTTTTAATATTTTTTATTAAAAAGTGCTTACTTTTTATTGTTTTTGGTATAATTATTTCTGTTTGATTATTTTTTATATTGTTTCGCAATCAAACCATATTATGTTTATATATTTTTGTTTTGATTATTTTTGTAGTGTATTTTTTTGTTAGTAGGAATTATGTATGGGAGAGTTCTTATGGAAGTTGGTTTATTTGTGTGTAGGGTTTTGTTTTTTAAATGCTGTCTTTTGTACATTCTTTATTTTGATGTGGACTATTATTTTTTGGTTGATACTTGTTAATGATGTTTGTCTTCAAATATTGCTTTACTTTTATTTTGGTTTTGATAAAATATAATTAATAATGAGGTGGGTTATGAATATAGTTCAAGTGGTTAACAATCAACGCAATTATTTTCAGTCGGGTGCTACTCTTGATGTTGAGTTTAGACTTTCTACTCTTAGAAAATTAAAATCTGCAATTCTTGAAAATAAAGATAAGATCTATGATGCTTTTAAAAATGATTTGAATAAATGCGAGTTTGATGTCGACGCGACCGAACTTGGCATGGTGTGTAAAGAGATTGATTTTATGCTTTCGCATTTAAAGCGATTGGCAAAACCTAAGAGAGTAAAAACAAGTCTACTTAATTTTTCGTCTCGTGGATATATTTATCCTGAACCTTATGGAGTTGTCCTTGTTGTTGCTCCATGGAATTATCCTTTACAACTTTCTTTAATTCCGCTTGTAGATGCTATTGCAAGTGGAAATACTGTTGTGCTCAAACCTAGCAACTATACATCTTCTGTTGCGAAAGTTATTAAGGATATATTATCTATTTTTAATGATAAATATATTTCCGTTGTGCTTGGTGGAAGAGAACAAAATCAAGAATTATTTGATCAAAAATTTGATTTTATTTTCTTCACTGGTGGTACAACTGTTGCAAAATTGCTAATGGAAAAAGCCAGTAAAAATTTGACTCCATGTGTTTTCGAACTGGGTGGAAAGTCGCCTTGTATTGTGAATAAATATGCAAATATCGACCTTGCTGCAAAACGAATTGTTTGGGGTAAATACCTTAATGCTGGTCAAACATGTGTTGCTCCTGATTATGTACTTGTAAACGAATCTATCAAAGATGAGTTTTTGGCGGCTTGTAAAAAATATATTGAAAAGTTTTACTATGAAAAACAACTGCTGGTAGGTGATGAGATATATCCTTATAGTAAAAAATTGGAAAGACAAAAAGTAAAACAACTTTCACTTTTGAAAAATGTTGATACTAAATCTCAAATTGAGAGCGACATTATTGATGGCGGGAGCGATAGCGATAATAATGGTCGTGACGTGGAGGCTGATAATAATTGTGATGTGGCTGATATTAAAACTCGTGTTGTACTAACTGACAATTTCCCTTTCATTGTCAATGAAAAGCATAAAGAACGTTTGAAGGGGCTTATTGATGCTGACAAAGTGTATGTAGGGAATGAGTGGAGTGGTCGTAGATTAAGTCCAACAATTTTACAAAATGTCACTTGGGACGACGCTGTTATGGGTGAAGAAATTTTTGGACCGATACTTCCTGTTTTGACTTTCAATAATCTTTATGACATGTTGAGAGATTTGAAATCACATGACAAACCGCTTGCTTGTTATATTTTTGGTTGTGATAAGGGCGAAGAAGAAATGATACTTCGCGAGTTTAGTTTTGGCGGTGGTTGTGTAAACGACACTATAATGCACCTGACCGAAGAAAGATTGCCATTTGGTGGAGTGGGGCTTAGTGGAATGGGAAGTTATCATGGCAAGAAGTCTTTTGAGACTTTTAGTCATTATAAAAGCGTCCTTAAAAAGTCGAATTTGATTGACTTAAACATTAGATATATGCCATATACAAAAGGCAAATCTAAAATTACAAAAACTATCTTTGGGATAAAATAAATTGATAGTTATAAATTTATAATTATCATTGTCATAAAAATATAATTATTGTTTTTGTGGTATCTTGTCACGATTTGTAATTTTGCATTAATTTTGACTAAAAACAACATTTTGAAAATATGGCTTACTTGTCGAATTGTTTTGCTTTTACAGTATTGGTTGTTTTGAAAGAATCAAATAGTCGACATAATAAATAGCACCAAAATTTTGGTGCTATTTTTGTCTTTTTTGTGTTCATAATTTGTCTTACAATGTGCAAAAAATGGCTTTATTTCGTGCTTAAAAATCTTGTAAAAAAATGAAAAATTTTGTCAAAATCGCTTGTATTTGTTTGACTAATGAATGAAGAAAATATATAATGCCTAAGATAATATTATTTATATACGCGCGAGAGCTGTTTTGTAAATTTGTTATCACTAAATTAAAGAATGAAAAATGAAATACATTTCGTAATTTTGGTAAAACTACTTACGAGAAAGAAGGTATATTTTGAGAAACAAGAGAGTTAAACCCAATTTTAGAGTTAAACATCCATATGGTTATTTGATTAAGTCTATGCTTATAGGCTTAGTTTTAGTGTTTACTAGCATTTTCTCTATGGCGACAGGCGTGGTTAACCTAAAACCGTCTTCAAATGCTGATGCGGCTGTTAGCGGAAATTGGAGCGATAGTACAGATGCTGTTTCGACATATAATCCAAGTTTGAGTACAAAGGGTTTTGCAAGTGGTAATGGTACAAAATCAAGTCCATTTACCATCAATACCATTGCTCAATGGCGTTGTTTCTCTGATTTTGTCAAAAACTGGAATGGTGGATATAAGTATTATTTCCAACTAGGTGCTGACCTAGACTTTTCTGGTCATTACTTTGATGCAAATATGGCTGTAGGTTATTCTGGTGCTATCCAAGCACCATCGACTACTAAAGCCACATCGGCTAGTGCAACAGACAAGTCATTTGCGGGTGTTTTCTATGGCAATGGTTATAGAATAATGAATGTGACTGTGAAAGAAGGTTATGAGATTGGTGGACTATTTGGTTCTATGTGTGGAACAGCTTATCTTTCCACAGGTGAATCCGCTATATATTATCCCAACTACTCAGAAACCTACTATTCGCCAGCTGTATATGACCTTGTAATTGAAAACATGACCGAAGAAAGCGGAGCATGTGGTGATGCGGGTTTTGGTGCAGTGACAGGTATTGCTCGTCGTGCAGTAATCTCAAACGTATTTGTTTATAGCACTACCAATGGCAAATTTGAATGTGGTATTGGTGCAAATATCGGCGGTATAGCTGGATGTGTATATGGATGTCAAATTTATGGCTGTAAAGTAGACGGAATGACTCTGTATGGTAATGGAGGCATAGGTGGTATTGTAGGTGTAGTCGGAACTGGATACGAATCGACTTATATAGTAAACTGTCACAACAATGCTACTGTACAATGTGGTAATGGTTCTAAGTGTTGGGGTGCAGGTGGTATTGTAGGTAGTGGTACATATGCAAGCGGATCTCATACTTATGTGAAATATTGCTGGAACACAGGATTAATTACATCTAGAAACGCTTATGGTAGCTCATCGACTAATGGCTCACATACAGACGCTATAAAAAATGGCGGTATTGCAGGTCTTGTAGGATATGGAGTCAACACAAATCTCGATCTTATAATCCAATACTCATATAATGCTGGTGACGTGTATGTAAACTCGTATCAAAACGGAACTCTAACTAAGGTTAAAGCCACTTATGGTCTTGCTAAAAACTATTACGGACATCCTACGTACATGAACTACTACGATAATACGAAGACCACATCTGGAGGTTCAAACACATCTTCAGAAACTGGCCTTTCCACTTCTAGCTTAATGACAAATATAAGCACAGAATCGACAGGTATAGGATATACGAGTGCGGGTCACTATGTTAGAGGTAATGATGCGAGTGGTGGGTATTGTTATCCGTTAAATTCTCAAATGCCAGTTAGTACTTTAAGTGGTAACTCAATAAATAAAGCATCGGGTGATGTTTCTTATTGGCAAATTGGTGCTACTGTTGCTAAGAAAATATATATTTCTAAACCTTCTACAATAAATATAACACCTTCTTATACATGTGAGATTTTTCCTCCAACTCAAACTGCTACAAGTATAGTAGTTGATAAAGTACCAAGTAAGAGCTATGCATCATCACTAACTATTACTGGTAATGCTGGTAAAGCAATGAAAATTGAAATTACTAAGTATTCGCAAAAGGGTGTAGTGTCTACTACAAGTGAACTAATAAACACTGGAGACTTGACAACTGCTCCTACGTATTCAATGTCATTCAATAAATATGATTTGTTTGAATATAAAATAACCGTCACAGAGTTTGCTGCTTTGGAAGGCTCTGGTACTAATACAAATCCATATCTTATACACAACATAAATGACTTGGAAGCAATGACAAATTATGATACAAATGGTGTATATTTTGGCATAACAAATAACATCACAATAGATAGTAGTGCTAGCGCTAGTGGTGGATTTGGAACATTTTTGGGTGAATTTAGTGGCATGTTGGATGGTAGAGGACACACTATAAACATAACCAATGACGACGTTTATGGTTTGTTTGCACAAATAACAAGCAATGGTATTGTTCATAACTTGAATATCGTAAAGCAAACATTAGACTACAGCCATAATTCTACTATTCAATGTATTAATGACTCTACACAAGGTGGATTGTTGACAATTTACAACTATGGCATTGTGGATAATGTAAGCGTGTATATACATGATGTGACATTTAATTTTTCAGATATATTTGCAGGAAGCGACCTTTATTGTGGTGTACTAACAGCAATAAACTATGGTACAATTTCTAACTGTTATGTAGGCGGAGTTGATGCTTCTCGGGTTAATCTTGAGAATGTTGATTTTCCTAGAATATATATTAATTCAGATGCCTCAGATCCTAGTACAATGATGAATACAGGATTCCGTTTTGGTAGTATGTGTGCACAAAATGGACTAGAGTCAAGTCTTGTAGGCAATTCAGCTTCCCTAGAAATATATAATAATGGTGCAAATGGAAATGACATACGTATTGGTGGTATAACAGGTGACGACAATAGAGATGACCAACCTGAATTGCTAATGAGTGACAACTTCTTTGAAGGTGGCTTTGATCATATGCCGAGTGATGGGTCTTCATATGTCGGTGGTATTTGTGGACACTTGTCAACATACATGTCTGAAGCGAAGATACTTAACACAACTTTACGAAATATAACACGATTGACTGATGATAATACTACTAATTCAAACGTAGATGCGATGTTTGGATATTGTGAGACTGATGTAAGTAGTTTGAACCTTGCATATACATCAGCGCACAGAAATTTGGCTAACGCTAGTATTGCTACTTATACTGATATTATAAGTTCTGGGTTTGAATTTAGTGGTTATGAATCAATTACAGGAAGTAAATTTGACCCTAAATATTGGATTGCTATAGGTAACAATGAATCTAAAAATAAAACTTATGCGATGAATAATTATCAAGGTGATATATACTATCCGCGCAGTAAAAAGTTGCTTAGAAATGGTTCGGAAGTTGATAACAACTGGGTTAGTTCGGGAAGCTCAGCGTCAACTGCATCGACCGTTTCAATAAGTACAGGCTATGCTTTAGGAAATCTTGCTGCTGGTTTGAATGCTGGTACTGTAAGAAATCTTACTACTATCAATATTACTGCGGACTTGTACTTGTATGGTAGTGTATGGTCGCCAATTGATACACTTAGTGGTGTAACTATAAATGGTAACGGACACACAATATATGGATTGTATTCGATAGGTAGTACAAATGATGTAGTGGGCGGTTTGATAAGAAATGCATCAAATGTTACTGTAAACAATCTTAATTTTGAAGATTGTATGTTGAACACTCCGTATTTTGCAAGAGAAACGTTGTATATGTCGTTTGTGGCTGGTGGTGCCAACAACTTTTCTGCAAACAACGTCGAATTTAGAAACTGCCATATATTAGTCGAACCTCTTAAAAATACTAGTAGTTATGCAACTATAATGGCGGGATTTCTATTTGCTTCTGACGATACTGTAAATACAATAGATGACATAAGAGTAACAAGTGATTCTGCTGATGTTACTTTAAAATCTACTATCACCTTACGAGACGAAAACAATTCAGTACAACATGATACATACGTTGGTGGAATATTTGGAGCTATATATAACGATACTGCCACCTTGACAAATATTGACATAAATGGTCTTGACTTCAATATTATAGGTTTTCGTGGATATTCAACCGTTTATGGTGGCGGTATTGGTGGTTTAGCAAGTGAAGTAGTAAACATTAAAAAAGCCAATATTGTCTCATTGTCGTTTAATGTAAATCCAGGCAATATGTGGTCTTGTGCTGCTGTTGGTGGTGTTGTAGGATGTGTAGGTAGCGAGTTTTACATAAGTGATAGTATCATAGATCCATATATATACTTGCCTAGATATGATTGTGCAGGTGAGACTAGTATATTGTTCGGCGGTGTAGTTGGTACTCAAGCTAATGAATATACTGTCGTTTGTGTAGACGGATGCGATCTTAATTTAGCCATCATGGGTGTCTATGCAAATATTATCCCATCTGATGATTTTGTCGGCATTGGTGGCGTCGTAGGTGGCGGTAAAGGTGTATTGAAATTTGAAGACAATGTGCTTCAATTTAAGACAAATTTAATCAATCATAACCTAAGTCCAAAATCTGTTTTCACAATTAGAGGTGGAGACAGAACTGATTCGATTGATGTCAATAGAAACCTTATCATACTAGATACAAACGACAATGCAAATGCTAATGGTTCGAATAATACATCTGCAAGTGCCAATGTCGTGTATTGCACAAATGGCGATCTTGTAAGCTTAGATATCTTAGATATTGGTACTACATCATACAATTTGGATCAAATGATTGACCTTGCAAATGGTAATAGTGGTGATCAATCATTTAATGACCACTTCTTTGGAAACAAATTTGTAAGACAAGGTTATAATAATGATAGTGATCCATATGTGAGAAAGTACAACGAAAATGATACTAATTTAGTTGTACCTACTTACAATAATAATAGTGTTCACTATAGAGATGTATTTACTTTAGCAGGTTTTGGTTTTACTGTATATAATGTTCTAGACCCTAATAGTGTTACAAAAATAAATGCGACAAATAGTTTGGGGGCTAGCAATAATTATGTTACGATAACTAGAAATGCTCAATATACATTACCATATGAATCAAATCCAAACCATGGATTTATTTATCTTGCATATGGAGATACATTAAAGTTTACACTTAATAATAGTGCCTATAAATATAGTGCTGTATGGCAAGGTAAAACTGGCTCTACAATAGACAATAGTAGCCTACTTTCAATCACTTCTCAAACCCAAAGTGACACTACGATAGATGTTACAAATAATACTATTATTTCAAGTAACTACTGGAAAGGTTATAAGGATGGTACAAATAAGTTCTTAAACATTAATGTAAACCTTGCTCAAAACCAAAGATATTTTGCAGTACATAGTAGTATGAGTGTGACTGGTGCTACATACTATGCTACACGTGGTAATTATAAAGTGTATTTTGCTGCTCATGGTACTCAAATAACAGTTACCAAATCAGGCAATACAATAGGTTATAGCACTAATACTTCTGACACTTCTTATATTGAACATCTTGGAAGAGGTACTATTAATGCAAACAACAATATATCGAATATTACATTACTTACACCGAGTTCTAGTTCTATAAGTCTAAATGGTTATTATAAATACGCATTTACTGTTAATGATTCTAATACATCGACTACTAATAGTGCTGGTCTGATTACTTATACTTATATTACAGCACCTATGTACAAACACACTATTGCAGCATCCGGTGATACTGATGGTGCTGGTGGTTCAATGTCAACCATATCTTCGGGCTTATATTTCATAACAAACCTTACAGGTTCGACTCAATATACTACTTTGATGTTGAAGGAGGACGTGGCTGTCAAATACACTTATCCAACTAAAATTGGCGAGTGGACATATAGTAATGTTACTCGTTCTGGAAATGTAGCAAGTTCGACTACTTCGGGTTATAACTACGACACTACTTTGTCTAATGTAAATAGTACTATTAAATATCTATGTAATACATATTATACAACACTTTATACTTATCAAGAAGCTGCGTCTTTTGAAGATCAATCTATATCAAAGGTTCCGATTTCTGGAAATGGTACAACTGCTTCAGGTGTTCCTACAGCTTTGTGGGGTGGTTGGAGTAGTAGTTTGAAAATAACTACTTATTCTAGTGGAAGCGAAAGTACAGTCACAGTATCTAGCATAAATGGTTACAATGGCATGAGAAAGGGATTATACCTAACTTATGGTGGCAAAAACTATGTTGGTGCTATGCACAATGATTCGTTCTCACTTCAATACGAGAGTGTTATTGTTGCTGTAAAGTACAACACAACAATCTCTATGACTGCGACACTTCCTGCTGGTTATAAACTTGGTGAAGTTGGTTATACGGCCAATGGATCTACTGTAGCCGCTACAGTAAGTGGAACTACAATCAAGTTTACAGTTAAAGGCGGTGGCACACTTGAAGTTAATGCAATTCAAGACAAGTGGGATGACCATATTTCAACACCATCTGGCAGTGGTACTGCAAGTTCACCTTATCTAATCGCAAGTGCTGCAAACTTTGGTTGGATGGTAAATAAAATCAACTCAACCGATACATCTTATGCTAGCAAGTACTATACATTGTCGGCAGATATTGATTTGGCTGGAAAATATGTAAGTCCTATCAAAAATACATTTACTGGTACATTTACAGGTGGTAGTTCTACTGTAAAACACACAATCAAAAACCTAAAGATTTGGGCTAATGAAAGTGCAAATCTATTTGCTAATAACGCAGGAACTATAAGAAATATCTTGTTCTTAAATCCTACTATATCTAGCACAACATTAGAAACAGGACTCGTAGCCGCAAATAGTGGAACAATTGAAAACTTTGGTGCTCATACATCTGACACTTCTACTGCATTTGTAAGTGGAAGTGGATCACAAGGTTTTGCACTTATCGGCGAAAACTATGGTACTGTATCATCAGTATTTAATACTGCAAAGATATATTCATATGGTTTTGTTGCTGGTGTGATTGGGGCAAACTATTATATTGCAAAAAATATATATTCAAACTTCTCTTACACTACAATTGCAGGAAACAATGATTATGTTGCTGCTCTTGTAAGTACAAACTCTAATGGAGCAGGTTCTGGCAAAACTGCAACTATATCAAATGCATATACTGCCGTAAACCTTGGTAGCTCTTATACAAAAGGTTATTTATATCAATCAAATGCTAGTGGTTCTACAATTAAAAATGTTTATTATTTGTCAGGTGCATTTGCTGGCACTCCAACAAATAGCGGTACTGCAACAAATGTCGTTGCAAAAACCGCAGATCAATTAAAAGATAGCAATCAATACATTTCATGGGATGACTTTGGTGCTAATTGGAAAATTGTTGCTAAGGATACTAGCACGCTATATAATGGTCAACCAAAAACAGGTTATCCACTTCTTACAATGGGTGATGCTAGTGGAATGGTTAAGATATCATTAAGGTATTCGATTAAAGGATTGAATGGAAATGTATGGGATGGTAATAGTGATGTCCCTGGTTGGACTGCTAGTCCATATACATTCTGGGTTACTCCTGGTAAGTCATTTACTAAAACTATTTCCAAATCTACCGGAACATATCCTACTCCAGTATATTTGCATTCGCTAGATACCTATTCTGGATTTAGTAGTACTTGGTCAATAAGTGCAACTAACAAATCAAGCACAAATACATTTACAGTTAGCGCAGCGCAATGTGCATTTACATCTGGTACAACTGAAGCTGTGTTGCAAGTAACATTTGAACCGCCAACCGCAACCTTTAATAGTAATGTTGATGGAATGATAAGCGGGGCTACTCTTGTAACAGGTGTTGGCTCAAAATATGCAAAACATTCTACATCGACTACTGATACTACTGCTGCAGCAACATTTACTTATGGAATAAATTCAAATTATAATCCACTTATATTTGAGCGTTTTGCAGTAGGTGGCGCTACAATACTTTCGGGTCACTTAACAACTGCAACAACTAAATATATTTATCTAAGTGGTAGCACATATAGTGCAAACGCTTCTAAGAATGGAACAGGTACATATGTTGGTACTGTAAAAATTACACCAAGCAGTACAAAGGCAGGTACAATCACTTTAAGCGAACTTAAAGAAAACATTACAATTACTGCCACAATGTATCAAGGTATACAAATTAGTTATAGCGGACTTGTGTCTGGTACAGCTAATACAATTTCAAGTTACTACAATACATCGGCAATTACTACTGGTACTACATCAACAAAGATAGCTGATGTAAGAAAAAGTGGTGGAGCAGCGTCCGCTACAGCTGGTACTTACTACATTCCAGTTAAATCGGGAAGTAGCAGAATACTTGTGGGTAGTGTATTGAAAGGAAATACAAGTTCGTACACATACTATCAAGGAAAGCACAACAATACAGTAGACTTTACAAATACTAGTTATGCGAGTGTAGCAGACAAAGCACATAGTTTGACTGCTGCTCAAATGAACGGATTCTTGAATACAACCGCAGACCATGGTACTTTGTCCTATACATATGGCCCTGGTCAATGGACTTATACAATAAGTATCAAATCACTTCACTTGACTACAAAACCTACCACAATCACAATAAATGATTCTGTTTCAAATACAAGCAAATCATTTAGTGGAGATTCAATTGCTGCAAACAAAACAGTAACATTCTCAGTTAAAGCAAATGTAACTCCAAAATTTGAGATATCGTATACAGTTGCTAGTGGAAAGGTATATCGTACAATATGGGGTAGTGACGCAAGCACTGGAATGTCTAGTGAAACTATGACAGCAGATAGTGCAACTCAAAATCGTACCTATTACATAAATGTTATAGAAAGATTTAAAGCCACATTGAGTGCAAGTAAAAACAACACAAATGGTGGTCGAACATATATTTCTACTAATGGTGACAAACAACCAGTTTTAACAATAACATATTCTGCCAATGCAAACTTTAATAATAGTGCATCAGGTTCTGTTAGCAATAGTGGTAGTGCAACACAATCGAGTGTAACAACAAATCAATATATTGACTATGGTAGTAAAGTTACTTATGCAAAAGGTGACAGAACTGTTGACAGCACTAATAAAATTAATTTCTCGCATATTTATGGATCGGGTACACTTTCTAAGTCTTCGACTGCGAGCATTACAGCCAATGATTCAGCAACAGCTTCATACAACATTGTAATTCACACAGTAACTACTAAGATAACTAATAAAGACTTAACATTGCATCCAGATGTATACATAGGTATCACAAGAAATGGAAATTATACATTTGATGAAAGCACTATGCATACTACAAATAGTGCAAAGACTGCATACTACATCTATTATGCTGGACTTACTGCATCGACAGGCAGTGGAGATAATGTAACAAGGGGACACCGTACATTCTATGTAGTTGGTGGTGAACTTGTCCAAGCAAGACGATGGGATTTAAAATCTACTGGATATGCAAACGATATTGCGTCAGTTACTCATACCAACAGTAGCAACACTTCTACCGAAGTTAAGGAAGGTGGAGTATTGTTGCTGGGAATAGATTTCTATGTTAAAGGCGATGATACAGTATCATTTACATACTATCCACTTGTAGAAGTAAATCTTGCTCGTACTGCAAACACAACTTCTATCTATGCAACCAACAACAAAGACACATTGCTTCCAGTGGCTACTGCACGTGCTACAACATCAAACATTTTTGTAAAAGGCACAAAGACCCAAGGCGGAACATACGCATACAGTACAATTGAGTCAAATCAAAACGTGTTTGAACCTATTGTTTATATGCAATTAAGTTATCGCGTTCCTACAAGCAGTTTGACTGGGTGGAATTTCAACGGTTGGGCAGTAGGTAGTACAAGCACAATAATAGGAAGTTCTGCTATTGGTGGCATAACCTATACTCAATCAGTGGATACCACAAGTGAGTCTGGTTATACTATATACAAACTTACTTTCACTCTTGTAAAACAATCAACAAGTGCTGGATCGTCTATTACAAACTTCCAATACTATATTATATTTACTGAGAAAACATATTCGATTAGCGTTAACACAAATCTTACAAGCGGTGGAGCAACAGCTGTAAACAATGCAGTTGCAAATAAGGCATTATATGAATACACAAACAGCAGTTATACTGAGAGTTCGAAAACAACAAGAAGAGCTGCTGGTACAAGTGCGATTTCTTATACTGCTGGCTACTATGGATACTACAAGATCACTCAAACTAGCGTAGATGCTAATAATTATGAGTATGCAAGTGGTGACAACAATAAAAATGTTTACAACAGAACAAGCGCTTATGCTTCGACTGCAACATACAAAAAATGGCATACAATAAATGATCCTACAATTACAATTGATTACCAT
Source organism: uncultured Clostridia bacterium (assembly GCA_937925475.1). GTDB lineage: Bacteria > Bacillota > Clostridia > Christensenellales > UBA1242 > UBA11490. Next base: position 12,636 of record CALEWH010000023.1, read on the forward strand.
ACTTCGACTTATACTGATAATCAATACAATCGTACAGTAGATGGTAATGTATACACATTCTATGCTAGAAAAACCAGCGACAGTGCAAATGGACCTGAAATCGCTAAAATTACTCTTTCAGGTATAACTGTTAAGGATAATGTTAAGAAAGTGTTGGAAGGCGCAACCCTTACAGTTTCGTACACTACAAACACCAACAAGTTTAGATGCGCAACCGCTCCTGCTAGTAAAACAATTATTGCGGACACAACCATTACTGGTGCATTTGCTGAGAATGTAATAAACTTCTACTTCTATAAAAACACAGATCCTGAAAATAAGTTGAACTCCACAGCAGTTACGCTTGGTACTCTTAACGAAGCATATTCAATTCCTTCGACTTATCAAGCAACTCCTGGTGATGAGTACGTATTTGCGATTTGGACTACAAATGGAAATTTGAAATTTGATAATGCTAGCACATTGGCTACATATATTACTGCTCTTAGCATTAACGGTGCAAATGGTGCGACAGTAAGCATTTATGCAAACTGGCGTAGAGTATACTATCATACTTGGGGAACTGCAATAGTAAACACAACTCACACCACAACAAGCACAACTTGTGCGGGTGGTACTGTGAGTGTTACTGCTCCAGCAACAGCAGCAAATTATTATGATACCACAAGTAAAAAATACTCATATCAAGCTACTGCAACAGTAGGAAATAGTGTAGTAGCAGGACACAAATTTGTAAGTTACAATCCTTCAAATGCTACTATTAGCGGTACTACTGCTACAAGAACTGGTTCGTCTTATACTATTAGTAATAACAAGATTAAAATAAATGATACTACTTACTATTATATAAAGGATAAGCTTCTATTTGTAGATGAGAATTGTCGTATTGGATACAGTGCATACGACTACGCAATAGGTAGCACATGCACAATTTACGACAAAGCAAGTGCAACAGTAGGTGCAACATTTGCCGAACTTACTTATACACTTACAGTTACACAAGTTACTGGCTTCAATATTACTATTGACAGCAACACTTCTACTGGTACAGTTACAAATGCTTCAAAACCTACTGCGATTGTGTTGGGTTATTTCTCAAAACTTGTTTTGAAATGTACAACCACAAGCACAAACGTAAGATTTAGTGGTTGGACAGTAGCAGATAGTACTGCATTTACAAACACTATCACAACAACTAATATGACAATTACTCTTGGACCAAATGTTGTGAAAAATACCACAGTAACTGTAAATTCGGTATCACAAAGAAAGATTGCAAACTCGGCATTTATAATTAGATACCTTACAAGTGACACTGCGACATATCCTCCAATATCGCCTAATAGCATATCTACATCGGGCAATACAATCATATATCTTTACGACAACTTTGCAGTAACTTATGTAAGCAGTAAAGAAGCGCTACAACTTATTGATGGAAATATGTATGCGGTTACAAATGGTGACACCATTACAGCAACTATCTATTTGACTAGTGTATCAGGCATAACTATTCCAAAATCGGGTAGTGCAGTGTGGTACAAGTTTACAACTCCATCTAATGAGAGTACTTGGTCTGCTACATCTACTGTTACAAACATTCCTAGTTCGGGTAATACTACTGGATTTAAGATTTCGGGAAGTAGCAGTAGCAAAGTAACAGTTACATTCCCTGCAAACACTACTGCATTGCCAAAAGCACCATCTACTGCCAACACATTGTCTTGGGGTATTAAACTATATCAAACAGTAGAAGGAGACGACCACACAAGCAGTAACAATAGTAAAGTTTATGTGGTAAATCCAAATACACCTTCGGTAAAAGTACTTGAAGGCACCCAAACAACTTTGGTTGCTAATGACTACGAAGATTCGAGCGCAAAGAAAACATATAAGTTCTCACACTGGACATTTGTCCCAAGTGACTCAGAATATAGTTCGAATGCAGACTGGATTAGTGCAACTGATACTAATTATAAAAACAACAAACAATTTACATTTAAGGTTTATGCAAATAGAGCAGGTGTATATACTGCACACTACAAATATGCATATGGCCTAACTACCGCAACTCGCTCGACTACTAATGGCTCATCATTTACAAGTGTGGCTTCTGCGACTTTGACAGGCTCTGCATATACACATTCAAATGATAGTAAATATCTTGCTGGTTCGTCTGTTACAGTTTCGGCTACACTTCAAAGCGGATATGTATATTATGGCTGGTATTTGCTAAGTGGTAGCACTTATACTGCAATCACTACAAGCACAACTGGAGTTACTGCACTTTCTTCGACTCAAATTAAATTTACTGTTGGCGGTAAGGACTGTGATGGTGGCTCTATTTCGGGTATCAATCTAGAAACTTATACTATCGTATTTGCTGCTCGCAAACTTATAACAATCAAGTTTGGGACTGACGTAACTAGTGTTCTATCGGCTACATACACGCTTACAAGCGCAGGTATTAATAGCGCAACTGATGGCAATGGAAATGCCCTTACTAAGAGCAATAACGCTGTAAGTTGTACACTTGCTGCTGGTAAATTTATGACTGTATATCTTCTTGAAGGATCTGAATTCACATTGAAAGAAGAGCACACTGCGGGTTCGTATCGTACACTAGGTATCTTGTATGGATCAAGTTCGGACAAACTTGGTACTTTACAAAATAGCGGACTTACTGGTGTCATATTAGCCGATAGGGATACTTCACAAAGTGGTACATACAAAGTTGTATTTACTCCTGTGTATACTCTAAATCCTACACTTGCTGTAAGTGCTACACATGTTACTACTGATGCTGAATTAGAGGGTACTCCTACCATTACAGTAACCCCTACTAATACTGCTAATAAAGGCTATAAATATAATGGTGTTACTTACTACGACGATGGTACCTCTGTTACTATTACTGCAACAATTCCTACTGGTTATTCTTTCACTAGTTTGACTATTGATGGATATGGAACTTATACAGACAATCCTAAAACAATTACTCTAACTAAGGCTTTGACAGGAGTCACTCTAAACATTTCTGAGCTTCAATATGATATTTCAACAGTAGTAAAAGTAAATATCCCTGCAAAATCACTTGGTGATGGTGCATCTACACCTTCATCGGCTACTACTTGGACATCAAGTGGATTTGGATCGTTGAATTACTCGTCAAATCACAAAAGCTCTCAAACACTAGTAGGTTATTTTGGTACAGTAAGCGGTCTAGGATTTGCGTCTTTAAACAAACTTTATGTATCAAATAGCAAACTTTACTATGATAGTGAGCATACACACGAAGTAGATGCAAATCTATACACAGGTTTGACAACTTCGGCAGTAACATTTATGGGTACTAGTTATACAGTATCTGGTGGAGTAGTTACTATACCTACATCATTGTATACAATGTATGTAAGTCCATCATTTGCTACATCAACTGGTACTCTAAGTGGTACTTCGATCACTGGTATTCACGCAAATATTACTATCACCGTAACTGCAAAAATGAATGTTATTGTAAAACAAGACTTTGCTAGTAACAAAGATCGTGATACTCTTACTGGTGGTACTGCATCAACCAAAGTGGTTAATTTGGGTGGTACTGCAAGCATTACCGCAAGCACAATAAGCGGTTATGTATTTAAAGGCTGGCAAGAGTATAGATTCAGAAATGGTGCATTAACTCGAATAACCGCTGCTGGTAGTTATTACAGCACTGCTACTACAATTTCAGTTACTGCATTTGAGCAAAGAAATGGCTCTGTATTTAGAGCAGTTTATGCTCCGCTATACAGTTTGACAGTAGATGCAAGCACATTTAGTCAAGGTAGCGTAACTGTTAAAGTAGGTAGTGGTACGGCCGAAACACTTACTGCTAAAAAGACTTATTCGAATATCGAATATGGTACTACAATAAGCCTTACTGCGACAGCCAGCGGTCAAAACCGTGTAAACTACTGGGCTGTTACAAACGATGGAGCATCAAGTTCTACTTACAACAATGCTGTTTCGTTTAATATCAACGGCACAACAACCGCTACACATCATTTCCTTACTCAATACAACATTGTCGTAAATCATTCGGTTGCTGCGGGTGGTACTTGGACAATCCAAGAGTATGTAAATAACGGAACAGTTGCTGCGCCTAAATGGGAGTGGCAAAATGTAACTGATACAAATTTTGTAAACGCATCTGGAAGCAAGACATACAAACTTGCCGATGGTGGAATACAATATCGTGTTGTGGTTACTACAAAAACAAACTACAAAGTAGTTGTAAGTGCTTCGGGTATGACAAACACTATCTCAGGCACAAACAATGCAAATGTTACATCGGGTACTGCGACAACAACAGTTACATTCAATGCTATGACCACTGCTGGTACAGTAACTATTACTCACACAGGTCTAAGTTATATCAGTGTAAGTACTGCACCTAGCGGACTAAATAACACTGTAAAAATTGACTCGACTTCGGGTACAGAAACCATTGCCAAAACAACAGTTGTTGCGGGCAACCATACACTTACAACAACAGCGGTAAGTGGTTATGGTACACCAACTTGGTATAATGGAAACACAAAGATTACATCGGGCGTTTCGACTGATGGATTGACTTTGACACTTTCTTCGACTACTGTTGGCACAACTTACAACATTATTGTAAAATACAGCAGCACAAACATTGCTCTAACAGTTGAAGGTTATACAGACAGCATTAGTTATGCATCTGTCACTGGCACAACTACTGGAAGTTATACTACTGTATCGCACAATTATAGTCCTGAGATTACACTTACAAACAGCGCAACTGGCGTAAGTTTCAAAGGCTTTAATGCAAACAAACACATTAGTATGGCTTTGTATGCAGGAAGCACAGTAGTGGCTACTGTTACAAGTGATACTGCGATTAGTTACACATTGCCAGTGGGCAGTGAAGTACCTGCATTAAGACTTGTCTTTGTAAACAAGACTTGGATTGATAGTGGGGCATACACTGCACCATCGGGAACAGGTACAGCGGCAGATCCTTATAAGATTGCAAGCGCAGCAAACCTTGCATGGGTAAGCTACTCTTCGGCTACTGGAAACAATTTTGCAGGAAAATATTTCCTTCAAAGTGCAAATATTGATTTGAGTAGTAGACTATGGGTACCTATTCAAAACTTTAATGGTATTTACAATGGTGCAAATTATAGCATCAATGGACTAAACTGCGTAGGTGAGAAATACAACATCACTGCACACGATAGTCTAACATCTACTATCATTAGCGGACTAAACTACTCGGTAGGAAGTTTGGTATATGCATCTAATGGTGGTGTATTCAAAAATATCGCATTTGGAGCTACAACTACATCTTCGGCTTCGACTACAAACAATGTTTCGACATTGGCGGGCAGTCTAATTGCGACTGCAACAAATGTAGTGGTAGACAAAGTTGTGTTTGGTGGCACCAAATTGTCAGTTCCTTACTTTGTTAGCGGTGGTTTGCTAATCGGCAAACTTACTGGTGGCAAGATCACAAACATTGGCTTCAATAGTTCGGCTCAAATCAATGACTCGGGCATCAGCGGTGACAAAACCAACTCTGGCACATCAGTTTTGGGTGGCTTGATAGGTGAGACTACTAATGGCACAACTACATACTACGATTGCAATGGTGGTACTGCAAATGTAGTTATTGAAAATATCAATCTTCCTGTTGCTTCCAAAAACAATTCAAGTTGTACAGCAGGTGGCTTGATAGGTAAAAACTCTGCAAAACTTAGAATAAACAATGTTTATAGGGGAAATAGCCTAGCGGTAATTGGCAGTGACACTGCATCATCTACTACAGTAAGTACAAATGTGGTAGCAAATGGTGGAGCAAGCACAGTCAAGACACTTTACGAGCAAGGCGCAAATCCTTGGTACTACATTAGTAGTAGCAAATATGGTCTAAACATCGACGCTACAAACACAACTACTTCGATTGGCACTGTTACTGCATCGGCTACAATCACTCTTGGTAGTAGTACTACAATAGGTCAATTTGAAAAAGCATTGAGTTTGCTTGCATCAGACTCGACCGTAACTAAAGTATTGTTGGATGCAAACCTTGACTTTGGTGGCGCAAGCATGACCAATAGATACAATTTGCCAGAAGGCAAAACATTTGACGGTCAAGGCCACACAGTTAAAGGCATTTCTACAATCGCTGATTATGGCAATAAAGGTGGTATCTGGAATACAGTAAATGGCACAATCAAACGCGTTGCATTTGAAAACATCTATGCAAAATTCGAAGCGCGTTGGGCTTGCACTATTGGATATAGCCATATGGGCTTGGTTGCTGGATATGTTCATGGCGGAAGCTTAACAAATGTTACTGTAAAAAATAGCCGTATTGATTACAGCTTTGATGGAGTAGTTGGATCAAGTTCGAATGGTACAAATGTAGGTACTATTGTAGGTGCATTTGATTCAAATCCTGTTATCAAAGATGTTGAGTCGTATAATTGCAAACTAAACTATTCACAATATGGTGTTTCTACATCAAATGCTATGGATATAAGCGGATTCGCTCCATATCTAGGCGGGGCAAGCATACAAAATCTTGCTATCGACACTGATATGGTGGTTCAAGGCTCGTATACTTCAAACTATGTTTCGGGTATAGGTGGTTATAGATCGGCGATTACACTTACAAACGGATATTTCCGTGGCAATGTATATTCAAATATGCTTGCTAGTCGCATATCTCCAATCGCGTACCTTGCAAGCACAGTTACAAACGCATTTGCTTCGGGTACATTTAGTACCAAGTCAGCTACTGCAAAACCTGCTGGAAATAGCGGAACATTTACAAATGTATATATTTCGTCAAACGCAAGCAGTGTAAGTGGAACAGTTACTGACGCAAATCTAAAAACACAATCTACATTCTCAGGTTTCAACTTCACAAAGGGCACTCAATCTGGCACTCTACAATGGACAATGAGCAGTGCATATGGATATACAGATGGTTATCCACACTTCTCAATACCTTCAAACAGCCACAAAGTAACAGTAGTAATCTCAGGTACAGGCGCTAGCGCCAACACATTGTATCTAGGAAACACTGATACAACAAATGATGTTCATGGTGATGTAACAATGAAGGGTGCAGCTACATACTCTCGTTTGTACTGGCATGACCTATATAGCGTACTAATCCATGGCACATTACTAAATGGTTATTACATCAAAGCTGGCATAGATTATACTTATGTTAAAGACGAGAATGGAAATAAGACAAATCTACTTGAAAACGATATTGTAGGTGAACAAGAAGTTAATTTAAGTACAGACATAACAAATGCACTTAAAAATACTAACGGATCAATAATAGATGGCACAGTATATATCACTATCGAAAAATCAAACTACGCAGTTACTGCTTCGTCCGATGGCCACGGAACAGTGAGCGGTGCTGGTACATATGCATTCGGTAGCAGTATAACACTAAAAGCCACTCCAAACGCAAACACCGACAACTATCACGCACATAGATTTGTTGCATGGTACAAAGACGGAAAACAAGTAAGCACAAATGCATCTTACACATTTACAATGAGTGAGACCACAGCAGGTGCTTATACAGCGAAGTTCTGCGGAAGCACAAACAATGAGTGTAACTACAAAGCGACCGCTAGCACTACAAACTCTTCGACAACAGTTAGTCCTACTGACACAGGTTGGATACTAGGTGGCAAGAGTCGAACATTTACTATCACATTGGGCTCTGGACAAGAGATCACTTCGATCACTCGCACAAACAAAGATAGCGCAAGTGCTACAACTGTTTACACAAAGACAGAAGGCGCAATCTCTGGTTATACTTATGCTTCAAACAAACTTACATTTACTCTAAACAATACTACTCGCGGTGCTTACTCATTTGTAGTTGGCGCTACATCAAGCAATGTAATAATCAATATTCCAAATGTGGGAATGACCGAGAGAGGTGATACTGGTTCATATTCGGCTCACGGAGACATCACCCTTACTACTGGCTCTACTACATCGACTATAGGTGCTTCGGCTACTACCGGAAAAGTCGCTGTAATCTACAACAATAATTTAACAATTACATTTATGAGTAATGTCAGATACAAACTAGGTTCGGTTTCGACTACTCAATCTGGTGCTGGCACAACATTTACTACTGCTACAAGCACAGTAGGTGGTTATACTCGTTATACTTACACTTACACAACTTCTGCCGTTACAGCAGATTGTACTATCACTCTAAACCTTGTAAAAGATAGATGGGTAGACTTTACTCAACTTACTGGTGCGGACGCATTTAGTGCAGGACACTCAGCAGAGTTTACTACTGCAAATGGTGGTAATGCTTCGTATGAGATTTCGGGTAGCGCATCAAATCCTACTTATGGTACTGACCAAAGATACAAAGGTATGGCAGGAAATCCTATTGTGATTTCGACTGCAGCCCAACTTGCAAGAGTATCGTATCTAATCAGTTCGGATAAAGTGTTCTATCACTATGCATCGACAGGCTCGACCGTAAGTGCAATGTACTATGGCGAAGCATACTATGTCATTAGTGCGGATATTGATCTTGGAAACTACTTCTGGACTCCAATTAATCAAAACGAATCTAGTACTAGGGCTTACAGTATATCTAGTATGACCCAACGCACAATCTCAAATATGTATGTTCGCTTTGATAAAGAAGAGTATGTACTAAATGGAAATCAAAGTGTTAAAAACTCTTGTGGATTTATATCTAATTTCTATGGCTCAATCACAGGTCTTACATTTGACAATGCACATGTGTACGATACGCAAACAGGTAGTGCTTCAATTTGCATGGGTGTTGTGGCAGGATATGGCACTGGTGCATCATTCAATTTTATTACTGTTAAAAATTCGACTATTGAAGCTGCTGGATATCTAGGTGGTATTACTGGTGTTGCTTATTATAGGACTTCTATAAACAACTGCAACTCTATAAACAACACATTTATAGGATTGAAAGATAATACAAACATATCCGAAGTTGAAGTAGGTGGTATCACTGCATACTGCTACGATAGTGGTATCAATGGTGCATCTGTAAGCGGATTTAAGACTCAATATGACGGTACAAAATCTGTTGTTCCTAGTGCATTTGTAAATGGCTTAAGCAATGCTACAATTAATAATGTTGTTGTTAAGTCAGCGTCTTCAAGCGGTACAGGTACAATATATCTACGAACATTCTCACGAATGATAAGTAAGAATAGTAGTCTAAATAATGTGTGGACATATAATTTAACTAATGCATATAGTGCAGACTATGGCAGTCATACTATTAATGTATTGCCTTCAAGTCCTACTGTTAGTGCTTTGGGACTAAGTGCAGATTTATGGTATGTAAGTAGCAATATCCCATATTTGAAGACTCTTGGGGCTTCAAATGGTACTACTACTGTGGCTAAGATAGCTGATGTTACTACTGGTACATTTAGTGGTAGCGGTACAAAAGATAGTCCATATCTAATTGATACTGCTGCAAAGTTTAGATATTTGACATATCTTGTAAATGCAAACAATTCGACATACAATGCTTCTACTGTATACTACAAACTTACAGCGGACATTGACCTAAGTGGTGGATTTAGCACAGTGTTAGGTAAATCTGTTGATAGTCAAAACATTGAGTCTGGCAATAAGTTTAAGGCACATCTTGATGGTGATTTCCATACAATCTCAAATATGTTGATATTTGAAACATATTCAAAATTTGTAGGATTTATCGGATATACAGATTCAAACGCAACTGTTAAGAACCTTAACCTAGATAAAATCACTATTATTGGAGCAGGTGCTGGATATGTAGGTGGTGTTATCGGATATGGATACTTAGGTGTCAATATTGATAATGTCAATGTTACAAATGCCTACATTAGCAATAACATTGGAGCAGATGGAAATGTCGGAGGTCTTGTAGGATTGATTCGTACATCAAGTTCGACTTCACTTTCTACAAATATTACTAATTCGGGATTCGATGGTACAATTGTCGCTTACTCTGGTTATGTCGGAGGTATAGTAGGTAATGCACAATATGCAAACAACACCGAAGTAATGACTATTGATAGTTGTCATACAAGTGGACAAATTATTGCTAGTTACAACTCGACTGCTGGCGGTATCCTTGGTGGGGTTTCGACAATGTCTAGTTATGCAAATGAAAGTGTCAATATTACAAACTGTTATAATGACGCAACCATTAACTTCATAAGTGGACAAATTGGTGGTATCGCTGGTTATACAAACAATGTTACTATTGAAAATTGCTACAACAACGGAGTTCTATCTGGATATTTGTTCTTGACAGTAAATACTTCTTCGGCAAATTACAATACTGACGCAAACTGGAATAATGGTTCGGTAAGTATCAATAAGTCGTATGCTGTATTTGTAGCTGAGATTATTGGTCGTAACTATGACAATACTTCAAATACTACAAAGATAAGCAATTCGTACTTTGCAAATACTGCGCAAATTGTTATTGAAAACTGGACTACTACTTGTGTACTATTGCCTTATGGTAATTCGAGTATTACTGCTCACACTGAGAAAGGTTATAGTGTATGGACATTTGTTTCTGGTGGAACTACAATTTCGTCGAAAGCACCTACTGGGGTGGCTGAGAAGAAAGACGATACTGATATGAAATCTCCAAGTACATTCGCTGGTTGGAACACAACTACATCGTGGTATTCGGTAAGTGGAAGTGTTCCTGTACACAGATGGGATACTCAAAATCGTCTATACTTTGAAGGTTCAAACCTTTCTATCGGTACTGATTCGAGCGGAAACAAAGTCGTAAATACTGACAATGGTATGATCAAGTTTGCAAGCGGTGTAGTGCCAGTAAGTGACACTGACGGACGCATATATGTATATGTAGCGGGCAGTAGTCTAAGTGTTACATTTGCTCCTGATACAAACTTTGTATTGTCTTCGGCAAGCACAAGAGAGTATTATGGAACAAGTTATAGCAGTATACTTTCTGGAAGCACATTGACTTACAACATTAGCTTTAATACTTACAGTGACGGAACAAGCTTTAAAGTACTAAAAGCATCGTTTATCAACAACAAATTTACAATCACAGTAAATACTTCGCTTACAAGGGGTACTGGCATTAGCATAGGTGAGTATGAGACTCTTCATATCGTAATTGTAAACCACACTACAAATGAAGCGTACTCTGCGACACTTGATGACGGAACATATGTATTTGACAATTTGAAAGCAGGTACATACTATGTGGCAATTTACACTACAATGTTCTTCAATGTTTCATCGGCTAGTTGTACTGAAAGTAAAGTCAACTTTACTGAAAGCGACTTCTACTATACCCTTGTTCTTAGCAACAATACTTCGCCAAATGCGACAATTAGCATAGTCGCAACCAAGACTGTTGATGCTTGGATTTACAGCAAATTGGAAGTTGGAGCATAAGCTCCCTTCCAGATGCTGGTTTGGCAATGACCTTATGGTCAACAATCTATTATTTGATATGTACTTTGCATACACTTTTATAGAATTAAGCAAATGAAAAAATAAAAAAATATCGTGTGTGCAAATATACATATAGACAAAAGTTTGGGCGGTCGATTTTCGATTGCGAATATTAAAAACCTTATTATTTTGATAAGGTCTTTTGTCGTTTTTATAAAAAGCCACATTTGTGGCTTTTTTTTTGTGCAAAGTGGGGGTGTGAGTCACTCATTTGTCGTTGACTTTGATATTATGTTGAAAGAAAAATTTGTGTGTGTGGACGCAAGTCTTGTTTTAAGACAAAATGCAAAGTTTGCATCTAAAATGCGACAAAATAGTAAGAAAGAAGACGAAATAGGTGTCGCGAACGCTGTCGAATAGTGTAAATAAATGTGGGAGCGTGTCTTACTATGTCGCAAGAATTATAAATTGGCGAAAAATAAAGTAAATATAATAGAAATCCGTCGAGTTTTGAATTATAATTGCTCATATAAGGAGATGAGATATATGAAGATATTAGATTTTAAATTACTAATCCAAAAACTATCTAGACTTTATATCGTCAAGTTTTTGGAACGCAAAGTGCTTGCAAACAGACTTAACAAACTATGTGTTAAGGCGTTTAAGAACCACAGTATTAATGATGAAATTGTCACTATAAACAATCGCCTTAATGACACTCTGATTGTTATCGAAAATCTTGCAAACATCTTTGAAAAAATGGGTTATGCCGAAGACTATGCATAAAAGTACATATACATATTTTAGGTTTGAGAGTGTACGAGCAGTGTCCGCATAGTATAAGTATAAGGGCATATTGTACAAAGATTTGTGAGTATGTAAATATTGATTTTATGAAGAAAGATATTTACTCATAAACTGGCTTATGTTTTATGGATTTATATATAATTGGATTTCCAGTAGAAATATAAGATACTTTTAATTTTCAAAACCTAAAAAGCACAAAAAAATCACTCGAATTGAGTGATTTTTTTTAACATCTAATTGAACTATTGGATTATTTCTCTTCTTTTTTAGTTGCTGTCTTTTTAGCAGTTGCTGTCTTTTTAGCAGTTGTAGCTTTTTTAGCAGGGGCTTTCTTAGGCTCTTCGTCTGCTTTTTTTGTAGTAGCTTTCTTAGTAGCAGTTTTCTTTACTTCTTTAACTTCTTTCTCTGCTTTTACTTCTTCTACTTTCTCTACCTTTTCAACTTTTTCTACTTTTGCTTTCTTTTCAACTTTTGCAATAGTAGCTGGTTTTGCTTCTGCTTTTGCTTTATTTAGAGCAAGGTTTAGACGAGCGATCTTTCTGCTAGCGTTGTTTTTATGAATAACACCTTTTGAGCAAGCTGAGTTTATATATGAAATAGTATCGTTAAGTTTTGCTTCTGCCTCTTTTACATTGCCTTCTGCGATAAGTTTTCTAAAACTTTTTACCATAGTAGCAAGAGTGCTTTTTACATAACGATTCTCTGTTCTTTCTCTATCATTAGTGTTTATTCTCTTCTTTGCTGATTTAATGTTTGCCACTTTATTTTCTCCTTAAAATATACAATTTTCAATTTTGCTTCACTATTTTAGCATAAAAAAATGTAAATAGCAAGGATTATTTGGGAATATTATTTATATAATTTGTGTTTTTGGGAGGGCTTTATGAAAAGCGATTTGCTCTTTGATGACAAAAAATTTTTGGAAGCGGGCAGTGCTTATGGAGGTGGCAAAAGTATTTTGAAAAAACTTAGTCGTGGGATAATGCGCGAAGACTTCTCTGTAAGGGATATTAGGACTGCAAGAGTGCTATCAAGACCGATGGGCGATTACACCTTGCTTAACATTGGTAGTTACACCGATGACGGCGATAAGGTGGAGTATATAATCGACCTTATAAAAAAGATACTAGGCGAGTATCTTGGTCAAACTCAGGGCAAAAGATATTTGGTTGTAGGGCTCGGCAATCGTTATATCACTGCGGACATGCTTGGGCACGAGGTCATAAGTCGGATTGTTGTGTCGGGCAAAAACACCATTGTCAATGCTATTGTGCCTAGCGTGAAAGGTCTTACTGGCATTGAAAGTTGTGACATTGTCGAAGGCGTTGTGAAGAAAACTCGCCCCGATTATGTTATTGTTGTGGACTCGCTTTGTGCGACAGACATTAGGCGTCTTGGGTCGTGCATACAGTTTACAAACAGCGGACTAACGCCTGGGGCAGGTACGCGTGCTCCGAGAAAAAGGCTGGACAAGCGCACTCTTGGGTGCGATGTCATCTCTATTGGTGTGCCATTTGTGGTTTTTGTTAGCACCATAATCGACAGTGTTTTGGCACAAAACAACGATACTATGCAAAGTGACGAAAACGAGCCAAGCAGAGCCGATTTTATGGGTTTGGTTATGACGCCGAGTGACATCGATGCAAGGGTCGAAGAACTTGGCAAAATGATTTCTACTGCTATCAACAAGACACTACTCAATGTCAGCGGTTATAGCGATTTTTAGCGAGATAGTATTTTATGGGTTTTTTAGCAATATAATTTACTATGAAAAAAACCATTTGTATTGTAAGCGTTTTGCTCATCATTGTTGTTGGAGCGGTGTGTTTGCTTTGCGTCAAGTTTCCTGTGAAAAATCACAAGTATGTAAGTGATGTGTGTGTTAAGTACGACTTGGACGAAAGGCTTGTTTTTGCAGTCATCAATGTCGAGAGCGGGTGGCGCGAAAACGCCGTTTCGCCTAGCGGGGCTATGGGCGTTATGCAGGTTATGCCGTCGACCGCAAGCGAGATTTGCACAAAACTTGGCAAACAAGATTTTGACCTATTCGATTTTGAGGACAATGTGGAGATTGGCTGTTTTTATTTGCGTTATCTTATCGATTTGTTTGGCGACGAAAAACTCGCTCTTTGCGCCTACAATGCGGGGCTTAGCAATGTGAAAGAGTGGATGCAATCGCCAAAATACTGCGTAAATGGCGACCTTATAGACATTCCTTTTAAAGAAACAAAAGACTATGTAAAAAAGGTCGATTTTAATAAAAAGATGTATGGGTTTTTGTTGTAATTTTATTTCTTTAATTGACTATTGATTGTGCTTGTGTTAATATTTAACATATTAGGAGAAAATTATGGCACAATCAGAAAACCAAACACTATACAAAGAAGTAGACATTAGAAAAAACAAAATTAAAAACTTGAAGGATGCGGGGATCAATCCTTATGCACCAAAGTTTGATCAAACATACTCTATAAGCGAGGCAAGAAAAGCAAAATTAAACACTTGTGTTAAAACAGGCGGGCGTATTGTTGCGCGTCGTATTTTTGGCAAGTTTATGTTTGTACAAATTGCCGATGTTTATGACAAAATTCAAGTCAGCCTAAATCAAAACGATATTGGCGAGAAAAAGTATAAGTTTTTCAAAGATATGGTCGACATTGGTGACCATGTAGGTTTTGAAGGAACAATATATAAGACCCAAACTGGCGAGATAACAATAAAAACTCAAAAATACACATTGCTAAGCAAAGCAATGTTGCCACTTCCTGAGAAGTTCCATGGCATTGCTGACACAGAGATTCGTTATCGTCAAAGATACCTTGACATTATCACAAACCCAGAAGCAAAGAAAATTTTCGTTATGCGTAGTCGTTTGATTTCGACCATCCGCAACTTCCTTGTAGAAAACGGATTTTTGGAAGTTGAGACCCCAATTTTGCAAAGTGTGGCTTGCGGTGCTGCTGCAAAACCATTTGTTACAAAACACAACGCGCTAAATAAAGTGTACAATCTTCGTATTTCACCAGAGACTTTCCTAAAACAAGTTGTGGCTGGTGGAATCCCACGCGTATTTGAAATAGGTAAAAATTTTAGAAACGAGGGGATGGACGCCCAACACTTGCAAGAGTTTACAATGCTAGAATGGTATGCTAGTTATTGGGACTACAACAAAAACATCGCGTTTATCCAAAAACTGCTTAAAATGTTGGTTAAGAAGATGTGTGGAACATACGAGATCGAGTATCAAGGAGTAAAACTTGACTTTGGCGGAAAGTGGGCTAAGGTTAACTACATCGAAGAACTTAACAAAGTTCTAGGCGTGGACATTTTACAAATTGACGATGTGGAAGAACTTAGAAAGGTTGTGCTTGACACAAATCAATTTGACAAAGACGAAGTAAATGACCTTGTTTCTCTTGGTGCAATCTACGACTATGTTTACAAACGCAAAATCCGTCCAAACATTGTTCAACCTACAATTGTTTACAATTATCCAAACCTTGTTCCGCTTGCTAGACCTAGCGACAAAAACAAAAAGGTTATTGAGATGTTCCAAGTGCTTGTAGCAGGATCCGAACTTGTTAAGGCATACAGTGAACTTGTCGATCCACAAATCCAAAGAGCTGGTTTTGAAGAGCAAATGCGCAATAAGATGAAAGGCGACGAAGAAGCCTTCGAACTTGACGAAGATTTCTTGCTTGCTATGGAACATGGTATGCCACCTATGAGTGGTCTTGGTCTTGGCATTGACAGACTAATGTGTGTTCTTGCTAACCAACCCACACTTAGAGATGTTATATTGTTCCCAAATATGAAATAACAGATAAAAGTAAATTGGAAAGGAGGTTTTTATGAGCATAATATATGTTGACGCTTGTTGTGATTTTTCTGCAAGCCATCTAAAAACTATGGGTGTCGAAGTTGTCAAAAACAACTATAAAATAGACGATACTATGTATTATTGCGACAGAGAAAACCCCCTTGATTACAAAAACCTTTATGTAAGTTTTAAAGCGGGCAGTAAGGTGGAGAGTGTTCCGCTAAGCGTGCAAGAATATGAAGATATATTTGACATTGCATTGTCGCAAGGCGAAAACATTATTTATTTTCACTACTCACACGCACTAAGTGACAGCATCAAAAATGCAAGTGTTGCACTTAAAAACTTGAAGACCAAATATCCAAAACGAAAAATGACAATGTTTGATACTCTTGGAGTGTCTGTTCAGGACGGGTTAATAAGCCTAGAAGGCGCAGTCCAAAATAAACGCGGACTTGAAGACGAAGAGATACTTAAAAACCTAAATACATTTAAAAACCAAACAGCATTTTACTTCTATGCAAATAGTTTTAAAAATGTATATGGAAACAAAATCAACAATCTTGACACAAACTACGGGAGTATGTCGCTAATAAAACCTATTTTTGCGGTCGGTGATGACGGGGAAATAGAGTGTGTGGGAAAGGCAAACGGGAAGAAGAAAGCCATTAATGACATTGTCGAATATGTAAAAGAACTTGGCGAAAATCTGGCTGATTTTCCTATTGCGATAGTTCATACAAATTGTGAAAAGGACGCACTCGAACTTCGTGACAAAATAATTTCTATCGTAGGCAGTGATGTTAAGATTTGGGTAGAGAATGCGGGAGCAAATACACTTTCGCAAATTGGTGAAGGTGCGCTTGGCGTCGCTTTTCACGCTAAAAAACGAATTTAAAAGTCGCAACATTGCGACTTTTTTATATAATGGAGCAAGTTATGATACTAAAAAATGTACAATGTTATTGTGATGAAAAAGTATTTTGCAAGGATATAGAAATATCCGATTTTGACAATGCTGAAAAGTACAAGGATTTACTTTGTGTTAAGTCGTTTTCTGCTGTTGTTGAAAATAATCTCATAGAGGAAAAATTAGAAGACAAAGTTAGACTTAAAAAACAATTTGTAAGTGAGTGCATCAAAAATGGCATCACTAGAATAATTGATGTAAGTAGTGACTCTTTGTTGTCGGCAAAAGTGTATATGGATTATGACATAGATATTTTTCTTGCTGTAAAACTATTTCCCGATGAAGATATAAACGAAAAAGTTGTGGATAATAAAATAGCAGAAATTAAGCAAATAAATAATAGAGCAAAAACTATTTTGGCATTTGATAGTGTTTTTGATTTTAATGAAGACCAAATAACTGAAATAGTAAAATATGCAAAAAAACATAATATGCACATATATACAAAGATAAGCCAAAGTCTTGACGAAGTGGGAGAGTGTGACAAACTATACAATATGTCACCAGTGGAGTATCTTGAAAGCCTAGGCATACTTGACCGAAAATGTATCATTGGTGGATGCGAGTATCTTGATAAAGAAGATTTGGAGTTGTTGCAAAATTATGATTGTACTATTTGCTTGTCAGTGTCCGATGACCTTGTGAAAGGAGTAGGTTTTGCACCGATTTACTCAATGCTAAATAAAGGTCTTAAAATTTGTGTGGGGCTAAAAGATGGTGTAAGACCAAACATTTTTAGAGAGATGTTTTTGCTTACTCATACACAGTCCGCAGTATTAAACATCCCACACTTAATAAAGCCTGACACGATAGTTAGTGCTATCCAAAGAAGTATAATTGATGAAGATAAAGCCGATAAAGATGACTTCATTTTGATAAAAAACGACTACAATACAGCTGACAACATCTGGACAAAAATTGTCAACAATACAAATCCAAATGACATTGTTTTGGTGGTGAAAAACAATAAAATATGCTACAAAAAGTGAAAAAATATTGCAATTTTGTTAAAATATCAACAATTTTTATAATTTTATAAAATATACTTAAAAATATTGCATTAGTGAAATGGTTATGTTATAATACAGATCGGAAGAGCACACGTCTGAACTCCAGTCACGTCCGCACATCTC
>CALEWH010000024.1 GCA_937925475.1 uncultured Clostridia bacterium
GCGGACATCGCCAGCCGGTGCTCACACATTCGCAGCGGCTCACTTAGGCTAAAAAAGTTTTTAGAGCGAAATAATATTGATCATAATGCTTTTAATTCCTACAAGAAAGAGCAGTTTAAATATGTTGAGGCAAAAATTAAAAATTCCACCATTACAAGAAAAGAGAAAGATGACTTATTAAGTAAAAATATTATTTTAAACATGAACTAATTCACTTAATTTTTTTTATAATTTTCAGTATAATTTAACTTGAGGAGAGTACATGAAAACAATTACTTTAGGAGAAAAATTTGTTAATAGAAAATTTGATTTTAGAGAAACATGTTTTGGAATTTGTGAAAGATATGGAAAAATTTTATTAACAAAAAAAACAAAGAAAAATGAAATAGCAATGGTTGGTGGTGGTATAGAACAATGCGAAACTCACGAAGATTGTTTGAAACGTGAATTTTTAGAAGAAAGTGGATATACCATTGAAAGTATAGATGAATTATGCGTTGTTGATTGTTTTTGGCTTGCAGGTGGAGAATGGCCAATGGAATCACTTGCTAATTTTTATGTAGTAAAGTTATCAAAAAAGGCAGAAATTCCAACTGAAGATGGACACGAACCTGTATGGGTGCCAATTGATGAGGTAGAAAATCTTTTACCTTTGCCTTATCATAAAGAAGGGATAAGACAATACTTGGCAATGAAAAACAAATAAATAAGGATAAATAATTTTCTAAAAGTTTTAGAAAAATTTATCGCGTTTTAGACCAATTTAGATAGCAAAAGTTTAATAAAAAGTGCACATTTGATGTCAACTGATGTTAAGTGTGCATTTTTGTTTGACATTAAATACTTTTTAAGGTGTCCAAAAGCCTTTATTTTAGGCACATTCAAGGGAGTTCGTATAAACCCACTCAAAAACATACACTTTTCTGATAAGTGGGAATAAGTAGACTCGAACCAAAGCGGACATCGCCAGCCGGTGCTCACACATTCGCAACGGCTCACTTAGGCTAAAAATGTGACCACAGGCACATTTTCTAGACGCGTCGTGCCACTCATTCCTACCACACACTACTTTAATGGTAATTTTCAAATTGTGTTCTATAAAGTTTGGAAAGACAGGTGGATTGGAATATACTTTAATAAAACACATTACATTGGAGTGGAGATATGGTGCAAGAGATAGGAGTGCTTTGTCATATTTCATCATTGCCAAGCGAATATGGGGTTGGTGATTTTGGAAAAGAAGCATATAAGTTTGTTGACTTTTTAGCAGAAAACAATGTGAGAATCTGGCAAATCTTGCCACTCAACCAAACAAGCGAAACAAACTGCCCATATTTTTCGACCTGCAGTTTTTCATATGATGAAATGTTTTTTGATGTTGATGACCTTATTGAAAAGGGTCTTATTTGTAAATCCGATGTAAAAACTCTTGAAAAGTTGTCCAAGAGTACAAAAGTGCAATATTTGCTTGTAAAGCAAGAAAAGAATCATATTTTTGAAAAAGCGTTTTCAAATGCGTCTGCCGAAATGCTAGCCGAATTGAACACATATTTAGATGCCAACAAAGATGTTTTTGGTTATGCTGTGTATAGGGCGTTGCTTGCCAAATACAACACAAAGGACTGGCGTTTATTTGACACAAAATTGTTTGATAGCGGGTCTAACGAATATGCTCAATTTGTCCACGAAAACAAATCCTTGATACTCAAATATGGCTTTTATCAATACATATTAGACAAACAGTGGAAGGCGTTGAAAAAATACGCAAATGACCGAGATGTAAAAATTTTGGGTGATTTGCCGATATATCCAAATGTAATGTCATATGATGTATATATGTGCAAAAGTGCATATCAGTTGGATAAAAACTACAATATGTTGTGCACAGGTGGAGTTCCAAAATCGTCGCCCAAAGGCCTTGACCAAAACTGGGGTTCGTGCGTTTATGATTGGTCTGAGCTGAAGAAAACCCACTATGAATATTTGATAAATCGCATCAAAATACTACTTGACAAATTTGACATATTGTGCCTTGACCACTTTTATGGCTATGTCGAACATTATGAGTTTTCGACAAAAAACAGCGCCGACAACAAATGGGTTAGAGCGGGCGGAATGGATTTTTTTTCACAACTATCAAAGTGCATTGACATAAACAAAGTTGTCGTCGAAAACCTCGGCTTTGAGAAAGAAGAATGTTACAAAGTGATGAAAAAGTTTGGACTAATGGGGATGTGCCTGTTGCAATACGCACTTTCCACCAAACGCTATCTGCCTCAAAATGTCCCATCAAACAACATATACTATCTTGGCACACACGACAACAACACTTTTGTAGGATATTTTGACAGCCTTAGCCCCGAAGACCAAAAGAGATTTTGCGACCTGCTAAACATCAAAACATCAAACACTAAATCGGTGCTTATCTCTGCATTAAAACAGGTCTGCAACAGCCAAGCCCAATATGCCGTTTTCCAAATACAAGATTTGCTTTTGCAAGGTGCTTATGCACGAATGAATATCCCAGGGAAAGCCCTTGGTCAATGGGAATATAAAATGCCAAAAAATTATAGTCGCAAAGCGGGGAAAACCTTGAAAGTTATAAAAATGTAGCAATATGTAAAATGGAAATGTGTAGCAATCTACTGAATAAATTATATAATATTTATTTTTCCATTTTTAATATGAAAACATTGACAATACTAAATTAATTGCAAAGTAGGGTAAAATGTGTTAATATACAGTATATTTTACTAAATGGAGAAAACTATGAAACTTAAAAACATTGTTCCTGAAAACTTTATCGAAGAAGCGATTGTCGACGATATAAAAAATGGCAGGGCAAAACAAGTAGTAACTCGTTGTCCACCGGAGCCAAGCGGATACTGGCACATTGGTCACTGCAAGGCGTGGATGATTGACTTTGAAACAGCAATCAAGTTTGGCGGATACACAAACTTGCGTATGGACGACACAAACCCTACAAAAGAAGATGGAGATTTTGCAAATAGTTATGTGGACGACTTGCATTGGCTAGGATATAGTCCTAAAAAGGTCATTTATGCAAGTGAAGCATATTTTGAAAAGATATACAAAATTGCTGAGAAAATGATTAAGAAAGGTTATGCATATGTGGACGAGTTGAGTGCTGACGAAGTTAGTGCGACCCGTGGTACTCTTACAGAGCCGGGCAAAAACAGCCCATATCGTGACAGACCAGCAAGCGAGAGCCTAAAACTATTTAGAGAGATGCGTGCCGGCAAGTATAAAGACGGCGAGATGACACTTCGTGCAAAAATAGATATGGCGCACCCAAATATGAATATGCGTGACCCAGTAATGTATCGTGTGTTGCATGCTACACACTACAAGACAGGTGACAAGTGGTGTATATATCCAATGTACGACTTTGCGCACCCAATGGAAGATGCGCTTGAAGGCACAACATATAGCCTATGCGACATCAATTTTGAAGACCATAGACCTGTCTACAACTGGTTTATCGAGCATGGCTGGGGCAAAAAGTATGCACCACGCCAAATTGAGTTTGGCAAACTTTTGCTTGAAAATGTTTTGCTAGGCAAAAGGTACTTGAAAAAACTAGTTAATGAAGGCAAGGTTATGGGTTGGGACGACCCAAGGTACTTGACTATTGTAGGTATGCAAAGACGCGGTTATACAGCAAATGGAATAAAGGACTTCATCAAATCGGTGGGTGTAAGCAAATCCGAAAGCCTTATCCCATTTGAAGCAATGGAGTATTATATCCGCAATGACCTAAACAATGTTGCTACTCGTGCGATGGCTGTGCTTGACCCACTAAAAGTGGTTATCACAAACTATACAGGCAGTGAAGAAGTCGAACTTGAAAACAATCCAAACGATGCAAATGCGGGCAAACACAAGATGACTTTCAGCAACACAATTTACATTGACAGTGACGATTTTAGTCTTAATCCACCACCTAAATACAATCGCTTGGTTGAAGGCGGGGTTGTCAGATTAAAAGGTGCATATATTATCAAGTGCAACAAAGTTGTGTATGGCAAAGACGGTTCGATTGACCACTTGGAGTGCGAGTATTATCCAAACAGTCGTAGCGGAAACGATACAAGCGGAATTAAGTGCAAAGGAACAATACATTTTGTAGATGCTCAAAACTGCACAGAGGTGGTAGTGAGAAATTTCAAACCTCTTGTAAAGACCGAGTACAAAAATCCAGCCAAATCCTTAGCGGAAGGCGTGGAAATAGAAGAGATGTTAAATCCAGACTCTATGACCGAAACAACAGCGCTTGTAGAGAAATTTTTACTAAATGCAAAAGTTGGAGAAAAGTTCCAATTTGTGCGCAAAGGATATTTTTGCTTAGACAAAGATAGTACACCTGAGCGCCTTGTGTTCAACAACACAATTTCACTTAAAGACAGTTATAAGCCAGCAAGTAAATAATGTAAAAATCCAAAACATTTGTTTTGGATTTTTTATTTCAAAAACCATATTTGCGCTAGTATAACACGCATATTTGCGATTTTTCATATATAGAGTGTAAAAAATAAAATTATGTGTTTGTGTTGATATAAAAAATGGTTTATAATATAAGATAGTTGAGGTTATTATGAAAATTTACAATAGTTTGACAAGAAGAGTAGAAGAATTTGTACCTTATGAGAGTGGAAAAGTAAAAATGTACACATGCGGTCCTACTGTGTATCATTTTGCGCATATAGGAAATTTGCGCACATACATTATGGAAGATGTACTTGAAAAAACCTTGCGTTATGTGGGTTATGATGTTGTGCGTGCTATGAATATCACCGATGTTGGACACCTTACAAGTGACGGAGATACTGGTGACGATAAGATGCTTGTTGGCGCAAAACGCGAACACAAAACTGTTTTGGAAATTGCAAAGTTTTATACTGACAAGTTTAGAGAAGACTGCGAGTCTCTTAATCTAAAATGGCCACAAATCGTAGTTCCTGCGACTTCGTGTATCGACACATATTTTGAGATAATCAAGACATTGCTTGACAAAGGTTATGCTTACAAATCAGAAGGAAACATATATTTTGATGTGTCAAAGTTGAAAGAATACTATGTGTTGACAAATCAAAAAAGCGATGATATGGTTATCGGTGCTCGTGACGATGTTAGTCATGACGAAGGCAAACACAACCAACAAGACTTTGTTTTGTGGTTTACAAAATCAAAGTTTGATAATCAAGAATTGAAGTGGGATAGCCCGTGGGGAGTAGGTTATCCGGGGTGGCATATCGAGTGTAGCGGAATTAGTTATAAGTATCTTGGCGAGTATCTTGATATCCATTGTGGTGGTGTCGACAACAAATTTCCACATCACACAAACGAGATTGCACAAAGCGAGAGTTTCTTTGGTCATAAGTGGTGCAAGTACTGGGTTCATGGCGAGCACCTAAACACTACTGATGGCAAAATGAGCAAGTCAAAAGGCGAGTTTTTGACCATTTCGCTACTTAAAGAAAAAGGCTATATTCCAGAAGTATACAAACTTTTCTGCTTGCAAGCGCATTATAGACGCGCACTTACATTTAGTTGGGAAGGAATGGACTCTGCAAAGGGTGCGTATGTAAAACTTATAAAAAGAGTCTCCGAATTAAAACCTAATGAACTAGATATAGAATCTGAAAAAGCCCAAGTTTTTGATGATTCTTTCAAGACTGCACTTTCAAACGATTTGAACACATCGAGTGCTATCACAACTTTGTTTGATGTGTTAAAGAGCGACCTTAATGACGCGACAAAGGCGTATTTGATACGAAAATTTGATACTGTGCTAGGTCTTGCACTTGACGAAGCGCTTGATGGCACTCACGAGTATTTGCAATCTAATGTAGATGATGACCTAAAAGAGTATATTGAAAACAAAATTAAAGAGCGCAAAGACGCAAAGGTTAGCAAAAACTATGCGCTAGCAGACAGCATAAGAGCAGAGTTGTTGACAAAAGGGATTGTTTTGATTGATACACCTAGTGGCACAAACTACGAAATTAAAAAATAATTAAGTACTATGCATTTATTGAAAATTGGCTTTATATAGCGAATTTTTAGTACTATGCAAATGGAGAAGAATATGCTTGAAATAAAAAATTTTTCTAAGATATATCCAAATGGAAAAGTTGGGGCAAAGGACATAAACATCAATGTTGAAAGCGGTGACATATTTGCGTTTATCGGACACAATGGTGCGGGAAAAACCACCACAATAAAAAGTATTGTGGGCATAAACGACATCACAAGCGGTGACATTTTGATAGACGGCGTGTCAGTAAAAGATAGTGCTATGAAATGCAAAAAACTCATTGCGTATATCCCAGACAATCCAGATATTTATCCATCTCTAACAGGTATTCAATATCTAAATCTTATTGCCGACATATTTAGAGTGAGCAAAGAGCAAAGGAAAGAGCAAATAGAAAAATACTCGGCTTTGCTAGGGATTGATAAAGACCTAAACACTCCGATACAAAACTATTCGCACGGAATGAAGCAAAAACTTGTTATTGTTTCTGCTTTTGTACATAATCCAAAACTTATCATAATGGACGAGCCATTTGTAGGGCTTGATCCGAAGGCGAGTTTTATTGTCAAGGGTCTTATGAAAGATTTTGTTAAAAGCGGTGGCGCGATCTTTTTCTCGACTCATATTTTGGAAGTCGCTGAAAAACTTTGCAATAAGGTCGCAATCATTAAAAATGGTCAAATAGTTTGCCAAGGCAAAATGTCCGACATTAAAAAGGACGAGAGTCTTGAAGATGTGTTTATGGAGTTGAGCGATGAATAATCTTGGCATACTTATTAAAAACAACTTTAATATGTTGCTTGGTAGATTGCAAGGCAAAAAAGAGCGAAAACCTGTAAAAACAGCGGTTGCTTTACTTGTATTAGGTGTGCTTGCGATTGTTGCTTTGTACACTTATCAAGCGTATACAATGTTTG
Organism: uncultured Clostridia bacterium; assembly: GCA_937925475.1. Classification (GTDB taxonomy): domain Bacteria; phylum Bacillota; class Clostridia; order Christensenellales; family UBA1242; genus UBA11490. The sequence continues at coordinate 6,976 of CALEWH010000024.1, forward strand.
ACGGGCTGGGCAAATTGGGACTAAATGATCTTGTATTGTTTCATGGCATTTTGATTAGCCTTAGCGTTATGCTGATTGTCGGAGTTATGCGGGTGAGTGCAAATCAAAAACACAATGACGCCGACCTTCTTATGTCTTTGCCTATTAAAAAAATAGACATCGTGTTTTCCAAACTTTTAAATTATTATTTCTTTGATTTGTTTTTCTCGGTCCTTATGTTGCTTCCTTATGTGGTCCTATATCAAATCTTTGCTTCCTTTAATGCGTGGGTGCTAATTAGGGGACTTCTATGTGTAATTACTTTGCCACTATTTAGCGTAGGGGTGAGTTGTGTCTTGGACTGGATTATCAAAAGACTCTTTAATAGACTGGCTTGCGGAAACCTTTTGAAGTCGTTGTTTGCGGTGTTTATTTTCATCGTGGTTATGGCTTTGATGATGCTCAAAACATTGTTTTATGGCAGTGTCACTATTGATTCTATGCAAGACTACTTTGCTGATAGATTTTTCACAAAGGCGTTTTTGGATTTTATCTTGCACTTCAATTTGTCTAGCATTGCTATTGTGTTGTCTACTATTTTAGTGCCGTTTGTTTTGGGTGTGATACTTTACTATAATGACTGGGGCAAATCTTTTTCTAAGTTTGCGTCGAGTAAAATGACACTAAAGTTTGGTGATGATAAGGGCGAAACTAAAAGTTTGCTTAGAAAAGAAATCGGAACTTATTCGACCACTGTTGGTTGGATTGTAAACTCGATTATCGGACCAGTGTTGATGCTCGTAATTGGTGTGATGGTCGCTTGTTTTGGTCTTGGACAGTTTAAGTCCGCGTGGGGAATCGACCTTGATAAAAATGTCTTGGCTGGACTTATGGCGGTTGTTTTCTGCGGAATGGTGGCTATGAGTATTATATCCTGTTGTAGTCTGTCCCTTGAAGGAAAACAATTTTGGCTTCTAAAATCGAGCCCTGTAAATGAAAAAACCTTACTAACTGTTAAAGCACTTTTGCAAATTGTAGTGGTTGAGCCATTTGTATTGATTTCAAGCGTGTTGTTGGCTGTAAAACTCAAATTTGATTTTGCACAATTCTTGATTGTTTTTGGACTTCCTACAATGCTTAACTTGATTTGTAGTTTTGGTGGGGTTTTGCTAAACTTGTTCTTTCCGTCTTTTGACTGGGAAGACGAAACAAAAGTAGTCAAACAAAGCCTTTCGACTCTGCTTACTATGGTCGGTGGAATGATTTTGACGGTTGTTGGAGTAGTACTTTATGCACTTGTTGGACTGTCGTTTGGATTGAGCTTTATAATAACATTTGTTGTTTATTTGTTGGTTTTAGCTTTGATTTTGGCTTTGCTTTATACAAAAGGCGTAAAGCGTTTTCATAAATTGTAAAAGACTTGGCAATTTGCCAAGTCTTTTTTTATATCTTTCAAAACAATTTTCATTTGTGAAAACAATAAAATAATGTAAATATTATTATTTAAGTCTAAGAGTGATAATAAAAAAAGAAGCCAATAAATTGACTTCATTTGTATGGTGCCGATGGGTCGACGCGTTAAGAAAAGAGTCCAGTGGACTCTTTTTAGCCAAAGACGGGAGCACATTTGTGCGGTCTGGGTCCGACAGGACGACGCGA
>CALEWH010000025.1 GCA_937925475.1 uncultured Clostridia bacterium
AAAAATGTCAAAAGAATGTTATATTTGTGGTAAATCAAAAGTGGCTGGAAATCAAGTTAGTCACTCACATATCGCTACTAAACGCACATTCGGTGCTAATCTTCAAAAGAAACCTGTTGAGATAGATGGAAAACTTACAAAAGTTAATATCTGCACTAGATGTTTAAAGACTATGAAAAATAGCGAAAACTAAAAAAATACGACCACTTTGATGGTCGTTTTTTTATGTACCTTGGTTACTTTCTTTGTATTGTTTTCTAAAAATCAGTTTGACTAGCGGTCGAAGTAACAACGGACACTTTATACATATTATTTTCATATAACACCTCGTAGTATATTTTATGTCCATAGATTTTTTTTTGTTAAAAAAGAGCAAACGCGTGTTTGCTCTTTTATTTTTATTAAAACTATCACATCTGCACATTGAATCAAATTGTATCAGTGACATTTGTCAAAGGTCAACAAATCACCATCACAATCAACACTCTATCACAATCAATGACCTAATTATAATTAATGTTATAACAAGTGTACTTATTATATACACTATATTTATATATAAGGTCAATTTTATACTTGATACTGCCACACAATCACATCTTAGACGCAGTGTGGACTTTGTATCAATGCCGACTAATTTGATTTAGATTTTTTCTTTACTGCTTTTACTATAACAGTTATAGCGACTCCCAACAATACAAGCGCACCTGCTGAAATAAGTGCAATTTTTGTAATGTATTTACTATCAGTCTTAAACTCAGCTTTAAGTATCATATCCGATACGCCTTTGTTGTTGGCTAGCGAATACTCTACTCCGTCTTCTGTTTTCCAGCAAACAAAGATTTTGCCTTTCTTTGTAGGAGCGGTTTCTGGGCCGACTGGTGTATCACCATAAGCAACTTTCTCAGTGTAATATGTTTTGCCGTCAACCATGTAAGTATATGTGTAAATGTGTCGTTCGTATTTTGCATACAAAGTAAGGTCACCATATATTACAGCTGGATTGTATTTTTGTGTAAGCGCTCTATCAGTATACCAGCCCACAAAATCAAATCCTACTCTCTCAGCGTTTGGCAATGAATCAGCAGAGACTGGTTTGCCAAAATCAATATACATAGATGCAATATCTTTTCCTTCAAAAGTTTCAAATGTAATTTGCAACTGACTTCTTACAGTCATCTCGCTCCACTCTGCAAAACTCGAATACACATCGATATCATCTTTTGGAACAATTACAACTACATTTTTATCGCCGAATACATTTGCTTTTGTTGCAATATTGGCATCAATTATGTTTCCATCTTTATCTTTACCATTACTAAATGTATAAGCAATATTTCTAGCATTAATAGTATCTTTTACAAAGATGGTTTTTAGGTTTGTCAAATCTGTGAAATTGCCCACAACCATAGTCTTGATGTTTTTAGAAATCTTAATCGCTTCAATGCTATCAGAGTACAATTTAGGAACACTTTCTAGATTGATATCATCAGCAAAATCCAAAACGCAGATATATTGATTGCTATTAAATGCATATTCGCTGATGCCCGATAAATTCCATTTGTTTTCGGCCTTATTTTTATCTTTAACATTGATTTCGTTTACAACAACAAAATTATCAACTTTCATATTTGGCACAAAGCACAATATTGCATTATTTATCCCACCAACAGATTCAATGTGATAAAGCACACCATTAAATACAACATAATCTTTACCTGTCAAATCAATGTTGTTTTCTTTATCTGTTTCCATTTCGATAGCGGTTACTTTTTTCAAGTCTTTAAACGATGAAATCAAATTGCCTTGTGTGTAAATACTCTTAACAGCACTAGGGATAACAATTTTTCCTATGTAAGCCTTTGGAATAAACAATAAAATTAGATCAGTCCCATTCTTTTGGTACAATATTCCGTCATTATTGTAGTTTTGATAATTGCCAGTACTACCATCGATTATTATCTTTTCAAGATTGTTTGCGCCATCAGTACCATTAAATATCATTTCAGCAGTTACATTTTCTCCGAGAAACGCAAAATTACTATCTATAGTAATTGTTTTAACTCCACTACCAGTAATAAAGTTTATAGAAAGATTTACAGAACCATTTGAAGAATTTTTCAAATTTAGTTCTTTAAGATTTATAGTACCACTAAAAGCGCTTGCACCAACAGTGTTAAGTTTTGTTTTTTCTAAATTAATGCTTGATAGACCAGAATTAATAAATGCAGATTCTTCAATTATATCGAGAGTTGACCCCTCATTAAACACTACTTTGTCAAGATTTTTTGTATTAGCAAAGGCCTGTTTCCCAATAACTGACACGGAGTTAGGAATTGTAATACTTGTTAAAGCAGTACTATTAAATGCACTATCTTCTATTGATGTTAAAGTCGAATCATTACTCATATAAAAAGTACTCAATCTAGAACATCCATAAAAAGCATCTTTACCTATTGATGCAATCTTTACATAAATACTATCTCTGACTAAACCAAAGGATTTTAAATTTTCACAACGATAAAATGAACCTTCACCTATACTTAATAAATTATTATTATAACCCGAAAAGTCCACAATCTCTAAGTTTACGCAGTTAGAAAAAGCATAATCTTCAATACTAGTAAGGTCACGATTTATAAGTACTTTTTTAATCTTTTCATCACCTGAAAAACCTGAAGCTAATGTAACTACACCATCTGGCAAGTCAACAACACTATAACGACTAGATGTATCTGTTAAATTCAAAGATTTTACATATTCTTTGTATTCTTCAGACCAACCGTTTACAGTCTTTCTTTTTGTTTCTTCATCTTCAACAATATTAAATTTACTAATTATTTTTGCATTATATGTTATTGAAGATTGTGCTGAAGGGTTGCCCATTTTTTCATTATTTAGCAAAGTTTTATAATGTAAATTTCCACCAGTAAACAAATTTCCATTACCTGTGTCATATCCCGCCAATACATAACCATTTTTATCAATCGAATCTCGCAAATTGATAAAGTGATGCGGAAATACTGAATATGTAGTTTCTACTCCATCAATATTGATAGTGACATTGATGTTTTGCGACTTATTTTTAACTTCATTAGTACTTTCATAATCCATTACAATATCACAACCAGATGGCAAAGCAGTAGGATCAATTTCGTATGAACCACGAGTCTTATAATTTATTGAACCAAGCAAAGTGATATTAGTTAATTTAGTATTGTTGAATGCATAAGCATCTACTGTGATATTACAAGCCGGAAGTTCGGCATATTCAAGATTTGTACAACCTTGGAATGCATACTTACCTATACGGAAACCTCTAGCATCATTATAGCCACTAAAGTACAATCTTCGAATAGATTTGTTATTTGTAAACAACCTATCACCAATACGCCTAATGTCATATTGCTTATAGACAATAGGAATATATAACTGCTCGATATTTGACATATTTTCCTTTATACGGCTTAGAGTACATGTAACTCCGTCAGTGCCTACTTCAAACTCAAATATATCTTTAATCTCACAACTACGCTTATATACTGTCACATCACTAGTGATTTTAGCGTCATAGTTTAAAAGTGTCGAATATTCACTATCTGTATAAAGACCCACATAACCTAGATCATTAGGGTCAAGGTCACCTGTTACAAAACGCTTGTAATTTAGCTCATCACCATCTGTTGAGTAGTCGTATGAGATATTACTCATTGCCCATCTATACGAATAACCATGTGGAACATCTTTTACGACATAATTTGTGCCAGAGATTGTAAGGTCGTACTTTTTAATAACATAATTTGCTCTAACAACAATATCTGTATACACTTTTGTTTGGTTTGAAATACCAGATTGATTCGATATTTTAGTCCCATTGTTTACAATATCACATGTCCACGCTTCAAAATTGTAGGCTTCTTTAAGATCTATCGTTATGTCCTTAGTTACTTCTTTATCATTTTCATCTTTGTATGTTTTTGTATATGTATAACTATCAATACCTAGACCATTAATATTATCAATAGTTAAAGGATCGCCTAATTTGTATTCACTAACAGGACAATTTGAAGTGTTTGCCAATTTACTTAAATCTATTTCTGCACTTTCAATACTTATTTTATTGCCATCGCTTACGATTTCATAATCTATCGTATATTTTGCTTTAAAAGTAGTATGGTCAAAGTAGTTCTTTGCACTATTATCATTAAAAATGCCAGCAAGTTTATTCGCAAAAGTATCGTCAGAAGATTTTTTGTTATAATAGCAATAACTGTAGTTCATGTAGTTTTTGCTGTCATTAAAACCAGAAAACATAAAATCGCTTGCAGGTTGCATATCATCAGTGGATCTATCACCATCAAAAATAATTGCTCTTGGACTATCATAAGTTATGCCACTAACAGCAGTCTCAAATGTAGTTTTGTAATATTTAGGATAATTTGTTTCAGATATAACAAAGGCACTATTATAAATCTTTAATACGCTTTTAGGAATATTTACTTGTTTTAATTTTGGAGTATTATAAAAAGTGCTATTACCTATACTAACTAAATTTATTTGACTTAAATCTATTTTTTCAAGAGCAATATCGTTTTGAAATACACCATCACCAATAGTAGTAAGATTACTACCACTTTCAAACTCTACTGTGTGCAAATTTTCACAATTTTGGAAAGCGTAATCATTTATTGTCGTAAAATTTTTCGAAATATATACACTTTCAATAGCAGTGTTTGAAAAGATATTAGATGGATAGTTATTTTTTATATCTTTATATCCAGTAGGCATCTTTGTATTGATATTACTTGGGATAGTATTTTTACTATTGCTCACATTCGAAGTTTTTAAGTTTAAGCAACGATCAAAAACTTGTATTCCAAAATAACCTTTTCCTACATCATTGCCTGCAAACTCAACTCTTTCAAGATTAGAGAAAGCAAACGCCATATTTGAGATATATTTGTATGCAGTAGGGATCTTAACACCTTTTACAAGTGAAGTAGTAATACTTTCAAAGACTACCCCATCTTTCAAATCAAATGTTTTCTTTTCTTCATTCCAAACATAGTCATTCTTTTCTTTTTTATAGTAAACCGACATATCGAAAGCGCCACGATTGCCATAATTTATCAAATTTTCATAATCACTGTATTTAGTATTGTAGCCATTAGCAGTAAGCTGAGAAGCTTGATTTATATAGGATATTCCGCAAATAATTGCTTGTGTACTACCATCTTTTGTAATGGTATTTGGCAAAGTTATATTTGGATGCTCTTTCAAAAAGTCACCTAATCTCTTACCAGCATATTTTCCCGCTTGAATAGTATAATCAGATGTTTTTAAGCTCAATATAGCGTAGCAAGGAAGATTAGCAAGGTTGCTTTCTACGTCAACAAGTTCCTCTTCATATGCTGTTTTAAGGGTTTTATTCGCACCTATTTGCCCATCAATTGCAAACTCTTTTGTCAAGTAAAAACACTCTGCTGGGATTTCAACATAGTTTACAACTTCGTCCGCACTTATCGGGCTCGAAGTATTGGGTCTGACAAAATGTCCGACAGCTATAACTGACGAAACGACCAAAATCACCCCTATAATGTATGAGAATATTTTTTTCATAAAAACCTCGCATTAGATCAATATAAACAGAAACGCAAATGAAATTGCAGTAAAATACGAGCAGACATAAAACCAGATGTTTTTCATTGCATTCCCCATATTATTTTTATTATAAATATATTAATACAAAATAATGCAAATTGCAATAAAAAAAGACAAATATCGAGATTTGTCTTTAATAAAAACAGGATTGTCTTCAGAAAATTTACATTTTGTGAATTTTTTTGATAAGGTCGGCCTTTTTGTTGTCAGGAGTCGCCGCAAAGGTTTTGCCCATAACGACAGTATCCACGCCAGCATCGGCAAGCGTTTTTAGGTTTTCCATTGTGACACCACCATCAACTTCGATTTGTGCGTTAATTTTGTTTTCATACATATACGAACGAAGTTCTTTGACTTTAGGACAGGTGTTTGAAATCATTTTTTGACCACTTTTGCCCGGCTCCACTCCCATCACTAGCACAACATCAATATAGTTTAGTAGGTGAAATATTTTGTTTGCTGGGGTCATAGGTTTGATGGCAAGACCAGCGTACGAATGCGATGCGCGTATTTTTTTCAAGGCTCTGATTATGTCCTTGTCGTTGTCAAACGCCTCATAGTGGACAGAAACAATATTGCACTTTAATGGCAAAACTTTTTCAAGCAAAGAAAAAACAGATTTGCTCATAATATGTACATCCATAGGCAAAACAGTGTGATTTCTAATGTCTGTCAAAGTTTTGTCACTAAGAATATTGCTTGACACAAAATCATCACGCAAAATATCGCAGTGGATATAGTCAACATTAAGTTCTTGCAAGGATCTCAAACTATTTACAATTTTATCTTCTTCCATCGCAAGAGTGCTAGGTGAAATTTTAATCATATTTATCTCTCCAATATAACTTTAAGTCATTGTATATTTTACAATACCTTTGATATCTTTCCAAACATATTTGACCATTTTTTACAGCACTTACTACACCACAATTTTTCTCGTCACAGTTTATGTGGGTGCATCCACCATACTTGCAGTTTTGCTCAAACTTTGCAAAGTCCGGATACAATGTGTGCAAATCGTCACATTTGATTGAGTTTAGTTCGAACATACTAAAACCCGGTGTATCAGCAATGAGCATATTGTCAAAGGAAAAAATCTCGTGATGTCGTGTGGTGTGTTTGCCACGAAGTATCTTTTCACTAAGTCCATTGGACTTCAAATTGAGATCGGGACACAAAGCATTGATAAGACTACTCTTGCCCACCGCACTTTGACCCGCAAGTGCAGAAAACTTTCCTGCAAGTTTTTTTCTAAGCGAGTCAATGCCGATTTCATTTTTAGCACTCACAACTACAATATCACTCACAACAGACTTATATTGCAAAACAATAGATTGGATTTGTTGTTCGTTCATAAGGTCACATTTATTGATGACTATCATAGGAACAATGTCATTTTTAAAACAATAACATATCAAATTGTCAATCAAATAAAAGTCAGGAAGTGGTGCAATAGAAGTGACAATAACAAGCCTATCAATATTTGCTACATTTGGTCTTATAAGTTGGTTTTTTCTAGGCAAAATTTTGTCAATGATATATGTAGATTTGTCAAAAGTGTTTTCTTTAATTTCGACAAAGTCACCTACACAAAGGCGAGAAGATTTTTTCAAATTGCCCGTCTTTACACAAGGCAAGTTTTTGTCACCATCGCTGACAATTATTTCACCACCAAGTATTTTTACTACACGATACTTTTTCAAAATAATTTACCTTTTTGCATTATTTTTTAATGTTTTTGTGTTATTTTTAATATTTTTTTGCGATTTTTTACTATTTGTGATTTTTTCATTTTTGCTAGCGAAATTTGATTTTGATTTTTTATTTGTTATATCATTATAACCTTTTTGAGTACGAGCATTATCTATACTTTTTCCATTACTCTTTCGAGAAAATCTGTCATTTGATTTGTCTGCAAGCATTTTACTTTGACCAGCCCTATTGTTGTTTTGCTTATTATTTGATAACTTTTTAAGACTACCTTTTTCTCTTATACTTTCAGCGCTATCATCTATTTTTGAGCCTACTTTTGCAAGCGGATTTTCGTTTAGATTTTTATTGCGAAGCATACCGCATGCACCTTCTACATCGTCACCAAGTGTACGACGCATTGTTGCACTTACACCAAACATATGAAGATTGTTTAAAAACATCTCACAACTTTTCATACTTGGCGCTTTCAATCCCCTTTCCGGAACTTCATTTAGTCGAATTAAGTTTACATGGCAAGGAAGCCCTCTTAGCAAAATGGACAACTCTTTTGCATCTTTTATACTATTGTTTACGCCATCAATCAAAACATATTCAATAATGATTCGGCGATTTGTCATTGTGTGATAGTGCTTTGCGCTTTCCAACACGCTTTCAATCGAGTAGGATTTTGCAATAGGCATTATTGTTTTTCTTACAGCGTCATTTGGAGCATGCAATGATATGCATAATGTGATAGGAAGACCCAAGTCAGCAAGAGTTTCAATCTTAGACGGGATTCCACAAGTCGAAAGTGATATATTTCGGACACTAAAATTGAAACCATTTTCACTTGTTAGCGTTTTTAAAAAACTTACAACATTGTCAAAGTTGTCAAGTGGTTCGCCTGTGCCCATCAAAACTATATTTGTGATTTTTCTATCTTTCACTGTTCCGCCAAGCAATTTGTTTACCGCCACAACTTGTCCAAGCATTTCACCCGCGGTCAAATTGCGAATCCAGCCATTTAAACCACTTGCACAAAAAGCACAATTCATCTTACAGCCAACTTGCGTACTTAGACACAATGTGTTTCCAAACTTGTATTGCATCAACATTCCTTCAATGATGTTTCCATCAGTTAGTTTGTAAAGAAGTTTGATATTGTTGTCGACTTTTGATTTTAATTGCTTTGTTATTTCTAGTGGTTGCATTGCCCAACCGCTTTCTTTTAGTTTTTCGAGTAGCGTTTTTGGTAGATTTATCTTGTCAGAATAATCCTTTCCGTTTAACATTGCAGTGTACAATTGTTCGGCTCTAAACCTACTCTCACCCATTGATTCGACAATGCTTTCAATTTGCTTTAAATTGTTGTCTAATAATAACTTCATTTTCTTTTCATCCTTGCTATAAAAAATCCTTCTGTTCCACTGATATGCGGATAGAAAGTATACATATTGTTTTGGTTTTTTACATTAACTCCATATGTCCTTATTGGTGTCAATTCAAATTGTGGGTTTTCTTTTAAGAATCTATTAACCACATCTTGATTTTCTTCTTTCAAAATGCTACATGTGCTGTATTGTAAAATCCCACCCGGTTTTACATATTTTGAGTTGTTTGAAAGTATTTTGTATTGAGTTGAGGCAAGCGAAACAATATCTTGCGGATTGCGATTAAGTACAATGTCAGGCTTTTTATTAATAACGCCAACACCACTACACGGCACATCGCACAACACATAGTCAAACTTTTCACTCCAATCACTACGATACTCGACAGCGTTTTGTTTTACTGCTTCGACATTATTTAGTCCAAGTTTTTTCATATATTGTTTTATCAAAAGAACCCTATGTGGATACAAGTCCGAGCAAATAACATTGATTGATTTGTCGATTCCACCGATTACTCCTGACTTGCCACCCGGCGCCCCTGTGCAATCAAGAACTCTCGAATATGAAATAACACCCAAGGCTTTTGCGCAAATAACACTAGGCAATCCTTGCACAGTATAGTGCGAAGACAATTCGTTATGACTTAATAACTTTGCATAATCCACATATACACAGTCATCAAGTGGACTATCCATGCAATCAATATTGTTATCTTTTAATAACTTTATAAACTCTTCTCTATCTTTTACAATTCGAACATGAGTAAGATCTGTTAGTACTGCATTAAAAAACTCATCAAGTTCGTTTTCGTCAAAAATCTCGAGAAGTTTTGCGATTATCCACTCAGGATACGAATATTTGATACTATAATATTTGTAAATATTTGCTGTTTTTGATGGTAAAATCACTTCATTTTGTGCAATATTTTTTAAAGTTGAATTTACAAAGCCTGCAACAAATTTGTCATTTCCTATTTTTGACAAGTTTACAAGTTCGTTTACGACAGCATACTCAGGTATCGAATTTATGTTTTTCAATACATATGTCCCAAGTTTTAAAAGCAACATTATGCTAGGTTTTGGGTAATTTTTTACATGTTGACTTATTACATATTCAAGATATATATCTTTCTCTATTACACCATAAACAATCTTGGTTACTAAGCCAAAATTTACATCATCAGACTTTGATTTATTAAGCATAATATTTGCATATGCATTATCAAAATAAACCTTTTTTAATATGTCATATGAAAGTGATAATTCTTTATTCATCTTCCACCACGCTTTTAGCAAACTCGCCAACTTCAATATGTTTGCCATTTAGAAACGCATTGCTTGTCATTCGTTTTGCATTTTGATTTTGCAGTTCTACAATATACAAATAATCCTTTCCGCATTTGATTACAAGACCGCGTTTTGCATTGGAAAGTACAACTTGCCCAGCAGAATACTTTTCGCAATCTGGAGCATATTTTTCGACTTCTTCAACACTCATCACTCTTGCCTTGTATACCTTGAAGATAAATTCACCTATCGCAATTTTTACAACAGGCCAAGGATTTAGTCCATGTATCAAATTAGCTATCTCAATAGCTGGTTTTGAAAAATCGACTTTTGCCATGTATGGTTTTAGCATTTTGCAGACAGTCGCTTCTTCGTGGTTTTGTGGTGTGAAAACTGCTTTGCCACTCTCAATTAAAGTTAGAGCTTCTTTTAAACATTCGGCACCCATTATGCTTAGTCTCGCAAACAACTCTTCGCTTGTTTCGTACTCTTTTATTGGGGTTTCTTTTTCTAGCAGAATATCACCATCATCCATTCCGGCTTCACTTCTTAAAATTGTGATTCCAGTAACCTTTTCGCCATTAATAATGCTCCATTGTATAGGCGCTGCACCGCGATATTTTGGAAGTAGCGAACCATGAACATTAATGACTCCAACTGGGGTTATGTCAAGTATCTCTTGGCTAAGGATTTGACCATATGCGCATGTGACCATAACATCAGCATTTAGTTTTTTAAGGTCGTCAACGCCTTCTTTTCTAATTCGGTGATATTGAAAAACCGGAATGTTGTGAGCAAGAGCAATTTTTTTGACAGGCGAAAAAACTGGTGTGTGGCTTCGACCAACAGGTTTGTCTTCCTGTGTCACAACGCCCACAACAGTATGGTTTTGGATCAACATTTCAAGTGACGGAACAGCAAATTCGGGAGTGCCTAAAAATATAACTTTCATTATTTTTTATCCTTTTTACTAGATTTGTGTACATAAGGCTCGATCATTATGTCGGTGAACAAAATGCCATCTAAGTGGTCACACTCATGACAAATGCATTTAGCCATAAGTCCCCTACCTGTAAATTCAAATTGATTTCCGTACCTATCAAAAGCCGAAACTGTCACTTTCTCTGGGCGCTTTACATAACCTTGCACACCCTTAACAGAAAGGCAGGCTTCGACATCAACATTTTCGCCCGAGCGCGCAGTAATAACCGGATTGATAAGTTCGAGTTTTATGCCATTTACTTCGATAACCACAACTCTTTTTAGCACGCCTATTTGCACTGCGGCAAGACCACAACCATCGTTTGCAAGCATTGTTTCGTACATATCATCAAGCAATATTGCTGTATTTTCGTCAATAACTTTGACTTCTTTGCTTTTCTTTTTTAATGTTTCATTTGGACTTATTAAAATTTTTCTAATTGCCATATTATTCTCCTAAAAACCTCTAACTCAAACTTAACGGATTAAGTTCGACAAAGGTGGATATGTTTTTCGAATAGTTTTTATCTATAATTTCGTATATTTTATTAATTATTTTATCACAGTTGGATAGTTTTAGCCTAATAAGTATCTGATAACGATACTTATTTTTAATCTTAGTGACCGGTGATTTCATCCCTTCAAGATAGTAAAAATCATCCTTGTTTTCGACGCGAAGTTGTTTTAAATCCATAAAAACATCGTGCGTTTTGCGTCTGACCGCTTCTTCATCGCTTGACGAAAACAGTAGTCTTA
>CALEWH010000026.1 GCA_937925475.1 uncultured Clostridia bacterium
ATATTTACTTTTAAAAAACATAATACATCTTGAAAAGTAAATATAGTAAAAATATCAAAAATAAAGCAATATTAATTGTTTGTATTCAAACCACGATAAAAACAATTAGGAGAATGAAATGGAAGAAAACAAAAACCTTGGAGAACAATCTTCAAATGTAACCCCTTATGGTGTAGCGACACAAGAAAGTATAGAAGGGCGAGTAAGTGAGGACTCTCCAATAGAAAAATTTAAAAACGCCAAGGCACTTTATGAGGCGTATAAATCACTGCAAAGTGAGTTTACAAAAAAGTGTCAAAAATTGTCCGAGTACGAAAAGATGCAAGACAATGCAAATGCACCTTGTTATCTTCGATCGGACTGGCGCAAATCTGTAGACGAGTTTTTTGAAAATAACCCTGACGCGAAGGAGTATGGCGAACAAATTGCAAGTATGATTTCAAGTGACAATGCTTTGTCAAATTCAAAAACACCACTTGAAAAAGCTTACAATATGTTACTAAAAAATCGTCTAGATGAAAAAGAAAAGTATTTTGCTGATGAAAACAATTTGATAGACTATGTGTTAAATAATGAGCAAATTTTATCAAAAATACTAAAAATTAGTGGTGAAAATGTAAAAAAGTCACCATCACTTATTTCTTCAAACAAGAGTAGTGCACATATTGTTACGCCTGATATTAGTGCGAAAAGTCTTGATGAAGCAAAACAAATTTTAAGAAAAATGTTTAATTAAAATAGGAGAAAAATATGGTAACACTTACTACTGCGGACAAGGCATTGAAAAGTGTTTATCTTGGAGTGCTTACAAATCAATTCAATTTAAACACAAATCCATTGTTTGCAAAAATCAAAAAATCTAGTACATATGTGACTGGAAAAGAAGTTATAAAAACAGCACCAATTGGTATTAATGGTGGAATAGGAGCTGGCTCTGAAGACGGTGCTCTTCCTACTGCAAATGGCAATACATATGTACAAATGAAACAAACTTTGAAAAACCTTTATGGTACAATCGAGATCAGTGATAAGGCTATAAGAGCTAGTCAAAATGATGCAGGTGCATTTGTAAATTTGCTTAATGCAGAAATGGACGGGCTTATCAAAGCTAGCACTTTCAACTTTTCTCGTATGCTAATGGGCAATGGTAAAGGATATCTTGCCGAATTGCAATCTGGTAAAACAAATACTGCTGTTGCTGATACAGTAATGAACATTATGGAAGGGATGATTGTTGATGTGTACGACTCGTCAAATTCTGTCATAAAAGACGGTTTTGCAGGTGTAAAAATTGTATCAATTAATCGCAATACAAAAACCATCACTTTTGATAAAAATGTTGGTGGCATAACCGACTTGTCAGATGGTGGTTATTATCTTGTAGTTCAAAACTCGTTGGACAAAGAGATTTTTGGTCTTGATGGTATTTTTGATACTACAAACTTTACAAGTATCTATGGCCTTGCTAGATCTACAAACGCTTGGTTGACACCAGTGCTAAAAACAAGTGTTGGTTCTCTTTCTGATGCTGCAATTCAAGCTGGTATCGATACTGTAGAAGAGTTTTATGGTAGTGATATCGACTTTATTACATGTGCAAGCGATGTAAAACGCAAATATCAAACATATCTTGCTAGTCTTTCAAGAAATATTGATATTCTAAACTTAGAAGGTGGATATAAAGCTATTAGTTATGCAGGTATTCCTGTAATGAGCGATAGATTTATGAAAAGTGGAACTATGTATTTGCTTAACTCGAAAGCATTTACTCTTCACCAACTATGTGACTGGGAGTGGCTTGAAGGTGATGACGGTACAATCTTAAAACAAAAACCGGGTTATCCTTGTTATAGTGCAACTCTTGTAAAATACGCCGAACTTATGTGTGACCAACCTTGTGGTCAAGTTAAGATGTCGGGTATCACAGTATCTTAATAAGTAAGGGTGGGTGAATGCCCACCTTACTTTTTTATAAAGGATTATTATGAAAATACAAATTGTAAATGATTTATTTGAAATAGTAAATAGACTCAGGGATATTGATGAGTCGTATTTTGTGGTCTATGATACAAATAAAAAACGCTTTGAAGTATGGACAAGTGTGCCTAAAAAAACCATGTGTTTTGTAGTAAAAAACAAAACTCTTGATAGTAGAGTGATACAATATGCACTTACTACATCTAGTAAAAATGCAGAAAAATTGTATGAAAAGATAGAAAAGAATAACAATGAAATTAGTAATAAAATAATAACTAAAATTAAAGATGAAAATGAGTGTAAATTTAAAGAAATATACAACTATGAAAAATTAT
>CALEWH010000027.1 GCA_937925475.1 uncultured Clostridia bacterium
TCCCCAAATTGTCCAGAGGTGCAAATATACAACTTCTAGCACCAATCGCAATTTTTGCTTCCCCTGAGTACAGTCTATACCACTCGTCGTATTTTTCTCCCAGTGTCAATCCACTATGAAGCAAAGCGACTTGGTCACCAAAACGACCTGAGAAAATGCGTATCATTTGCGGTGTCAATGATATCTCAGGCACAAGCATAATAGCGGTTTTGCCAGATTTTAAGACCTCTTCAATCGCATTAAGATACACTTCGGTTTTACCACTACCCGTAACGCCGTGAAGCAGATGTTTGCCCCCAGCAAGGATTGTCGAAACCGCATTTTTTTGCGTGTCATTTAACACCACTCGTGCGTCTTTTTGTGTGTAGTTTTCGACCTTGCGATTTACAACGACCGTATCACACAACAAGACATTGTTTTTTATAAGTTTGTTTACGGTAGATGATGAAAACTTTTTTGATAAGGTCGTAAAATCGCATTCACCAACCTCTTGCAAGTATTTTATTATCCCGCGCTCATTGGTGGCATTTGCGCGTATTTGGCTCAAATAATTTTCATAGTCCAAAGCAAGTTTTATTTGTTTTTTTTCTATGTGTTTGACCTTATTATTTCTTACGGGAGACGGAAGTACAAGTCTTATAGCATCAAGCATACGCAAGTGCAACTTTTCTTTCATTTGTTTGCACAAAGTAAGCATAAATGGCTTAATTATCGGAGTTTTGTCAAGGCGTTTTGTTATGGATTTTAGACGCGAGTCATCATAATCAGATTTGTCTTTAAGACCCAAAACATAGCCTTCGATAGTTCTGTTTGCAAAAGGCAACAAAACCCTATCACCGACACATATGTCTGGAATATTGTCGCATTTGTAATCAAAAACCTTATCAACTTCGGCATTCAAAACATCGACAATTACTTCGGCAACCATACTCTCCCTCCTTTGTTAAAATAAAAAAAATCTATTGTAGTTTTGCGTACAATAGAATTTAAAACTCATTTATTTCTTCTCGACAATCTTGCCTTCGTTAAACTCATCAACTGCTCGCGAAACAACAGGTTTTTTCTCTTTCTCTTCTTCGCTTAGTGATGTGTACAACTCGGCTGCGCGTTTTCCTACCATAACCGCAAGTTTGTACGGATTTCCCGCTTTATCAATTAGACTATCAATAGGTGG
>CALEWH010000028.1 GCA_937925475.1 uncultured Clostridia bacterium
AAAAAAATAAAATTATACACAATATCACTTCAAATATATACTTTATGACAACTATAAATATGTTAATGTCAGAAAGATATGGGTTATTTGTCAAAATACAAAAAAATAGTGCAACAAAAAATGTTACACTATAAAATTCACATATTGATTTTTTGTAATAAAAAATTCTCAAACTATTATAATTGCGTATTAAACAAAATAGTAATAAAATAAAATTAAAATATCGATCAGGAAATAATACTTAACACAAATAACAATTAAAAATTTACATCTTAATATTTTTCAAGATTTATTACTTTTGTAGCAACCTTATTTACAAAATCCTTGCTATGGCTTACAAACAAAACACCACCATTATATTCTTTTAAAATCTTTTCCAGATGATTTATAGCAAGCTTGTCCAAGTGGTTTGTAGGTTCATCTAGAAGTAAGAAATTATTTTGTTTTATTGACAATACACAAAGCTTTATTTTACTTTGTTCACCACCACTAAGATATTTGATCTGTTTCTTTACATGCTCACTATTTAGACCACAATTAAACAATTTGTTTCGTGCTTCTTTTTCAGTAAGTTTTGGAAACATATTGATTATATAGTTTAAAGGAGTCCCTTCAATATGATTAAAATCATTTTCTTGTTCGTAATAACCTGTAAGGATATTGTTTGACCAAGTATACTTTCCACCAAGACTATCCACAATACCCAACAACGTCTTTAAAAGCGTAGACTTACCTATTCCATTAAAACCCACAATAGCCACTCTATCACCCTTGCAGACTTCAAAACTTATTTTACTTTTAAGTAATGGTTTTGTATAACCAATAAC
This sequence comes from uncultured Clostridia bacterium, assembly GCA_937925475.1. GTDB lineage: Bacteria > Bacillota > Clostridia > Christensenellales > UBA1242 > UBA11490. The sequence goes on from CALEWH010000028.1 coordinate 828, forward strand.
CAAATCTTCCACCTTTAACATAAGATTTCCAGCATACGCTTTCTCATTAAATCTAAATGTAGGTTCGAGTCTTTCACTAGGTGGCTCTATTAGTTCTATTTTATCAAGCATTTTCTCTCTACTATGCGCCATTTTAGCAGTAGCTGCTCTGACCTTATTTTTTGCTATATAATCCTCAAGTTTTTTAATCTCTTTTTGTTGAGATTCAAATCCTTTCTCTAAAAGCCTTCGTTTTTCTTCTTTTACCGCGTGCATTTTTATAAGATTGCACGTATATTTATTCAGTACTTTATTGTCAGCATCATATATATGAGTCACAACATCATTAATAAAATGTTCATCGTGACTTACAATAATAAAGGATTTTTCACTGGACTTTATAAATTTCGTAAGCCATTCTATATGGTTTACATCAAGAAAGTTTGTCGGCTCGTCAAGTATCATAACATCTGGATTTTCAAGCAACAGTTTTGCTAGCAACACCTTTGCTCTTTGACCACCCGACAAAGTATCAATACTTGTATCAAGTCCCAAAGCAGTCACACCTAAGCCATATGATATTTTTTCAATATCACTATCAATAGCATAAAAATTTGCATCAAGCAATTTGTCATACAATTCACCACTAGCATAAAGCATTTTCTCAATCATTGCATCATTCGTCTCACTTGCAAGACTATTAATGATATTGTTGTACTTTTCTTCGATATTATATAATTCTTTATATGCACCACGCAAATATTCTCTTATACTACAATGCTTGTTAATTTCAGCATACTGATCAAGATATTTGATTGTGTATTTCTTATTAATATATAACGAACCCGCATCAATAAGTTTTTCACCCGTAATGATTTTTATCAATGTACTTTTGCCAGCACCGTTTAGCCCGACTAGACCGATTTTTTCTCCCGGATTTAACACAAAGTTTGTATTGTTGAAAATTGTTTTTTCACCAAAACCTATTGAAAAATTATTTATTTCTATAACACTCATATTCTACTCTCATAAAAAAATATTTATGCAACATTATTTACAATATTGCATAAATATTCACAATATTATTATATTCTACCTATCAAATATTTTACTCTATCTTGAAGTTCTTCTTTACCCAAAACAACACAAATCGAATACAAATCAGGAGTATTTTCTTTTCCTGTAATGCAAATTCGTATTATTTTGCACAAATCTGCAATATTTCCAAGATAATTATCTGGATTTGCTTTATATTCTTTATTATTAACGGCAAATCCCATAGCCAATCCCAAAGCCTTTACACCTTCAAACCACTCTTCTTTTGTTTGATTTTTATCAAATTTTTCTGCATATTTATGCATAATTTCTTTTACTTTTTCTGGACTTACTTTTGGGAAAAATGCATTTACACATAGCGATGAGTATGGCAAAAACATATAATCAAAATAATCTTTTATTTCACTATAATATTTTATATCTTTTCTTGGTTTTTCTCCACCACGATCAATCGACAAAACATTTATAATGTATTTTTTATTTTTGTTTATATACTCATAAAATGCTGGATCATGATCTACTGCCCAGTCAGACAAGTTTTGATACAAGGTCTCAGCTGACATTTTAGCAATAATATTTTTCGATATATCATTTAGTTTGTTGAAGTCAAACATTGGATTATTGCTACCTATATTCGACATCTTAAATGGAAATTCGCGATAATCCTTATCAGGATTTTCTTTGCGCCAGTCTTCAAAATTGCTATTTGCAAGAGTCATAAGATATTCGACAACCGATTGACTTGGATAACCCATTTCCAAATAATGTGCAGTGTTTGCCTCAGGGTCTTTTCTTTTACTCAACTTACGCTTTTGATTAGTTTCATTGTCAAGTTTACTAATTACTGGTGTGTGTGCGTATTTGGGTGGATTTAGACCAAATGCATCAAATAATTCGAGATGGCACGCAAGTGATTGAAACCATTCTTCGCCACGCACAACAGTAGTTGTGCCCATCAATGTGTCGTCTACCAAATGCGCAAATGCATAAACAGGAATACCATTGCCCTTAATCAAAATAACATCTTTATTGTTTTCGCGGATATCACGCTCACCTTTAATAAGGTCAACAACATGTATTGTTTTGTTGATATCACCTTGTGACAACAATCTAAGGCCAAAAGGCTTACCTTCTTTGATATATTGTTCGATTTGTTCGTAAGTTAGATTGCGACAAGGGTCTTTTCCTTCTATTGTGTCACTTGTTTCAAGTTCTTCTTCACGACGCTTTAAAATGTCGCTTTTCGACTCAGAAACATCGCAAAAACAAGGGAAAGCACGACCAATACTAACAAGGTATTTTGCAAATGTGTCATAGATTTCAGTACGACGACTTTGAACATAAGGACCATATTTTCCTATCTCGGTCAAATGGTCACCACGATAGCCCTCATTTGGCACTAATCCAAAATATTGAAGCGCATTATAAGCAATAGTGCCCGCATCCTTAATTTCTCTTCTAGTGTCAGTATCTTCAAGACGCATATAAAAAACACCATTAGTAGTGCGCGCAAATGCCTCGTTGATGACACATTGAGAAAGGCTTCCCAAGTGCAAAAATCCAGTAGGACTAGGCGCAAATCTCACAACCTCAGCACCTTCCGGCAAATCTCTCTTAGGATACTTTTGCATATAATAATTGATATCGTGTTTTACATTTGGATACAATAAGTCCGCAAGTTTTTTATAGTCCATAATAATCTCCTTAAAACATCTATATTCTACCAAATAAAAACAAAAAAAACAACCTATAAAGGTTGTTTTTATTAATCAAATATTCCGACAAAACTATTAACAAAATAAGTAAATGTTTGTGTCGCAAAGTTTTCAACAAGCGAAACATTTGCTTTGTCGACTCTGCCCAACGATTCTTTATATGTTTTTAGATCCATTGTGCCAAATCCAAGTCGGATTTGATTGTATTTGTAAAAGTCTAGTTTTGAATAAACATTTTTATAGATGTTTACCTTTTGATTAAAGGCTTTTAGATAATACACAAACTTTTCTAGTTTTGTGTTGTAATCTTCGTAAATCTTTTCGCCCGCTTCTGTTGTGCCAGTTTGCTTCAACACCACATCATCAGCACTGAAATATGTATTGTCCGATTTGTATACCGACTTATTGATATCAAAGCAAGGATTGGTACCTGTCTTAAACAATAATCCAGCGATCACATATTGTTGATTCAAACCACTTGTAAGTTTTATAAGTTCGTTAAGGTCACATTCAGAATACTCAAACGCCTTAACATTTTCTAGATAAACAACTTGCGCCATATTCAAATACGCTTCGTCTATCAAACGATTTAGAAGAAGCAAGTTTGTGTCTTTATCTTTTCCGAAAGTATATGTGTTCCAAACATACTTAACATGAAAATCTTTAAACGCATTTACGAAGTCAAAACTTGTTTCAATCAAGTCATTGAAAGCGTAAGTAAAGCTTGTAAGATTGATTGCGCCTTCAAAACTTATAGCATTTATCTCGTCTTCGGCTTTTGTTTTTTCAGTAATAAACTTGCCTATTTGCTCGTCAAGTTTTTCAAGTTTTTTGTACAAATTCTCGACATCATTTTGTTTTATGTCGTGTTTGATAAGGTCATAACTTGCGTATAGCTTTTCCGACCAGTTTGTATAGTATCTGTAAATCCAGTCAAGTAGTTTTTGCTCGACATAGACAAGCGCATAATATCTGTTGTATAGGTTTTTATCACTGACATTATTAGTGCCCGAACTTATGTCATTAAGTCCTTTTCCAAGTGCACCCTTATATGTAATATACATTAATGTCCCCGGAACTTTGCCGTCCGAAGTCCTTTGAGCAAAAACATAACTCATCTTTTCTTTATTAAGGTCTCCCACAACTGCTTCGGAGTATTTTTCAACCATATTATTGTAGTATTTTTGTACATCTAGCAAAGTGTGTTTTTTTCCACACCCGATAAACATACCAATCGCCATCGCAGGAACTAATAGAAATGCAAATATTTTCTTTAACATACCAACCTCCTACTTACAAACCTAATCCAAAGCCATATGCTTTCAATAGACTTTGAATATCACTAACATAATCTTGGTTTAGTTTTGAAGTAATGTCTTTTACAGAATCAGAATTATCGGCAAAATAGTTTAGTTCTGCATTGTTAAGATTAAGTACAAGTACAAGATCGGACTTTGCATTTTTCACGATTTTACTGTATTGTTCCAAAACATCATCAGCACTACTGCCATCTTTAAATTGCTCCAAACCCATCGAAATATCAATGAATTGGGTAGCATTTCTAAGTTTGCTAATCGACTTATCTATATCGTACTCACCGCTCACAGCAGACTTTACAGACATCAAAGTCAAATCCATCTTAACAGTGTTGGTCTCGATTATATACTCCCCACCAAAAACATATTTTATCACCATATCTTTAAGGCTTTCTATCATTTCACTTTTTTTAGTAAGAAGTTCTCTATATCTTTTTATCAACTCCAAATAACGCGAAGTAAGTTCCATTTTGCCACTAGTATTTGTGTCTGTATCATATTCTGTATATTGTTTTACTATAAAATATGTTTTTTCACCCTCAGTCACTGGACCAGTAGTAATTTCAAAAACATTTTCCTCGCCTTCTTTCGCGTTAAAATTGAAAGCTTTTTGATAATTGTAAACATTTTGTAATTGAGTATTAAAGGCTGTCAAGGCACTGTTGTATTCTTTAATCTCCTTATTCATAGCCTTTTGGTCGCTATTTTTTACTCCATCAAGAACTTGTGCATATGCAAAGTAGTAGTCAAATATTGCATCAAGGCTTTTTTCTACTACGACATATGAATACACACCAACACCTGTGGAAACCTCAATTTTGTTGTTGGCACCAATATTATTTGACGAAATACCGCCCTTAAACATATAGTCACGATATTTCAATATGTCGACGTATTTCCCCGAATTGTCAAAACCAAAGTATGTTTCTTTTTCGCTTGGAGTACTGGCGTTTTTTTGCACATAGTCATAACCATTAGTGCCTATAACAATATCAGCACCTATGGTCGAATTTACCTTTGTCGGATTTTTTCCATTTTCATCCTTTACTTCAACCATATGTTCTTGCACTTTATGATAACTTACATTTTTAGTGCCGTGACCATTAAAATTATAAAGGTTGTTTAGTTTTGCATCAACGCCCAATTTTTCGCGTTTGTCAATCGTATCAGAAAGTTTTGTAAATGTCTCCAAATCGCTATCTGGTTTGAAGAAGAAATAATAGCACGAAAATCCCACTGCAACCAAAACGATAAGGGTTATTGCTATTCGTAAAAAATGTTTCATAACTTACTCCACCTTGTCTTATTTATATAATAATAACATTATTTAAAAGTATTGTCTATTATTTGCACTCAAAATGCAAGTTTAGCAATAACTCACCTTGTAAAGTGTAAGGCCTTTACCTGATAAGGTTTTGCCAGCATTTGCCCGACTTTTGCTAGATATAATTTCTGCCATATTTAGACTAAGTTTTCCACTCGCAATATCAATAAGCGTGCCTACGATAATGCGCACCATATTATATAGAAATCCATCTCCGCTAATCGTAAACTCATACAACACTCCGTCACCCACAACTTTTGCCTCAAAAATAGTGCGAATCTTGTCTACGACCGAAGTGTTTGACGCACAGAACGCTGAAAAGTCATGCGTCCCCAAAAGCGACTTTAAGTTGTCTTCAAAAACTCGCATATCCACATTAGACTTTATTTGTGTTGCAAATCTGTCGTAAAAAGGAATAGGTTGTTTTGACAGATAAAACCTATACTTGTATGTTTTTTGCTTAACATCATAACGCGCATGAAAATCGCTTGGCACTTGTTTTATTTCAAGGATTTTGATGTCGTCAGGCAATAGCGCATTTGCGTGTCCAACAAAACTTTTATCTAGTTTGACATCGCAGTCAAAATGTGCAGTTTGGCAAATTGCCGAAACCCCAGCATCAGTCCGCCCCGATGCATTGAGTGTTATTGAAGCGCCCACAATTTTCTCCAGAACTTCTTCGCATAGTCCTTGGATGCTCACACCTTTTGCTTGTTTTTGCCAGCCACAATATCGGCTTCCGTCATAACTTATACTTACTAAATATCTCATATTTTAATTGTAATACAAAATGTCGATAATTGAAAACTTTTTAATATGTTTTTGCCATATATTTGACTAAAAAAAACCAAATTAATATAATAAAACAAATTAGTAAAGGAGAAAGAAGTTTGGAAAACAGAATAACTATTGACGGAAATACAGCAGCTGCCACCATTGCATATGCGATGAGTGAGATTGCAACAATTTATCCCATAACACCATCTAGCCCAATGGCAGAGGTCTGCGACGCGAAAAGCGCCAACAATGAGCCAAACATTTTTGGTTCGACGCTTAAAGTGGTCGAGATGCAAAGCGAAGGCGGTGCAAGTGGTGCACTGCATGGTTGTCTGGCGAGCGGAAGCCTTGCCACAACTTTTACAGCGAGCCAAGGACTGCTACTAATGATTCCAAATATGTACAAAATCGCAGGCGAACTACTTCCTTGTGTAATGCATGTTAGCGCACGAAGCCTTGCCACACACGCACTAAACATTTTTGGCGACCATAGCGATGTTATGGCAGTAAGGCAAACTGGTTGGGCACTACTAAATTCGACCAGTGTTCAAGAAGCAATGGATATGGCGCTTGTGGCACATCTATCAACACTAAAAAGCAGTGTTCCGTTTGTGCACTTTTTTGACGGATTTAGGACAAGCCACGAAATAAACACAATTCATCCTATCGACATTGATAAGATAAAGAGCATTGTACCATATGACAAGATAGCTGAGTTTAAGGCGCGCGCTCTAAACTCCACCTATCCACACGCACAAGGCACCGCCCAAAACCCCGACATCTTTTTCCAAAACCGCGAAGCTGCAAACAATTACTACAACGCAGTTCCTAAGATTGTCGAGCAAACAATGTCAGATGTGTACGACATTACAGGAAGGCGTTATCACCTATTTGACTATATCGGGCACCCAAAAGCAACCAGCATAATTGTTATGATGGGAAGCGGAAGTTCGACCGCAGAAGAAACAGTCAAGTATCTAAACAAATGCGGTGAAAAGGTCGGACTAATCAAAGTGAGATTGTATCGACCATTTAGTATCGAACACTTTATCAAAGCAATCCCATCGAGCGTCAAAAACATCGCTGTTCTGGACCGCACAAAAGAGAGCGGTAGCGTCGGCGAACCGCTATATCTTGATGTTGTTACCGCACTTAGAGAGCAAAACAAATCTATAAAAGTTGTTGGCGGAAGATATGGACTAGGAAGTAAAGAATTTACACCAAGTATGGTGGGAGCAGTTTTTGAAAACCTTAACAGCAAAAAGCCAAAAAATCATTTTACAATAGGCATAGACGATGACTTAACACACACAAGCCTAGAAGTAAAACGAACAATCCACCCATGTTCCGACAAAACAAATGGTTGCAAATTTTATGGATATGGCGGTGACGGAACTGTTTCTGCCAACAAAAACTCTATCAAGATAATTAGCGAATGTGCAGGTCTATATGGTCAAGCATATTTCGAATACGACAGCAAAAAGAGTGGCAATGCCACAATCTCCCACTTGCGTTTTTCTGATAGCCCAATCAATGAGAGTTATCTATTAGACGATATCGACTTGGTCGCTGTCCACAACCAAACTTATGTCACAAAATATAATATCCTAAAAGACCTTAAAAAAGGCGGAAAATTTATACTAAACACATCTTGGAAAGGTCACACACTTGACCAAATGTTGCCGTCATATATTAAAAACACTATCGCACAAAATAAAATCGAGTTTTACACTATCGACGCATACTCTCTTGCAAAAGAACTTGGACTTGGAAACAAAATCAACCTTCTTATGCAAAGCGCGTTTTTCAAAGTAGCGGACATTGTTCCGTTTGAAAAGGCAAAAGAAGCAATGAAAAAACACGCATTAAAGAGTTATGGTCACAAAGGTGAAAAGGTTGTCGAAGCCAATTACAAAGCCATTGACATGGGCGGAGACAATGTGAATAAAATTGACTATCCGCTAAGTTGGGCATCTGTAAAAGACGCAAATGTTGCGCCTATGTGTGACGGAAATTGTAGCACTTGCGAAGAAAAATACTTCCATGATTTTATCTCTCCTATATCACGACTTGAAGGAAACAAATTGCCTGTTAGCGCATTTAGCCCTGACGGATATGTTCCGACTGACACTACAAAGTGGGAAAAACGCGGGATAGCAACATCTCTTCCTTGCTGGAACAGTGCCGAGTGTGTACAATGCAATATGTGTGCATTTGTTTGCCCACACGCTGCAATCCGCCCACACCTTATAAAATCCACAAACTTAAAAGGAGCACCAAAGTCACTTAGTCCACTTGACGCTGTCGGCGAACCAGGTTACAAATTTGTAATGCAAGTCAATCCACATGATTGTACAGGCTGTGGAGTTTGTGCAAGCGTTTGTCCTAAAAAGGGCAAGGCAATCGAGATGGTTGATGCGGTCGAAATCAAAGACAAACTTGCTGACCAATACGAATATGTTGAGTCAAAGCCTATCCTAAAATCAACCATATTTGGCGACAATACTATTAAAGGTAGTCAGTTTAACAAACCATACTTTGAGTTTAGCGGTGCATGCGCTGGATGTGGCGAAACCCCATATATCAAAGTATTGACCCAATTGTTTGGTTCACATATGGTCATTGCAAACGCAACAGGTTGTAGCAGTATCTATGGTGGTTCGGCTCCTACCTGCCCTTATGCAAAGGACGAACAAGGATGCGGTCCAGCGTGGGCAAACAGCCTATTTGAAGACAACGCCGAGTTTGGCTATGGCATAAAACTTGGTCAAACAATCCAACAACAAAAACTAAAAGATTATTTGTTAAGATACAAAGAATACAAAGATAAAAAGACCAACACTCTAATCGACACATATCTAAGCGAAACAAACAGCGACAATATGCGTGCACTTGGACGCAAGATTGTGGCCGAACTTGAAAAAGCAAAACCTGTCACTCCACAAGGCAAGGAGATAGTAGAAACAATACTTGCACTTAAAGGATTTTTTGCAAATCAAAGCACATGGATAATTGGTGGTGACGGATGGGCATATGATATTGGATATGGCGGACTTGATCATGTACTTGCAAGTGGCGAAAATGTAAACATTTTAGTACTTGACACCGAAGTATATAGCAACACAGGCGGACAAGCGAGCAAGTCTACACATATGGGCGCAGTTGCAAAATTTGCGAGCTTAGGCAAACGCACAAACAAAAAAGACTTGGCTCTTATGGCAACAACCTACAAAGATGTGTATGTAGCATCAGTTTCTATGGGTGCAAATATGGCACAACTTCTTACAGCGTTTAAAGAAGCCGAAGCGTACAATGGCGTGTCACTAATAATCGCATATGCTCCATGTATCGAACATGGCATCAATATGAAAGACAGCCAAAATGAAATGAAACGAGCAGTAAACTGTGGATATGTAAATCTATGGAGATACAATCCTACTCTACTTAAAGAAGGCAAAAATCCGTTTATCCTTGATTCGCCAGAGCCTACACTTGACTACAACGAGTTTATAATGGGTGAAAACAGATATTCGCGACTAGTAAAAACTAACGAAGCACTTGCCAAAGAACTTTTTGAAAAATCAAAAAACGAAGCAATAGATAGATACAACAATCTTAAAAAACTTGCTGGCAAATAACAACTATATAGTACTATGCAAAATGCAAAATACGACTAAATAAAGGGCAAAACGCCCTTTATTTTTTTCACTTTATTGTAGTCCAAATCGTATACTATAAAATGTAAATCATCTAATTAAAAATACACAAAGCACAAAAAAAGAGCAATACTTTTGAAAGATATCAAAACCATTGCTCTATTATCTCGAAGAAAAAGTAAACAAAATATATTTACTATTCTTCCCGCGTAAAACAGTGATAACTTAAAACATAAATTATTTGTTTTACATTATTATCTTGCATCAAAACAAAAGTTTTATGCACAAATTATTTATTTTTTTTAATAATTTTTTTGACCATACTTGCAAGTGCTTCTGGGGTGTAATTAAAGTACTTTAATAAGGCTTCATAATTTGCACTTTTTCCAAAATGATTGATTCCAAATACTCCACCATCAAGCCCCACATACTTATACCAACCACAGTCACTTCCTAGTTCGACCGCTACTCTATTTCTAATGTTGGAAGGAAGGATTTTTTCTTTGTAGGCGCTAGTTTGAGCGTCAAACAACTCTGTACATGGCATACTAACAACTCTTATACTATATCCGCCTTTTTCAAGCATTTCAGCAGATTTTAGTGCAAAACTAACTTCACTTCCAGTCGCAATCAAAATAGCATCAATGTCTTCACGAGTTTCTTTTTTAATAATGTATCCACCTTTGCGTGTGCCTTCCCAGTTTCCGTTTATGAAAGGTACTTTTTGACGACACAAAACAAATGCGCTCGGCTTATGTTCTTCCAGAACTTTGCTCCAACATGCCTTACACTCATTGAAATCTGCCGGTCTAAATATTCTAAGATTTGGGATTGATCTTAGTCCCCAAAGTTGTTCAACTGCATGGTGTGTAGGACCGTCTTCACCTACTGCTATACTATCGTGTGTGAAGATGTATGTTACATCAAGGTTTTGCAAAGCACTCATTCTGATACCATTTTTCATATAGTCAGAAAATACAAAGAAAGTCGAACAAAATGGCTTAAATCCACCATAACAAGCAAGGCCATTTGACACTGCACTCATTCCAAATTCGCGCACGCCATATTTTATAAGTTTGTTGTTGTAGTTTAGCGGTGAAACATAGGTTTCGCCGTCCAACATGGTTTTTGTACTTGGACCTACATCTGCACTGCCACCTATTATGAAGTTGTATTTTTGTGTGACCGCATTAAGTATCTTCCCGCCTGCATCCCTAAGAGATATATCATCACCACAGACAAGCGACTTCAACCACTCAGTGTCAGTGCCGTCACATTTCAACTGTTCCATTAGCATAGCATATTCTTTTTTGTAGTGCTTTTTATAATAACCCAGTCTATCATTTAGCATAGTTTGTTTCTTATCAAAATAAGGTCTAAACTTTGCCAAATGTCCATTTATCTCGTCATTAAAGTCCCAGTTGTCGCATTTGACATTTAGGTTTTTCTTTAATTGTTCGATGCCTATCTCACCAAGCGGAGTTCCGTGCACACGCGCTATGCCTTGCATATGTGAGCCGTATCCAATAATGGTTTTGACCATTATAAAACTTGGTTTGTCGATACTTTTCTTTGCTGTATTAATTGCCTTTTCTATCGCATCAATGTCGTTTCCGTCATCGACATGTAACACATTAAAGCCATATCCTTGCATAACTTTTGCAGTGTCTTGCTCAAAAGTCCCCGCTATCTCGCCTTCTATGGATATGCCATTAAAATCATAAAGCACAATAAGTTTGTTTAGTTTGAGCGAACCCGCAAGCGACAACGCTTCGTGGCTAACGCCTTCCATAAGACAACCGTCACCTACAAGTGCATATGTATAGTTGTCAAATAAATAGCAGTCAGGTTTGTTGTACCTAGACGCCATAATCCTTTCAGCAAGCGCCATACCTACTGCGGTCGAAACCCCTTGACCAAGTGGGCCTGTTCCGAAGTCAACCCCTGGTGTCACTGACATTTCAGGATGACCGGGAGTTTTAGAATTGAGTTTTCTAAAATTTTTAAGGTCTTTTACGCTTATGTCATAACCCATTGCTGACAATGTCGAATACAAAATCGAACTCCCATGGCCAGCCGACAAAACAAACCTATCCCTTAACAAATGGTTTGGTTCTTTTGGGCAAACATTGAGCACTTTTGTGTAAAGAGTGTACAGCATAGGTGCAATATCAAGAGCAATGCCAGGGTGTCCACTTTTTGCGTTTTCAATCATACTCACCGCTCTTACTCTAAGCGCATTTATCACTTTATTATCTATTTCCATTTATATTCCCCTTATAATAATCCAACAATTTTGTTTTCAGCGATTTTGCGACACCAACAGGATTTAGTCCGTCGCAAGTCACGACTATATCGGCAAAACTCTTCACCACAGTGCGCCTATCTTCAAACAAATCCAACTGATTTTGTTTGTCGCTTTTAGATAGTTTTTGGTTTTTCAACTTAGCACAAAAACTGTTTTTGTCCATATCCAAAAATACTATTAACGAATTGTTTTGAACCATTTGTTTTATTTTCGATTGATTTAAAAGTTCGAAGTCGAGAGTAAAAAGAGTGTTGTCATATGATAAAACATTTTTAACTTTGTTTGTTTCAAGTTTGTGGAGATAATCGACACCGCAAAGACGCAAAACCTCGTCAGTGTCGGATATGTCAAATAAGATTAACGCGTTGACATCGGCATAGTACATATCGAGCGCCTTTGCCACCTGTTTGCTTATTGTGCGCGAATATCTTTTATCTATGCTCAGCAGACATATATTTGACTTCATACTCTTCTCCTTTCGTATATTTTACTACATTTTTATTTTTCTTGAAACAAACAATCTATACTAAAATCTTAGTTTTTATAAAAAATGTTATTTTTCGCCCTTAAACTTTTTCGCTCTGTACTTTTTATTTGGCAAAATCACCACTACAAAACATATGGCAATTCCACCTACCGCGATATAATACCACGAAACAAAAATATAATCATCGACACTTTTTATGCATGTAAAGTTTATACTGCTATCTTCGTTTACAAAACAAATCACATTTCCGTCATCCAAAGTGGTTTTCTTATCTCTGTATGCTGTTTTGTTGAAAGTTTGGTCATACTCTTGCAATCTTGCCATAACAGTTTTGTTGGGCAAATTATAACTGTTTTTGCCTACACAAATTACTATGTACTCAGGCAAAGTTTCTTCCAAAAACTCCTGACTATTTGATGTTAGACTGCCATGGTGACCCAGTTTTAATACATCGACATCTCCAATGTTGTTGTTGATGGCTTCGGCTTCGTTTTCGACACGCGCATCGCCAGTAAGACAAATCCTTCGTCCCAAATATTCTATTACAATTATTGGCGAATAATTATTGTTGTCGTCATATTCATCAAGATCGGGCGAATACCACTTTACGCTACAACCTTCGCAGATGTCAAGACTTAGTCCAGTTTGATTATATTCAATACTTTGTACATCAGCACTATACAATGATTTTATGAAGCCATCGTATGTTTTTGTGTTTACTCCGTCTGACACATTCTCCACATTTTTGCTGTATTGTTTTGGTCTGTAAAAAGTCCCAAACTTATAGTTGTCAAGAATAAAACCCATATTTGACGAGTGGTCGCTATCACTATGAGTAAGTATGCCATAAGTAAAACCTTGGTCTTTACTTGTCAAAAACACATTGTCGATATACGAAATTAGTTTTTCGCGATAGTCTGTGATTCCACTATCTATTATCATAGTTTGCTCGTTTGGAAATCTCACAAGTATGCTATCGCCTTGACCCACATCTACAAAATGGACTTCAAGTGCCTTAGTGTCTATTGCACTCAAATCAGGCTTTAATTTAAGCAGTCCTTCAAATGTAGGAGCAAAGAAAAGCGACACTACAAAGAAAACAAATAGTACTATGCATATGTATTTAAAATGCCTTAATCTAGTCATTTTTTCTTCCTTCTAAAAGTAAAATATGTGCGAAATCTTTTTCTTTTAAAGATCTCAATAATCTCGGGCATTTTCTCGATTGTTGCCCTATAACCTTCTTCAATCATCTCTTTGACGCCATCGAGTTTGGTCTTATCAAATCTTTTAAGGTCAGGAGTAATCATAAGGTCAGCATTTAGATAACCCTTAATTGAGTTACTCTTCATCATAATTCCAACTGAAGCACCTATAAGATCAAAATATTTGCGACTTTTAGCGCCACTCCCGCGAGTGCTGTTTATATCCACACCCACGACCGCATCACAACCTTTTAGTTTTGGCACATTTGCAGGAATATTGTTTTGCAGTCCGCCGTCAAAAAGCAGTCTATCTTCTCCCCACTCAACAGGCGAAAACACAACCGGAACAGCACAACTACCTGCAATCGCTTTGCTAATCGAACCACTATCAATGTGCAATTCTTCACCGCTCAAAACATCGGTCACGACAGCACAAAACGGGATTTTGAGATTGTCAAAACTGTCTTCTGGGATATACTTTTTCACAAGGTTTTGTATTCCCTCGGTCGAAGACGGCACAAACGGAAGCCCTGACTTTATGTCACGCACTTTAAGATTGAGTGCTTCTTCTATTAGAGTAGTCAAAGGCACACCTTTTGCATAAAGCCCGCCCACAAGCGCTCCAACCGAAGTGCCCGCAATATAGTCCCATTTGATGTTGTGTTCTTCACACGCTTTAAGCACGCCAAGGATTGCAAGACCTCTGGACGCTCCACCGCCAAGTGCTAGACCTATCTTTTTATATCTTTTTCTTTTGGTTTCTACAATTATATTCATACTACTATATTAGCACAAACTCCCACAAAAACAAAAAAATAACACATATAAATGTGTTATTTTATTTTTTATTCTTGTTCGTTTTCAGCGTACCATTTAAGTGCTTCTTTTACTGATGTAATATCATCTTCAAGACGCTTAACTTGTTTTGCAATAAGTTTGTGATTCTTTTCAAGGATTGGGAAACGATCTTTATTTTTCTCAATAACTTGCTCGCAATTATATACGCTATCCTTCAATTCTTTTAGAAGTTGAACATTTTCTTCAAGTTTTTGACGCTTTGCTTCGTTGATTTTGCCCGATTTGTTTACGCCATAGATTGCTACTTTTTGTTTTGCAACTTGTGCTTCTTTGCGTCTAAGTTTTTCGCTGTCTTTCTCATATGCCTTTTTTACTTTTACGATTGGCATATATTCTTTGTTGTTTGCTTTAAGTTCTTTTTGTGCTTCTTTAAGGTCGCTTTCTAGTGTAGCAAGTCTGTTTTCATAATACTCTTTTTTAAAGCGAGGTTTTTCAGTTTTTACTTCTTCGACCTTTTGCTCCACAACAACTGTCTCCGGAACAGGAGTTTCGATTGGCTCGTGCACAACTGTCTCCTCAACAACTGTGGTCACAACTTCTTCTTTTGGTGCTACCTTTTGTTCTTCTTTCTTTTCTTTAAGTTTTGCCGATGTCTTTTTGATTGAGTTTAGTCTAGCATTCATACGAGCAATGTTTGCATATTTTTTGTCGTTTTCTTCTTTCTCTACGATTACTGGCTCTTTCTCTTTCAATTCTTGCAAAGTCTTCAACAATTCTTCTCTGTCTTGTTTTCTTTGCTCTTCAAGTTCGGCTACTTTTCTTTCAAGTGCAAGTTTTTCTTCGTCAACTGCTGGCTCTTCTTCGACTGCTTGTTCTTCCAAAACAGGCTCTTCGACTACTTCTGGCTCTGCAACAACTTCTTCGACCTCAGGTGTCTTTACCTTATATACTTTGCGTACTTTTGGTGCTTTCTCAGCATCAAGTTCGGCAAGTGCTTGTTTTGTTACATCTTCGATTATTCCTGTGATGTCCTCTTCGTCCTCGTCATCTTCCCATACAGGAACTGGATTTTGAGCCATAAGTTGTTTTTGCTCTTCAATCGCCTTGTCAAAATCTACACCAGTAACATTTTCACTGTTTTCATCAGTTTGCTCTGGCTCAGGCTCTTTATTTGGGTTTTCATTTTGATAGTACATTACACCATCTTTTACAGGCTCATCTTCTACTGGATTGTACGATACATCAGGTGATTTTCTGTTGAAGAAAATGCCTTTGTGTCCGTCCACGCCCGACAAAATAAGGTCAACCAAAAATACAAGAACAAATATTCCGAAAATAAGAATACCTGCAACACCCAAAATGTCAACCAATACTTTTAATGCTGTTGATGCTTCTCCTAATAGATACATATAATTTCTCCTTTTATAGATAATCCATAGTAAATTAGTAAATTTGGTGGAGGCGATGGGAGTCGAACCCATGTCCGAAAAAGTGTCATCTAATCCATCTACACGCTTATGCTGTTTTGTTTTACAAACCTAGCGTACTGAACACCCAAAAGCACACTAAGCCGACCCAATAATAAGATGTGAGTTATTGGATGTCACTCACAAATTTGCCTACTAATGATGTTCGTCCCGTCCCGTAGGCCTGACAAGCGAACACGGCTGGCACTAAGCAGCAGCCAAAAGTTTTGAATCGTTTTCTGCGATTAAGTTTAATTTTGCGTAATTAAGGTAGCGCCCCACCGCGTGCCAAACTAAATGTTGACCAATCCGTCGAAACCATTACGCCCCCAAGCAAAGGGTTAATAGTTTTTCAACTGCCTTTCCACTTCTCTGGTCTTGTCTTTTTGCTTCAAAACTTCGCGTTTGTCGTAGTTATGTTTGCCTTTGACAAGTCCAATTTCAAGTTTTACAAGTGGCCCTTTAAAATAAAGTTTTAATGGAACGATAGTAAGACCTTTTTCTTTGACCGATTTGGATAGTTTTTGCAACTCCTTTTTGGACAAAAGCAATTTTCTTACTCTCTTCTCATCAGCCGTAAAAGCGGAAGATTTTTCGTAGGTCTTTATATACATATTTTTGACAAAAGCTTCGCCTTGAGAGGAAATCGAGATGTACGCGTCATTAAGACTAGCGTGTCCCGACCTTATTGATTTGACCTCACAACCCACAAGAGCAATGCCCGCCTCATAGGTTTCCAAAACGAAATAGTCAAAATATGCTTTCTTGTTTTGAACAACAATCTTCATATTTTACTCCTATATTATATCACAACATAAAAATTTTTCAATAGTAAAATCAAATTTTTTGTTATAACTTTATAACCTAACTAATAGGCACAAAATCCACTTCTCTTGTAAGGATATTTGCACCTACGCATTTTACCTTAACTTTGTCGCCAAGCGCATACGAATTTCGCGCGCCCTTCAACATAAATCTTTCTTCAATATACTCGTACTTATCCATAGGCAAATCCTCAATGCGAATAAGTCCTTCGACAGTGTTGTCTAGTTCGACAAACACCCCAAATGCTGTCACGCCAGAAACCACACCTTGCCACTCTTCGTCCAAGTGGTTGCGCATATAGAACACGCGATACAAGTCGTCAATATCTCTCTCGACTTTTTCTGCAAGCACTTCCCTTTCGCTGGACTGAACACTACTGTCAAACACAAATTGTTTTAGCTCTTGAAGTTTTGCACCACTTATACGCCTATTTAGGTCATCCTTAATAATGCGGTGTATTGTAAGGTCGGGATAACGCCTAATTGGCGATGTGAAATGGCAATAGTATTTAAGTGCAAGTCCAAAGTGCCCCATACATTCGGGCATATATTTTGCCTTACGCATTGCACGCAAACATACTCTGTTAACAACATATCTATAATCAGTATCTGACACTTGTTTTAGTAGTTTTTGAAATTGACTAGGTGTAGGATTTTCACTAAGTATCGGACTAGTAAGCCCAAGCGAACTCACATAGTTGTTGAAAATATCGACCTTTTCAGTGGCTGGGGTCTCGTGAACACGATATACAAAAGGAAGTTTTTTAAGACAATATTCTTTCGCGACAACTTCATTTGCAGCAACCATAAATGCTTCGATAAGTTTGTGGCTGTCGTTGTTTTCCCTAGGCTCAACATACATAACATCGCCAAGGTCGTTTAGACTTATCTTCACTTCTGGAATATCAAATTCGATATATCCCGCCTTAACGCGTTCGGCCATGAGGTGTTTTGCAAGAACATTCATATTGTTTAACATCTCGACAAATGGTTTGTTTTTAGCCATAACATCTTGATTGCCATTAAAAATCGCAAAAACCTCGTCGTATGTAAAACGCTTTTTACTATTTATTATACTTTCGCAGATTTTGTGACCAACTTGCTTAAAATTTTCGTCATATTCGATAAAAACCGACAACGCCAAACGGTCGACACGCTCATTAAGCGAACATATTCCATTTGATAGTTCGCGTGGGAGCATAGGCAAAACAAGTTGTGGAAAATACACACTTGTAGCACGCTTAAATGCTTCTTTATCGATGATTGAGTTGCGTGGAACATACTCGCCAACATCGGCGATATGCACACCTAGCACCCAGTGCCCGTCTTTGTTTTTTGTAAGTGAAACTGCATCGTCAAGGTCACGACTATCCGCGCCATCGATTGTAAAACAGATTTCACGAGTGAAGTCTAGCCTATTTGGATACTTAGATTTGTCGATATGGTCAGGCATATTTTCAGCCACTTCCATAACTTTTTTAGGAAAGTTTTCGTATAGTTTGTAACTTCTTATGACCGCAAGTGCTTCGGTTTCGATTGCGTTTGGCTCTCCCAAAACCTCGACAACTCTGCCATCTGGATTTCGTTTGCTATCGTAGTATCTTTCAATAGCAACTACAACCTTGTATCCGTTTGTTGCGCCATTTGTTTTGCTTAGCGGAACATAGATGTCTTTTCCAAACTTCACATCGTCAGGAGTAACATATGCGCCCGACTTTGTAAACGAAATTTTGCCTACTATGCTGTCGTTTCCGCGCTCCAAAACTTGCACAACCTTGCCTTCGGGGCGTGAGTTTGAAAGCCTTGTTTCGACCACAACTCTATCGTTGTTGATTGCGGTCTTCATATTTTTTTGCGCGATAAAAACATCACTAAAACTAGGGTCATCTGGGATTAGAAAAGCAAAACCCTTGTTTGTGCCTTGTAGTCTTCCGGTGATTTTAACAACTTTTGCCTTTTTGTCTTTTTGAGCAAGAATCCTATATGCTTCGTTTACATTGTCGTCTTCAAAGTACTCTTGTGAAAGTTCTTTTTTAGTACGCTTTTTGCCTTTTTTCATATAGTTTTGGACACCGCGACTATCCTTCGCTTTGGGATCAACCACCTTTGCGGGTTTTTTAGGTGCAATCCCTGCCACACATATCTCCCCGTTATTTATCATCTCGTCAACAATCTTTTTCATCTCGTCCCACGATTTGTTGTTTAGCACGCAAAGTTGCGACAACAAAAAGTCGTAGTCAAGATTGCTAAGACGATTGGTTTTTATTTGATTAACAATTTTCTCTTGTATAGTCATATTTCCCCTTCAAAACACAAAAGGCTCTAAAATTTTAGAGCCCTCAAAAAAACTATTGTATTATGCTCCAAGACCGTTGTAGATGCCAACAGTAATAAAGTAAATAACAGCGAAAACAAAAATAAGTATAGAACATATAATCATCATACGATGAAGTCTACCTTCTCTGGTGTCGCCCTTGTTAAAGCCATAATAACTCTCGTTTTTGCCAGTGATGACATTGTTTCCTCCGTCTGGATTTGATGGCAACATCATTGAACAAACAATAATCGAGATAGCATTTAGAGTAATCAAGATAAGCAAAATTGCTTGAATTACTGGGAACGAACTGCTGACCCAGTTTGGAATTGTAGAATCAAGTAAAAAATTAAACATATAAAACTCCTTAAATTTATGCGTAGTTATTATAGCACACAAATTTTGTACTTTGCAACTATAATAAAATAATAAATTTATAAAGTACTATAAGTAAAACCTTTTTTTGACACAAAATTGTGTAAAAAGTCTTTAAAACACACTCATTTTACACTTTGCATAGTACAAAAAAGACACATATTGTGTCTTAATTTGTTTTGATATATTTTGCTGTATAACCTTTGCCACTCCTTGCGACTTCTTCGGGAGTTCCTTCAACGACGATTTGTCCCCCTTTGTCACCACCTTCTGGGCCAAGGTCGATTATATAATCCGCACAATTTATCACATCAAGATTGTGCTCGATGACTACGACAGTATTGCCCGCATCAACAAGCCGATTTAGTATTTTGATAAGTTTGTCGACATCATATGAATGTAGTCCTGTTGTAGGTTCGTCAAGCAAATACAACGACTTGCCAGTGCCCCTTCTACTTAATTCGGTCGCAAGTTTGACTCTTTGCGCTTCTCCACCACTAAGTTGGGTCGCTGGTTGACCAAGTTTGATGTATCCTAGTCCAACATCAACAAGAGTTTGCAATTTGTTGTGTATTCTAGGGATATTTTCAAAAAACTCGTTTGCTTCGTCAATAGTCATTTCTAGCACATCATATATGCTTTTGCCTTTGTATTTGACTTGCAAGGTTTCGCGGTTGTAGCGTCTGCCACCACATTCGTCACAAGTCACATACATATCTGGCAAGAAAAACATTTCGATTTTGTTTATTCCAGCACCACCGCAGTGCTCACAACGCCCGCCCGCAATATTAAACGAAAATCTGCCCGCTGTATAACCACGCTCTTTTGCGTCGTTAGTGCTAGCAAAAAGATTTCTTATGTCAGTAAACACATTTGTGTATGTCGCTGGATTGCTCCTAGGAGTACGACCTATTGGACTTTGGTCGATGTTGATTATCTTGTCAATGCGCTCGACTCCACTAATAGACTTGTACGCGCCTTCTGGATATGATGTGTTGTTGAGTCTATTATTGATGGCTGGAAACAATATGTCATTCATAAGACTACTCTTGCCACTTCCACTCACACCAGTTATTGCGGTTAGTATTCCAAGCGGAATATTTACATTAATGTTTTTAAGGTTGTGATGGGTCGCACCAGTTATGGTTATATAACCATTTTTCACAACACGCCTTTGCTTTGGAATAGGTATTTTGTACTCACCAGAAAGATATTTTCCAGTAAGTGAGCGTGGTTCTTCTATAATGTCTTCCACGCTTCCAGTAGCCACAACTTCGCCACCATTAACACCTGCAAAACGCCCTATATCTACGATAAAATCGGCACTTCGCATAGTATCTTCATCGTGCTCCACTACAATAACTGTATTTCCCAAATCTCTTAGATTTTTAAGAGTCGCAATAAGTTTTTCATTGTCCCTTTGGTGCAAGCCTATACTTGGCTCATCAAGAATATAAATTACACCAGTAAGTCCGCTTCCGATTTGTGTCGCAAGCCTTATGCGTTGGGCTTCACCACCGCTTAGGGTCGCTGACATACGCCACAAAGTAAGATAATCTAGCCCTACATTAAGTAGAAAACTTAGTCGGTTGTTTATTTCTTTTAGTATTGGCTCAGCAATCAATTTTTGCGAATCCGTAAGGCGTAAACTTTCAAAATATTTTTTGGCTTGTGCAATCGACATATTGCATACATCCCAAATGTTTTTGCCTTCGACAAATACATTTAGTGCGACTTCATTTAGCCTTTTTCCATTACATTTTGGGCAAGTCAATTCTTTAAAAAGTTTGGATATCTCAGTTTTTATAAAGTCACTCGTGGTTTCGCGATAACGCTTCATAAGATTTGGAATTATGCCTTCAAACTTGACTTCACCTGTGCGCAAAACACCTTTCGACCTATATTCAACAGGGATTTTCTCGCCTTTTGTGCCATACAAAATCATATCTTGTGCTTTTGCAGGAAGGTTTTTCCACGCAGTATTTAAGCTTACTCCAAAATAATTGCACACACTTCTATAAAACATATTCGACATAAGATTGTCATAAGCCCAACCACTTGCATTAATACAACCTTCTGCCAATGACAAATTTTCATTAACAAGTATTTTGTTTGGGTCAATAATTTGTTTGAAGCCAAGACCGTCACACTCGGGACAAGCACCATATGGAGTGTTGAATGAAAATACACGCGGAGCAATCTCGTCTACTGAGTAGTCACAATTTGCACAACTATGCATAGTACTATACAATATGTCATTTTCGCCCGTATTTACGGTGATTTTTCCTTTTCCAAGTTTTAGCGTCTGCTCGACTGACTCGGTCAATCTTTTTTCAATGCCATCACTCACAACCAGCCTATCCACAACCACATAAATTGTATGCGCCTTGTTTTTTTCAAGTTCGATAGGCTCATCAAGGCTGTATACTTTTCCGTCTACTCGCACTCTCACATAACCTTCTTTTTGAAGGTCTTTTAGTTCTTTGGTAAAAGTCCCCTTCTTGCCCTTGCATATGTTTGCAAGCAACATAATCCGAGTACCATTTTCATACTCCATTATTTTGTCTACAATGTTGTCGATTGTTTGAGTCTTGATAGGAATATGACAATTTGGACAATATGGAGTGCCAATGTGTGCAAAAAACAAACGCAAATAATCATATATCTCGGTCACTGTTCCGACAGTACTTCGTGGATTGTTTGAAGTTGTTTTTTGGTCAATCGAGATACTTGGTGAAAGTCCGTCGATACTATCAACATCGGGTTTGCTCATTTGTCCCAAAAATTGACGCGCATAACTGCTTAGGCTCTCCATATATCGCCTTTGGCCTTCGGCGAAAATTGTGTCAAAGGCAAGTGTGCTTTTTCCGCTACCACTCACCCCTGTAAACACAACAAGTTTTTCTTTTGGAATTGTTAGATCTATGTTTTTAAGGTTGTTTTCTCTTGCACCTTTTATAACAATGTCTTTTAGCATTATTTGTTTTCCTTTAATTTTTTAATTTCATCTCTAAGTTTGATTGCTTTTTCAAAGTCAAGCAACGATGAAGCAACATTCATCATTTGTGTAAGGTCGGCTATCCTACTTTCTTTTTCCCATTTAGTAAGTTTTTTATTCCCTTTGCCACTCGCCTTTTTGGTTATTTCTAGCGTGTTTTTAATAGGTTTTATTATTGTTTTCGGAACAATTTTGTGCTCAGCATTGTATGCCATTTGGATTTTGCGACGCCTTGCAGTCTCACTCACCGCTGCCACGATGCTCTTTGTCATAACATCGGCGTAAATGATTACTCGGCTCTCACTGTTACGCGAAGCACGACCGATTGTTTGGATAAGCGCCCACTCACTTCGTAAAAATCCTTCTTTGTCACCGTCCAATATAGCCACAAGTTTTACTTCGGGAATATCAAGTCCTTCACGAAGCAAATTTATGCCGATTAATACATCATAGTCTTTCCTTCTAAGCGAATTGATAATCTCAACCCGATCAAGTGTATCAATATCCGAGTGCAGATATTTGACCTTAATCCCTTTCTCGCTAAGGTAGTCTGTAAGGCTCTCCGCCATTTTCTTTGTAAGTGTGGTCACAAGCACACGACCTTCTTTTTCTATTGTCGAATTGATTTCACCAATAAGGTCGTCCACTTGTCCTTCAACTGGTCTTATTATAACCTCAGGGTCAAGCAGTCCAGTAGGTCTTATTATTTGCTCTGCAATATTGTCCGAATGTTCGCGCTCCCACTCGCCTGGGGTCGCCGAAACAAATATGGCTTGCGGAATACGCCTTTCCCACTCGTCCCAGTTTAGTGGACGATTGTCGTACGCCGCCGGAAGCCTAAAACCATACTCTACAAGATTAGTTTTGCGCGAAAAATCCCCACCAAACATTGCCCTAATTTGTGGCAAAGTAATGTGGCTCTCGTCTACAAAAACAATGTAGTCTTTTGGAAAATAATCCATAAGAGTGTATGGCGCTTCACCGGGTTTTCGTCCATCAAAATAGCGCGAATAGTTTTCTATCCCGTTGCAATAACCCACTTCTTTCATCATTTCAAGGTCGTAAAAAGTACGCTCTTTTATGCGTTGGGCTTCGATTAGTTTGCCCGCTTCTTCAAACTCTTTTACTCTCACAAGACAGTCGTGTTTGATTTGCTCATATACTTCATCAAGTTTTGCAGGGCTGATCACATAGTGTGTCGCCGGCAACAAAAAGCAGTGTTCGAGATTGTGTATTTTGCGCCCAGTCAAAACTTCAATTTCGCTTATGCTTTCAATCTCGTCACCCCAAAACTCAATCCTTATTCCCACATCACTTTTTGATGGCGGAATAATGTCAAGCACATCACCGTGGCTACGAAAACTCCCCCGCTTAAAATCTATGTCGTTGCGTTCATATTGCAACTCGATAAGTTTGCGAGTGATGTCGTTCTTTTTTATCATATCGTGCGGTCTAAGTGACAAACACATACTCGAATACATCTCTGGTGCACCAAGTCCATATATACACGAAACACTAGCAACAACTATTACATCTCTTCTTTCGAAAAGCGAACAAGTCGCTGAGTGACGAAGTTTGTCTATCTCGTCATTGATAGACATATCTTTTTCGATGTAGGTGTCAGACGACACAATGTAGGCTTCGGGTTGGTAGTAGTCATAATAACTAACAAAGTACTCGACTCTGTTTTCAGGAAAAAACTCCCTAAACTCATTGCAGAGTTGGGCAGCAAGTGTCTTATTGTGCGCAATAACCAAAGTCGGCCTATTAACTCTTTCAATAACATTGGCCATAGTAAAAGTTTTTCCACTGCCAGTAACGCCAAGAAGAGTCTGATATCTAAGCCCGTCATTTATGCCTTCGACAAGCGACTCGATTGCTTGTGGCTGGTCACCAGTAGGTTTGTACTTACTATGCAAAACAAATTTGTCCATAATCACCTTAAAAAAAGAACTGTATAAAATACAATTCTATTATATCATAATTATTGTAAATGCAAAAGGTTTTTATACTAATCGTACAAATGTTTGATAAATTACTTAAACACTGCTTTGAGTATTATTCCCACAACAAACGAAAGCACAGCCAGCAAAACTGTTCTTACTACAAGCATAATTGTGGTTTTTCTGCGGTTTTCCGCATCTCTGCGCCAACTAACACCCTTTTTATCAAGACTAACACAGTAAATCGGCTTGCCTTTTTTGTCAGACAAAATCACATTAATATAGCCGTCCATAGAAAGGTTTTGCAAAATCTCGTCGACTTCAACATCGCTTGTTTCCATTAGACTTTGAGTCAAAACACCGGTTATTTCTTTGACGCTGATAAGCACGCTGTCTTTGCCGTTTGACTTGTCAAAAATATAGTCCATCACCAACTTTTCTTTTTTCAACATATCTTTATCCTAATATAAGTTTTCCTATCAATGCACCTAAAAATGCAAAAACACTCGACAAAACACAGCAAGTAATAAGTAGTCGCATAATTCGTTTGTTGTAGATATTTTTGTCATCACTTACTTCGATCTCTTGACGCGCCTTTACAAGTGTAGAAAGACAAACAACACTTTCATCACTGTACTTTATGTCAATATAACCTAGGTCTTCAAAATTTTTCAAGTTGTTTTCGACAGAAACAATACTGCAATGCATACTCTCGGCAAGTTCTTCCTTGTCAAGCACCTTGTAGCCTTCGTCACACAAATTATTGAGTTTTTTAAGCAATTTATTTGAAAATTTGTCTAACATTGTTCCCTCTAATATTATTGTACCATATCTGACTTTTGAAAACAAATATTTATTTGCGTCTTGTAAGTGCCTAAGTAAAATTTGATAAAAAAGAACAAGCAATGCGCTTGTTCTTATAGAGATTTATTATTTGTTATTTTTTGCTTTTGTTGTTTTTGTTTGCAACTTTTTTTGCTTTATTGCTAGAAAGTACAAAGTAAACAATTACACCACCAAGCACAACAACTGAAAGTACAATAAGTGTAGTTCCTAGCGCTGGACTCATACCCAAAACAGTGTTTTTGTTGTCGGTATTTGCGTCTTTTGCTTTTACTGTGATTGTATAACTATAAGTGTTGTATGTGTCATTTCCGGCAGTATCTTTTGCTTTGATTTTGAATGTGTAGTTTCCTACTTTATCAAATGTGTATTTGTAGTCATCACCATTTTCTACTACTTTTCCGTCTGGATCTGTCATAGTGATTGTGATGTTGTCACTTGCGATTGTTTCGTCTAGGTTGTCTTCGATGTTAACCATTGACATCTTAAATTGCCATGTGTCACCTTCGTTTACGCTAGCCTTAAAGTCTTCGTCTTTGTTCACCCATGAGATTATAGGTGCTACGCAGTCACCAACTTCAATGTTGATTGTAGTAGTCGCTTCTCTACCAAAACTATTTTTAGCAGTATATGTTACTGTGTATTTTCCTTGCGAAGTTGCTTTGTAGAAATAGTAGTCACTTTCAGTGTATTTGCTTTGCATTTCAGTAGGAATGTCTACCATATCTACTGTTTGCGAATTGCCGTCTTTAACTACTGGTGTTCCAACAGTTACGCTTCCAAGACTGTCTTCGGCTTGTGCTTTTGGAACTGCAAAGTATACAAATTTGTTTGTATAATCCCAGTCAAGTTCTTCGTCATAGTTTGTAGTAACAAGACTGATTTTTGGATCTTTTGTAGCAACAACAGTTACTGGATATTGTTTTTCCGAAGTTTCGCTAGGATTTCCGGCAGCGTCAACAGCTGAGTAAATTACATAGTATGTGCCAGTGCTCATTGGACGGAAACTATCAGATTTTGATTGGTAAGTACCACTAGAACTTACTACTCTCCAAGAAGTCTTGATAGTATCATCAACTTCACCATTGTCTTCTACATATGCAGTAGGAACTTTAAACCAAGTACCAACTTCTACATTTTCAGCAAATTTTGAGTTGTTCTTCACTTTGATAACAGGAGCAACTGTATCATTGATATATACACCAAACGAACGGCAAGTAAAGTAGTTGTTTACATCTCTTGCAACATATGTCACAGTGTACATTTTAGCATAGTCTGCTACAAACGAAGCATTTGAGATTGTGCTGTAATGAGTGCTTCCACTTACCCAGTTTGTACGGTCGTATGAAGTAACATCAATTTTGTTTACATTTCCATCATTTGATGGATATGTTACATATACGCTTACAGTCATATCATCGTTTTCGTCATTAAATGTCATAGCTGGAAGTATAACTTTATCGCCTTGGTTAAATAGACCTTTGTACTCAGCAGTAAGACCATTGTCACTAAGAGCATATGTGCCTGTGCTGTCTAGTACGCCATCTTCTTGTTTGTTTCTATCGATAAGAGCGCTATTAAATCCGCTTGCTGTAAAGTCAGTAAGATTGTCTTTTACACCAAGTTGGAATTTAGGAGCATTGTCCCCTTCTTGACTAGGACGATTGATTTTGATTTCTTTAAACTCATAAGCAAGAGTGTTATTGTAACTATTTTTAGCAGTGCTTACTACATACAAATATTTGCTTGTAGAAAGTGGTGCATTCTCGCTAAAATCAATTTCAAATTGGTCTTTGTCGTTTGCTTTAAGTTCTACTTTGCTGTTTAGTTCGTAAACATCTTTTGCAGTAGCAATTTGAGTATCGCTATAAGCAATGTATGTGTGAACATCTAGATTTTCGTCATAGATATTTCCGTTATGTTTGTCCACAACAGAAGGCTTGTTGAATGTGATATTCTCCAAGTCGTCTGCCTCTATTGACGATGGAAGATTGTCACTAGCGTCGATTGTGATTTGTGGGATCCATGCAGTGTCAAGTTTGCTACTTTCTACAATGTGGATATAGTAAGAATATGTCTTTGAGTTTCCAGTAGTGCTATCGTCTTCTACTGTATATCTTACAACATAGTCACCAGCGCCATTAGCATCTTTCTTAAATGTGTAATAAGCCACCTTAGTAGCGTCTTTCTCTTCATTTTCGCCATCTTGTTTTACAAGTGTAAATGTATTGCTACTATTTCCTTTCTTGTAAAGAACACGAGTAACTTTGATGTCTTTAATGCTTGCGTGATTGTCGTTTACATATGCTGCTGGGATCTCAACAGTAACTTCGCTAGGATCAGCATCACTAAGTCTATAATATGAGTTTACAGCATAAGATCTGTCACCAATAGCACTAACAGCATCCTTAACTTCCATATCAGTCAAATCAACACTGCCATCAAGAGTGGTTACTTTTCCGTCTTCGCCGATATTATAGCTATTAGTCAAATATACATCTGGGCTTGTTGTGTCCGAAACATCTTCGATAATATATTTTTTAGCGTTTTTAACAGATAGTCCATTCATATTAGGGATACTAATATTGTACTCTACTTGATAGTTTCCTGTGTATTTAGGGATAAATGAAAAACCATCTTCTTCAAGTTCCATAACTCTATTGGTTACGCTCTCGCTTCCCAAGTATGTTACTACTATCTTAGTGTAAGCTTCATAAGTTTTGCTAGTGTTTCCTTTCTCAAACACTTTTACTTGTGGTAAGTCAATAGCCTTTCCTACTTCGCCACCAGTTGTGCTTATGTCACTTAGAGTCGAGAAGTTAAGTTCGACATCTTCGACAGTAGTGTTTTCGCTAAGTCTAAATGTTTTTGCCTCAGTAGTCGCAACAACTTCTGTACCCACAACATATTGATATTTGTATCTATATCTGCCTGCGGAAGTAAATGTGTGAGTAAAGTATGCTTCACCAGTAGTATTGTTTGAAGCGTCTTTTGCTACATATTGATTTGTGTCACTGCTTTTTAGTATAATCTCATCATTTGAGCCAGTTTTTGTGATAACAACTTGAAGTGTGCCATCAGTAAGATTTTGAAGGTCGTCGTTTTTCAAAACCTTTGGTACTGGGAAAGTAACTACACGATTTGCAGTATATTTCATTTCGCTAGGCACAACATGGTATGAGTTTGTAAGTGACTCAATAGTATAGTCGTCACCTTCTACAAAAATCGAAACTTCTTCGAAAAGATTGGTGTCGATACTTTGTTTTGTTTCACCGCTAACACGATATAGACTGTACTTAAATTTGTAAGTACCTGCATAAGTAGCAGCGTAGGTATTGCCCTCAACATCATACTCATTTCCAAGTGGGTCCACAACTTTAATTTCTTGTTTAAAGTCTGCTCCCAAACCTTGAACCTTAGGTACTTTGATAGACTCGCCTTTTTTGTATTTTGCCTTATAACCAGCAAGTGTAATCTCTGGGCCAACAACGCTCAAATTGTTTGAAGAATCATAAGCATTGGCACTTGACATAACAGCGCCGTTTAGAACAGCAACTGGTGCGCCTACAAGAGATGCCAACATAACTGGTACAATGTACTTTTTGCCTTTCATAAAGTAATAAATCTCCTCTAAATTAGTCGAATATAGTTTAACCTTTTGCATATTAATTGTCAACAAATTATTCGATAAAGTTATATAAATATATAATATATACTAACATTTTTCTATCGATAAAAAGTAAGCCAACAACAATGCTCCCAAAAAGGTGATTTATCATTTGTTTTTAGTAGTATTTTCCAAAATTTACCAATTATGTATAAAAAATAAAAAAAGGGCTGAAAATTTTCAGCCCCCTTATGTAAGACACTATTTACAGATGCATTGAAGTAAAAGTAACAATAAAATTATGTTCCAGCAGCAGTTGTCTTCGCCGAAGCCGTTACAACCGCACATTAATAAGATTAAAATTAAAGTACAGCAATCGCAACCACCACCGAAGTTGGTTTTTTCGCGATTGTCACAACCTTTGTTGCATCCATTATAGCCGTTCATTCCGAAAAACATATAATCTCCTCCTAATTAATCTAAAAGCAAATTATGTTATGCTTTACTTCATAATATGCGGAGATTAAAAAAATGTGTTAATTTTTCATAACACATTAATTTTTGTTTTTATTTAGTTTGTTTACTTGCTCTACGACAAGTTCTCTAAGTTTGTCAATGCCGATGTTTTTCTTTGCCGATATGCACACAACATTGTCACCACTTGGCATACTCTCACCTTTGTACTTGTCTATTTTGTTGTAAACCTTGATAACTGGGCTATTACAGCCAAGTTTGCGTAGTACTCCCTCAACCACTTTTTCTTGCTCGGCGTAGTTTGGGTTTGATAGATCTATCACATGCAACAATATATCACAGTACACGCTCTCTTCTAGTGTACTACTAAACGCTTCAACAAATTCGTGTGGTAGGTTTTTGATAAATCCGACTGTATCGACCAAAACTACTTGACAGTCATCAGTTATGCGCGCAAGCCTTGATGTAGTGTCTAGGGTCGCAAAAAGTTCGTCCTTTTCGTACACATTTGCTCTCGTAATCAAGTTCATAAGAGTGCTCTTTCCACTATTTGTATATCCCACAATAGCAACAGACGGAACATTGTTTTTCTTGCGGTTGCTTCTATTTATCTCGCGTTGTTTTTTAAGGCGTTTTAGTTCTTCGGTTTTTCTTTGTATGCTCTTTTCGATTACTCGCCTATCTATTTCGCTTCGGCTCTCACTGTTTCCCCTAAATCCGCCTGACACTGCGCCTTGACCATTGCTCACGCGTGGCAAGTCGTATTTAAGTTTGGCAAGTTCGATTTGCAGTTTGCCTTCACTTGTGCGAGCGCGTTGGGAAAATATATCTATTATAAGCAAACTGCGATCCACCACCTTAACCCCTAGCGCATTGCTAAGATTTTTTTGTTTGCGTGGAGTGAGTTCGTTGTCAAATATGACCAAATTTGCATCTGTTAGTTGGATTGTGTCTTTAAGTTCGACTAGTTTGCCTTCCCCAATGTAGTATTTCACATCAGGTTTGACACGATTTTGCGATACTTTGCCCACTGTTTCAATGTGCGCTGTGGTCGCCAAAGATTCGAGTTCTTCCATATCTTCGGCAATGTTTTCACGATTAAGCGCAACCTTTACAAGCACTGCACGATATGTTTTGCCATCGGTCGAATATGTGTTTTCCATACTGTCACGATACAACTTATCGTACTCTTGTATCTTTTCCATAAGGCCATATTTATTGATATAATTGCCATTTGGAAGATATATTTTATCGACCTTATCGCCGTTTATAAACCCGCACTCGCCGTCCACGATGCCTTTCTCATCGACCGCAATAGCACAAACGCAATCATACTTGCTATTTTTTAGTGCGGACAAGTCCATATTGCTTAGTTTTGACGAAGCAAACGGATGTGTGTGTATAAGTCTGATGCCCGACAAATACTTTGTATCCTTGTCACCACTTATCCCCACACTACTGCTGTCGCCAATGCTTGTGGATGTAATTTTACCTTTTCTATTTACACAAACTGCTATCTCAACCTTGTATTTTGCACTAATGCGCGCAATAAAACTAAGGACACTTTCATCAAGAAATTTGTCCTTAGAATAGGTTGTGTTTATTAGACCAGCAAACTGTTCGCGGTCTTCTTTTTTCATATCTTCTATTGTCACAAATTACTCCATTAGTAGTAGATTAACTGCTTGTTTTGTGCTTTCTATAATGTTGACAATTTCGCCAACTTCTTCGTTTGACAAAAGTGTGTTTTCAAATCGGCTGTTGAAATATAACAAATTGTTTCCGACAGTAATAATGCGGTTTCCGGCACACACGCGCTCTGGCAACTTGTCAAGTGCAAAACTCGACTTAAAGTCTGCGCTAAGTGTGCTAAAATAACTTTGCATTTCGCTATACACACTATCGTCAAGTAAAAATTGCAAATCGGCCTTATTTACGGCGTCTTTTGCAAAGTTTGCATAGTAATAATTTCCAAGAACAAATGTCGATGGACTCTCTATTATGCTGTTTTTGCAAAACTCAATGGCTTTGTCAAACTTGTTTTGGCTGACAAGTGCCATAACATAGCGGTTTTTTAGATAATTGTCCTCATTTAGAAGCGTGCTCTTAATTAGCACATTTGCATCTTTTCTAGCATTCGCTTTGTCAATATTTGACACATAAAGGTTGTAGTTTTCTTTTGACGAAAACTCTTCAAAATGGGTTTCAATGCCTTCGTTGTCGCCAAGTTTTATGCTAAGATTTAGCGCCATATATAGCGCGTCAACATTGTTTTTGTCCTTGTCGTATGCTCTTACATAAAGTTTGTACGCATAGGTGTTAAATCCCAAATCGTACACATCGTGCGCAAGTTTGTAAGGAAAAACAAATGCAAGTAGCAAAAAAACTCCGACTACAATTAGCAAAAATCCAACTACGATTGATGATATTAAGATTGCTGTTTTTGACTTTTTCATAATCCCTCGTCTTAATTAGTATATCAAACAATAACCAGTTTCTCAAATGTTTTTGCGCACTATCATATCAAAACACATTTCTTCATACACTATTATATTAATAAAAACAAGGTGAAATATGAAAAAATATCAATATCTTACAATAATTGTGCTTGTTTGCATAGTACTTGCGGGTTGTAGTCGACTACTGAAAGTCGCTCGTCAAAACATCGCCGAAGTTCGCCAAAACATCTACATCGGCGAAAACGAAAATGTTGTCGCTTCGTTTATGGCGGGCAAGCGAGAAGAAGAGTATGTCATAAACGGGGTTTGCACTCCCCTTACGCAGTTTGGGGTCATCGCAGTTACTTTGCAAAACACAAACATCGGTTATGTCAAGTCTGGTGCGTATTCTCTTACAAATGAGAGCAAGTCGTTTAGCGGAACTTTGGTGCTAAATCCATTCGACAACACATATGTCGCAGATATCGGAACCATCATAGACACCGACAACCCGATCAATCTGGACATAACAATAGGAAGTTTTACTACAAGTGTCACTCTCAACAAAATAAACTCTCAGTGGAAAGTTGACCACAACAAAGCACTCGAAATCTCCACAAAGGCGCTCAAACCCCAACTTAAAGGCTGGGCGAAAAAAGGTTTTGACGGCGAAGTATATATCAAAATTATCCACGATAGCAAAATAAGTAGTACAGATTATTTTTGGTATGTGTGTTTCGTCAATACTTCGGGCACATCACATAGCGTAATTATTGACCCAATGACAAGTGAAATCTTGGCAAAAAAATAAAGCACTATAATGTGCTTTATTTTTATTTATCAAGTTCGGCCAATCTTTCTATGTGACGACCACCTTCAAAGTCTGTGTTTAAAAATACATCTATCATCTTTTTAACCCTACAAAAAGCCGTTTCTCCACTAATGCATAGTACATTGATGTTGTCGTCGTTTCGAGCAAGTCTAACTGTGTATGTGTCATGGCACAATCCTGCCCTAATTCCCTTTTGACGATTTGCAGACATAGTTATGCCTATGCCTGTGCGACAACAATATATGCCTCGATTATTGCTGTTTTCTAGCACCTTCTTGTTTGCTTCCTTCGCAAACTGTGCATAACTGTCACTCGCATCATACACGCTACTTGCATACTCTACATATTCAAGTTTTTTGCTTTCCAAATATTTTTTGACCTTAGTCATCAATCCATAACCTCTATGGTCATATGCAAGTACAATCATCGCTTCTCTCCTATCTACATGTAAATTATATATCATTTTGACCACTATGTAAAACAAATATTTATTAATGATCTTTCCCTATTGTAAGTAATCCTATCTATCAAAACAAAACAATAAAAAGATTAATATTTTATGCAAAACATCTTGACATTGTTTTTAAAATTACATATAATACTATCGTTAGCCTCAATAGCTCAACGGTGGAGCACTCGGCTGTTAACCGATAGGTTGTAGGTTCGAATCCTACTTGAGGCGCCAACATAAGTAAGTCAGTTTGACTTACTTTTTTTGTTTTATATTTCAAAAGAAAATTCAAATCCCCTATTGACATTTTACACCCATATTGTATAATATAATCACCAAAGAAAAACAACACAAGGGAGAAAAATTATGGCAAAACGCGCTACAGTAAAGAGAATTGAAGAACGCACAAAAGAGAACACAAAACATATGGAGAAATTGGGAGCAACAAACGAAGAAATGGTTGCTTACAATGAAAGACTTAAAAACCATATGATAAAAGCAGAGCAAAAACAAGCTCGTGCAAATAAGGTAAACCCAAACCAAGTAAAGCGTGCTAAAAAATTAGCAAAATCAAATGCCGAACTAATCGAGTCAATTATCGAGCACCAAAGAGCACTTGACGAACAATACGAAATGGGCAACAATCAATAATTTTAATCCACAGAAAAAAGACCTAAATCTAGGTCTTTTTTTATACTTTGCATAATACCTATAATAATTGAAATAATAGGATACAATGTGAACAACAAATACAATAAACTTTTAAATAATAATAAAGATACCATTGTAAAGTAAGTATAGCCATAGATATATAAAAGCCAAAAATAAAAAATAAAAAAGTCCAAACATATGGGCTTCCATTATTAGAAAGTATGCAATGATCATTAGAAAGCAAACAAGACAAGGCGAAGTATTTTTCCATCAATTTGAATCGGTGTAAAAAACAGGTATTAATCGAAGCGAAAAAAAGAAGACCTTACGGTCTTCTTTAATTGGAAAGTTGGCAATGACCTATTTTTCCGGCTCGTTTCCAAGCAAGTATTTTCGGCGCTGAAGGTCTTAACTTCTGTGTTCGGTATGAGAACAGGTGAACCCCTTCGCTCAAATCACCAACAATGGCAAAGTGTCTATTAGAACACTCACAACTACATATTTTCATTTTGAAAACTTAACCAAGAATTTGAGAATAATACGATTATATCGTCAATTAATAATTGATCAAGCCCTCATCCTATTAGTACCAGTCAGCTACAAATATTACTACTCTTCCACCTCTGGCCTATCAACCTTGTAATCTTCAAGGGGATTTACTTGCTTAAAGCAATGGGATATCTCATCTTGAGGCTGGTTTCACGCTTAGATGCTTTCAGCATTTATCCATTCCGTACTTCGCTACCCTGCAATGCCGCTGGCGCGACAACAGACACACAATAGGTACGTCCACTCCGGTCCTTTCGTACTAGGAGCAGGTCCTCTCAAATATCCAACGCCCACGACGGATAGGGACCAAACTGTCTCACGACGTTTTGAACCCAGCTCGCGTACCACTTTAATCGGCGAACAGCCGAACCCTTGGGACCTGCTTCAGCCCCAGGATGTGACGAGCCGACATCGAGGTGCCAAACTCTCCCGTCGCTGTGAACGCTTGGGAAGAATCAGCCTGTTATCCCCGAGGTAACTTTTATCCGTTAAGTGATGGCAATTCCATACTCTACCACCAGATCACTAAGTCCTACTTTCGTATCTGCTCCACTTGTAAGTGTTGCAGTTAAGCTCCCTTCTGCCTTTACACTCTATTGATGGTTTCCAACCATCATGAGGGAACCTTTGAACGCCTCCGTTACTCTTTCGGAGGCGACCGCCCCAGTCAAACTACCCACCATGCACTGTCCACTCCCCGGATAACGGGTGAATGTTAGAATCCCAATTTCAGAAGGGTGGTATCCCAAGGTTGACTCCGCCAAGGCTAACGCCCTGGTTTCATAGTCTCCCACCTATCCTGTACATCTAAAACTAAAACTCAATACAAAGCTATAGTAAAGCTCTACGGGGTCTTTCCGTCCTGTCGCGGGTAATACGTATCTTCACGTATACTTCAATTTCGCCGGGTCCCTTGTTGAGACAGCGCCCAAATCATTACGCCATTCATGCGGGTCAGAACTTACCTGACAAGGAATTTCGCTACCTTAGGACCGTTATAGTTACGGCCGCCGTTCACTGGGGCTTAAGTTCTGTGCTTCAAGATAGATATACTCTTTTCTCTAACACTTCCCCTTAACCTTCCAGCACCGGGCAGGCGTCAGCTCCTATACTTCAGCTTGCGCTTTAGCAGAAACCTGTGTTTTTGGTAAACAGTTGCTTGGGCCTCTTCACTGCGGCCTATGTTGCCATAGGCACCCCTTCTCCCTAAGTTACGGGGTAATTTTGCCGAGTTCCTTAACAAGGGTTATCCCGTTCGTCTTGTATTAATCATACTACGCACCTGTGTCGGTTTGCGGTACAGGCACTTTACATCTCCTTAGCAGTTTTTCTCGTCAGCGTGAACTCATAGGCTTCGTTACTAAATTTCACTCCCCATCATCACCTAGCCTTTAAATAACAAGCGTACTTTACTACTTGTCGGCCTCATGATTTAGCCATGGATTTCCATCCCCATGGTCCTATTATCCTTCTGCGTCCCTGCATCGTTCTTTATCGATGTACGGTGGTACTGGAATATCTACCAGTTGTCCATCATCTACAGCTTTCGCTCTCGACTTAGGTCCTGACTTACCCTGGGAGGACTGGCCTTCCCCAGGAAACCTTGCGTGTTCGACGTGGGAGGTTCTCGCTCCCATCTCGCTACTCATGCCGGCATTCTCTCTTGTGTACAGTCCACCCTCCCTTTCGGTTAGGCTTCAGCCCAGTACACATTGCTCCTCTACCGATAGAATTGCTTCTATCCCTAAACTTCGGTGTTATGTTTTAGCCCCGGTCATTTTCGGCGCACATCCACTCGATCAGTGAGCTATTACGCACTCTTTTAATGAATGGCTGCTTCTAAGCCAACATCCTGATTGTTTTAGCAGTTG
This sequence comes from uncultured Clostridia bacterium, assembly GCA_937925475.1. Taxonomy (GTDB): domain Bacteria; phylum Bacillota; class Clostridia; order Christensenellales; family UBA1242; genus UBA11490. The sequence goes on from CALEWH010000028.1 coordinate 37,085, forward strand.
CACATCCTTTACCACTTAACATAAACTTTGGGACCTTAGT
>CALEWH010000029.1 GCA_937925475.1 uncultured Clostridia bacterium
GTATTCTTGCACATATGGATGAGAACTATCACCTGTTGTAACCAGATTGAAAGTGATAAGCCCATTTTGAGTAGCAACCCCGCTAGGCACTGTTGTCTTGTATGCTACAAGTGGAGTGGCTACAAGATTGCTTGAAATTGTTGTTTTTACACTGGTTATGACCTTGTCGTCTTTGTCTAATACAGTGCTATTTCCACGCGATCTGATATTGATCACATATTCGGTGTTTTCAGTCACTGCACTAAGAAGTTGATAGTAAAATCTCAAATATGTAGCGTCATATTCGTCTTTTTCACATGCAGTAGGGATTATCATATTTGATTTGCCATTGATGACAAGTTCGAAATTCCAGTAGTGATAATACTTTTGATATTTTTGAAGACCTTCAAGAGTAGGTTCGCCCGCATCTTCGTGGTCACGATATTTTTCATAATATTCGATAAGTGTCGCACGATCCGAATCTGTAAGGTCGTCTGTTTTTACTTTCCAAGTAAGGATACCATCTTTAATACCTAAGTCGAAAATTGCAGAAGTCTTAACCACATTTAGAAGTATAGGACTGCTTGCTTCGACAAGATAGTATGCTTGGTCAAGTGTGTATGGCACAACACTTATTGTGTACACGCCATTTTCAGTAGAAACAAACGAATCGTTTTTCAAATTGTATTCGTTGTTTCCGTTCTCTTTAACAATGCGATATTGGGTGCTTATGCCGTCGGTGATTGTTATTTTATAACTATCAACACCTTCTACACTTTTCCATTTCAAAATGTCATTTTGACTTTGTATCTCTATTGAGTCGTTTACATATTTGACAACAACTCTATTTGAGATGTCACTATTTAGATAATTAACGCTAGTGCTAGTATCAAGACTGCCATTTGCTCTAACAGTGATATAGTAAGTGCCAGCACTCAAATTTAGTGCGCTTATATCATAATATTCGCTTGCTTCACCAGTGATATCGGCGATTTTCTCATATGAGTTTTCGCCAGTGATATAGATTGTATAGTTTGTGGCATTTTCCACTTTATCCCATACAAGTCTGCCATCTACACCTAGATAACTTCCGATTGTAAGACCATTTGCACCAAGCATAAGTTTGCTTACTGTCAACGAATCCGAATACAAACTATTTACATAGTTTCCGTTGTCTTGGGCAATAGTCACAACACATATTTTTGTAGGAGTGTTTGTTAGAAGTGAGTTGTTGTTGATGACCACAACATAATACGACTCTTTGTCTTGTAGTGTATAGTTGTTTTTATTAATCAAAGCATAACCACTTTCGCTTACAACATACAAGTCATAATCTACAGCGTCACCCACTTTGTTAAATCTAAGTGTGCCGTCCTTAACAAATGGGTTTGTGCTTGCAATCCTGCTCACAACTTCGCCATCTTTGTAGACAATCTCGTTTGAGTCAAGAATGTCGTTTTCATTTCCGATGTACTTAATAGTTATTGTAAATCCATTTCCGCTAAGTTCGGATTTTTCATATAGATTAATCGAAGTCAAAGTTCCGCAGTTGTAGGTGTATGTATCTTTTCCAGCGACTGTTATTTTAACAACAGTGTCCACTGGCTTATCTATATCGCCTATACTTTCGTATGCGTCCCAAGTCAAAACACCATTTGTCAAAGCGATGTTTTTAGGGTCAGAAAGTTTGTACACTGCGATAACACTTCCGCTACTATTTAGATAACCTGTATCCGATTCAGTACTTGTAGTATTGCCAAGCGCAACTATTTTGATTTCGTATTTGCCTGCTCCTTCAAAACTACTATTTGGAAGAGAGATGCTGTTTGTATCAGCTTCGACATTTTGGCTAAATACAAATCCGTTTAGGCCTTCCAAAGCAAATCCATTGTTTTTTGGAACATTGTCCCAACTTAGTGTGTCACCCACTTTATTAAAAGAAGTGATGTTGTTTAGTTTTTGTATTTTTCTATATGCGCTTTCATTCGAACCTATGTTGTCTTCACCAACAACACTTATGTTAAGCAAATAGTCCACGCCTTCTTTCAAGGTGGCAGTGTTTAGTTTTACAAGGCCTTTTTCATTGATTTGGTACTCGACATTCTCGTTGATTGGTGTATACATTGCGTCATATAGTTTTACGATATATCCGTCTGCACCGTCCACCAAATCAAACATTATTTGACCGTTTACTACATACAACGAAGTGCCATTTAGTTTTGTAATTTGTATTATTGCTTGCTCGCCATTAATGACATTTGTGTTTTTGTCGCCGATTGCCACAGCCACAACATTATAGTTTCCACTTGGAAGTGCACTCAAATCAAACTCGGCTTCTTTGCTCTCCACATTTACGCTTTGAGTCCAGTCACTTGATGCACCTGCAATTTGATCCTTGCTTATTGTGATTTTCATAAGTCTAGGATTGTTTTTGCTGTTTATGTTAAGCACTAGTCGACCACTAGTCACTTTGCCTTGTACAGCTGGCAAAACTTCGACTTCGACCGCTTGGCTCTCTCTGCCACGAGCTACATATTCGATATTGTCGTCACCGATGCCTTGTGCTGTCGAACCTAATTTTGTAATCGAGATATAGTTTAGACCCACACCAAAATATGTAGAGTCAAGTGCTATTGTCGATGTTGTATTATTAAACGATTGGTCTGACAATGTATATGTTTGTGTATGTGCTTGATTGGATGTGTCGACCATTTTTACTAGCACTACACTACTATCAGAATTTTCAAACGATAGCAAATAATCGTTGTTTTTGATTTTGATACTTTCCACTGGCACAACACTCTTTTGTGTAAGAATGACAGTTGTGCCGTCCACGCTATCAAACTTTCCGTCCACTCTTCGTGTAACAGATATGTATGTTTTGCTACTTAGATTGAATGTGTCAAAAGTATTTGTGGTGATAATTTGTTCGCTTTGCAAAAGCCCGTCAACATAACACTTCATAATGTATTTTGAGCCCGATTGATGTTCCCACGAAAGTGTGCCATTTGTGATATCATATGTGCTTATTCGGTCGGCTCTTAATAGGTTTGAATTTGTGAATGTGTCCGAATTGATTGTGTTTTTGTCATTGCCCACAACTGTTATTTTTGCGACATTGACATCTTGAATCGAACTTGGACTAAACACATTTTCTTCGGCAAATTGGCTTTGTGAGTTAAAGTCCACAATGTATCCAAAACTACCAGATATGTTTGACCAAGTAAGTTTGTTGTCTTTAACTGTGATTTCGGTTACTGCTTCAAGTTTTGTGAAAGCAAAACTTCCGCACGATGCTTGGTCTGGGTCAATGCAAGTGCTGGCTGATGGGAACACTTTTATTGTGTGTACGCCCGCCAACAATGCACTTGTGCCAAAGCCAAGGTTAAGTTTTGTAAGGTCGATTGTCACATCTGCACTTCCGACTGTAACAAAACTAGCAGTTTTGCTTATCTTTTGCGAGTTTTCATCGTCAAGGACTACTTCAAATGTTTCAACATCTTTTGCGTCAATATTTACTTTTAGTAGACCAGCGTTTGAAATAGAAACAACTGCCAAAGAAGGAAGTTTTGTAAAGCCTTCTGCGTATTTAGAAATTTCGTCAATTATTCCGACATTGCTTGCATTTGCTATGTTTGTTACACTTTCGTCTTCCACATATGGTCGGATGATAACCTTCATATATTCGGCTGAAGGAATGATTGGTTTTGAAAGGTCAAATACACGACTATTTGATATTACAACCACATTTTTGTTGTTGAGTACAGTGGTTTCACTATTTACAAATGTGATTTCGTAGTTTAGTTTTTCGATAAGTTCGTTGCTAAAACCATTTGTCAAAAGCGAGCTTGTATCAATTGTAAGTTTGTTTTCGCCTAGATTTACGCTTCCACTTAGATAGTCCATTTTATAAAATTCGAGAACACTACTCTCCGAATATTTGCCAGTAATTGTACTTGCGCTATCGCCATTTGATTTTACTGTTACAGCATATGCACCTGGGTCAAATCCCATATCTTTTGCACTGTTTGTAAAGTCAAAATATGTATCGCGTGTAATATATTCATAATGTCCACGGTTGGACGAGATCGAAACTGTGTAGTCTTTTGCGCCACTCACTCTATTCCAAGTAAGTATTCCGTTTGTAAGGGCGTCATTTTCTTTGTTTTTGATTTTCAAATTTGTAGGGTTTGAAATTTTTAAAACTGATTTTACAGCGCTATAATCGCTCGACAAAACATAGTTTAGTACGCCTTCTTCGTCTTCAAAAGGTGTAAGTCCGTCTTTTGTCACGCCATCAACAGTGTGATAAAACACTGATTTTACTTTAAAGTCAAAACTATCTTGAGATACATTGTCTGAGTTTACATTATATGTATTTTGCTCGTTTGTCAATGTTATGTCGGAGCCATTTACATTTGCAATATAATTTGTAGCATAAGGGTTTTTAACCCAAGTAAACAGACCGTTTTGTACACTCTCGATCTTTGGAGTAGACAATGGAAGTATCTTAATGTTTTTACTTGCTGGGCCATCGACATACTCGATGTTTTCGCTTATTGCAGTAACATTGATTATGTTTTGGATATCGTTTGTCAAAACAGGTGTAAATTCGGTCGAAGATGTTGTGTAGTCTTCGCCATTGATGCAAACTATATATTTGTCCGCGTGTTCGACCGCATCCCAAACAAGTTTGCCTCCTTCAAAGCGAAGGTTTTGTGGTTGGGCTAGCACTTCGGGATGGTCGTGAATACGCACAACCGCATACGCTGAGTGATTGCCACTATCAGATGTAAACTTTATTTCGACTGGTGTAGGTTCGTTGTTTATGTCAAAAGCTTTTGCTTCAAACTTAACTGCATACGATACACCATTGTCAAATATGTATCCTTCTGGAAGCAAGTATGCACTGCCATTTGGAGTAACAATGTCCACATACACTTTTGTGTTGGTCGAAGCCTTAGGAGAAAGATTGTATGTAATGGTGAATGTGTCATCAACCACAACATCAATAGTGGTTTTTCCATTTTCCACTTTGCTCTCGACAGACGGAGTAAGAGTCAGACTCGTAACACTTATAGTCGTATCTCTTTTACAACTACAAGCCCCAAAGAGAGCAGTTGCGACAATACCTAGGGCAAAAGCCAAAACAATTTTCAATCTTTTCATAATACACCTATTTTCCATTTTTATATTGTTATTTTAGCACACAACAATCCTTAGACAAAACAATTTGCAAAAGATTATTTATATTTATATAAATAACAAATTCTGTTGTAGTTTTAGTTTAGACAAAAAAAGAGCAAAATATTTGAAACAATTTTGCTCTCAATTTTTTTATTTTTTAGGTTTGCGACTATAATGCAAAAGCGAGTGTGCAAGGTTTTTCGATGGAATGAAAAAGTCCTTGTAGATATCTGACACTTCTTTGTTTGTGCTGGACACACGCGACTTCAACTTGCTATCAACTGAGTACAGCGAACCACCCCTAAGAAGTTTGACATCTTCGATATCGACCTTGTCGTAGTCGACATATGGTTGGCCACCACCATTGATACAGCCACCAGGGCACGCCATAACTTCTACAAAGTCATAGTGAACCTTTTTCTTAATGATATCTTGCATAACAGCATTTGCATTACTAAGACCGTTTACAACACAAAGTCTCAATTTGAAGTCGCCAGCACTAATCAAAACATCTTTGCGACCTTTGGATTTGCGCACTTCTTCAAAATCAACTCTGTCATATCCAAGCAAACTGCATACATATCTAAGCACCGCTTCGGTGACACCACCAGTCACGCCAAATATTAGTCCTGCTCCACTATAATATGACAAAGGCTTGTCCCATTCAGCAGGCTTTATATTTTTATAATCTATGCCAGCGTCTTTTATCATTTTTGCAAGTTCACGAGTAGTAAGGACGGCATCCACATCTTTGCCCCTTTCCTTTTCACCCTTTTTAGCAGTGCAAGGCATTATGCCCACTACTTTAACCTTGTTTTTGTCTATTTTCTCTTTTTTAGAATAAAAGTTTTTGACTATCGCACCTAGCATTTCTGTCGGGCTTTTGCAAGTGGACAAGTGATTTGTGTGGTCAGGATAAAAGTTTTGCATATACTTAAACCACGCTGGACAACAACTACTAAATAGTGGCAAATCACTCTTTCTATCAATGCGGTCAAGTAGTTCGTGTGCTTCTTCAATTACTGTAAAATCCGCACCCATATTGACATCAAAGACTTTATCAAATCCAAGTTTTTTAAGACACGCCACCATTTTGCCTTCGTCAAATGTGCCAATTTCTTCACCCCATTCTTCAGCAAGTGCAACACGCACTGACGGCGCTATTTGACAAGTAACATAGTAATTTTTGTCAGAAAGTAGACTATTTACTGTCATAATCTCACTTTTTTCATATAAAGCACCAGTAGGGCAAACTAGCACACATTGACCACAACCCACGCATGTACTTTCTTTTAATGGCGCATCATATGCACAGCCCACAAAAGTATCAAAACCGCGTTGTTGTTTTGTAAGTGCAAAGACCGACTGAGTGTTTGCACAGATATTGTTACATCTGCCACAAAGTATGCATTTATTGTTGTCTCGCACTATACACGGACTTGACTCGTCAATTTCAAATTTGTCTTCATATTCACTTTTTTCAATATGATACTCATCAAAAAGTTTTTGCAATTTACACTTTTGGTCACGCGCACAATTTTTGCAGTCATAATGATGTTTTGACATTATAAGTTTTAGAGTGGTTTTTCTCGAATTTATGACTCTATCACTATTTGTGACCACATTCATTCCGTCACTTACTCTGCACGAACACGCTGGCATCAATCTGCCATTTACTTCACACATACATATTCGACAATTGCTGTCGTGACATACATTTTTCAAATAACATAGTGTAGGCACTTCAATATTGTTTTTGCGACATACATCTATAAGCAATTCGCCATTTTGTGCTTCAAAGTTTTTTCCATTAATGTTTATCATTATTTTCCCCCTTTTACTGCACCAAAACGGCAAGTTTCTTTACATTTGCCACATTTTACACATATTTGTTGGTCTATCACAAACGGACATCTCAATTCGCCACTTATAGCTTTTACAGGACAAACTCTCGAACAAGCACTGCACCCTACACATTTTTTAGGGTCAATCTCATACCTCACAAGAGATTTGCACACACCTGCGGGACAACGATGATTTTTAATATGCTCAATGTACTCATCTTTATAGTATTTTAGTGTAGAAAGTACTGGATTTGGGCTATTTTGACCAAGCCCACAAAGCGAATTTTCTTTTATGTAGTGTGACAAACTTTCAAGTTCGTCCAAATCACTCATCTCACCCTTGCCATCACATATTTTTTCCAATATTTCAAGCAGTCGTTTATTTCCTATTCGGCAAGGAGTGCATTTGCCACACGATTCGTCCACTGAAAAGTGCAAGAAAAATCTAGCAAGGTCGACCATACAAGTGTCTTCGTCTAGCACAATCATTCCGCCAGACCCCATCATCGAACCAAGTTTTTGCAAACTCTCATAGTCAATAGGCGTATCCAGATATTCTTTTGGCACACAGCCACCGCTTGGACCACCCATTTGCACTGCCTTAAACTCTTTATTGTTAGGGATTCCACCACCTATTTTATAAACAATCTCTCTTATTGTTGTGCCCATAGGAAGTTCGATAAGTCCAGTGTGATTTATCTTTCCAGTTAGAGCAAAGACTTTTGTTCCTTTACTATTTTCAGTACCTATTTTAGCGTAGTTTTGCCCACCATTAAGTATAATGTAAGGCACATTAACATATGTCTCAACATTGTTTAGTAATGTAGGCGAATTATCATAACCGCTTTGCGCTGGATATGGTGGTCTCACACGCGGTTCTCCACGCTTTCCTTCCGAACTTCTTAACAATGCAGTTTCTTCTCCGCACACAAATGCACCTGCACCAATCTTTATATCTAAATCAAAGTTCCAGCCAGTACCTAGTATGTTTTTGCCAATAAGTCCATACTTTTTGGCAACCTCTATTGCTTTTTGCAATCTTTGGTGAGCAAGAGTATATTCAGCTCTAATATACACATATCCCATATGCGCGTCTATTGCATAACTTGCTATAGTCATTGCTTCGATAAGAGCAAAAGGATTTCTCTCGACAATACTCCTATCCATAAACGCACCTGGGTCACCTTCATCACAGTTGCAAAATACATATTTTTTATCCGAGTGGTTTACACGAGTAAGTTCCCACTTTTTGCCAGTAGAAAATCCAGCACCACCACGACCACGCAAGCCACTGGTTTTTATCTCATCAATAACTTGTAAAGGAGTCATAGATGTCAGTACTTTGTGTAATGCTTTAAATCCGTCAACAGCAATATAGTCTTCTATATTTTCAGGGTCAATCAACTCGCCATCTTTCAAAGCAATCATATATTGATATTTATAAAAATTGAGTTGGTCCTTTTGTGCTTTTGGAAGACCATCTTCCTTCAATAAATACTCTTCGACAACTTCACCTTTTAGCAAGTGTCGCTCCACAATAACTTTTGCTCGCTCGGCTGTTACATTCGAATAAAACACATCGCCTGGATTGACTATGACGATAGGGCCAAATGCACATAGACCAAAACAGCCAGTTTTGTTGATGCTGACATTATTGATGCCATTTTGCTTGCACGCTTTTTTAAAGCCTTCCATTGTCGAATGACTTTTATTGCTAACACAACCCGAACTACAACAAACCATTATTTCCCAATGGTCACTCTTTTGATTGCGCCTTACAGCCATAACTTTTTGACGCTGTTTTTTAATTTGTTCTAATTGTTTTATATCCATACTATCCTACTTTAAATTGGAAATAATTTCTCTTATTTGATTTCGTGTGACCTTGCCATACACTTCGCCATTAATTGTCACAACAGGTGCAAGCCCACAACACCCCACACAACGCGTGTTTGTAAGAGCCCACTTTCCGTCCTTGCTCGAAGTACCCATTTTTATTTCTAACAATTTTTCAAGTTCGTCCACAATGTCACCAGCGCCATTTACAAAACACGCAGTGCCCATACACACATCAATGTTGTATTTTGCCTTTGGAGTAAGAGTAAATTGAGTATAAAAGGTGATTATTCCATATAGCTCGCTCTCGCTAATACCAAGAGTATGACTTATCTCACCACAAAATTCGCGCGGGATATATCCAAACTTTTGTTGGATTTCGTGCAAACATTTGATTGTGTCCTTATCTTTGTTTTGGTACTTTTTAAGTATTTTCTCCACGGCATTTCGTGGGCAGTCGTTTTGCTTTTGCATATGTGACTCCTTTCTAGTGTAAGTATAACATAATTTGAAGTAATTCCAAAAAAATATAACTGTATTTTGTTATGTATTTGTCAAAATAAGACGTGTGTGATATACTCTAACTAGTGAGGATAACTATGAAAAAAGGTTTTGACAGCAAAAAGTATCTCGAACTCCAAACCGAGAATATTTTAAAACGCATAGACAAGTTTGGAGGCAAACTTTACATCGAGTTTGGAGGCAAACTATTTGACGACCTACACGCATCACGCGTTTTGCCCGGATTCGAGCCCGACGCAAAGGTCAAGATGCTTAAAAAACTCAAAGACAAGTGCGAAATTATTTTCGTTATCAGCGCAAACGATATTGAGCGCAATAAAATCAGGGCCGACTACTCCATAACATATGATATGGATGTATTAAGACAAATCGATTGTCTTAGAGAAGCAGGTTTGAAAGTGAGCGGAATCGTAATCACTTTGTTTAACGACCAACCAATGGCCAAAACTTTCGCCAACAAACTTATACGAAGAAACGAAAAAGTATACTTCCACAAATTTACAAAGGGATATCCGACCGATGTAAACACTATTGTTAGTGACGAAGGCTATGGCGCAAATCCATATATCGAAACCACAAGCCCACTAGTAGTCATTACAGCACCCGGCCCAGGAAGCGGAAAAATGGCGACCTGTCTATCCCAACTTTATCACGAATACAAGCGTGGAGTAAAAGCAGGATATGCAAAGTTTGAGACCTTCCCAGTATGGAATTTACCGCTAAATCACCCAGTAAACATCGCCTATGAAGCCGCAACTGCCGACTTAAAAGATGTTAATATGATAGATAGTTTTCACCTAAACGCATACAACAAAACAGCAGTGAACTACAATCGTGACCTTGAAGTTTTCCCAGTAGTGCGAAACATTTTGCAAAAGATAACCGGAAACGACAAGTTTTATCAATCGCCTACTGACATGGGCGTAAACATGGTCGGATTTGCCATCTACGACGACGAAGCAGTAAAAGAAGCGAGCAAAGCCGAGATTATCCGCAGATACTACAAAGCACTTTGCGAATACAAGAAAGGCACAACAGGCATAGACACAGTAAGTCGAATCGAATACCTTATGAGCGAACTTAATCTAAGCCCATTAGATCGCAAAGTAGTCGGCATAGCAAAACAAAAGCAAAAAGAAACAGGTTCACCAGTAGTCGCGATCGAGCTAAACAACGGCAAAATAATAACTGGCCGAACTAAAGACTTGATGACTGCAAGCGCAGCGTGTGTCCTTAATGCAATAAAATATCTTGCAAAACTAGATGATGAAATCCAACTCATCCCAGCACATATGCTCGAACCAGTTTTGCAGTTCAAAAAAGAAAAATTAAAAATAAAAAATGGTCAGTTGTCACTAAAAGATGTACTAATGTTGTTGTCAGTGAGCACAACAGTCAATCCTACCGCAACCCTTGCCTTAAAACAACTTGACAAACTACACTCCTGTGAAGCACATTCGTCATCTATTCTAAACAACTCCGATCAAAACACTTTGAGTTCGCTTGGAATAAATATAACAATGGAACCAAAGTTTTCGTCAAAGTCGTTGTACAATCAAGAATAACAACCTTAGATATATATTCCAGACAAATCAATATCAAAAATTAAAAAACACAACTAATATACAAATAAAACAAAAAACACCCTCGCGGGTGTTTTTTTACCAGTCGATTATTTTGTGAGTGTTTGACTTTATATCATCATAGTACTCAAAATACTTTTCTTTGTCGCGTTTTGTTTTGGCAAGTTCTTGTTGTTTTTTGATTTGTGAATAAGTGAGTTTTTTCTTAGTCGATTTAGGCTTTTGATCTTTTGTATCTGTCATATTAGAAAAGTGCAGGAAAACTAAATCCTACAACAGCCACTGCCAACAAACAATATATCACAAACAAAACCAACGAGCGTTTGCAAGCAAACGAAAATCCCACGATAATCAAAGTAAACAAAACCGCATATTCTTTGATAGTGGAGAGAGTTTTGTAGATGTCGGCAGGCAAAAACTTAACCACACCATCATTCAAAAACAAAATTCCGATAATAATAACTGACAAAAAAGCCATAATTTGACCTATAAGCAAAAACAATTTGCTAAAATTTCGCATTATCAACATACTCCACCTCCATATATATTTAGTATATCACAAGAAAATGTAGATTTCAATTATTTGCTTAGTTTTTGATAGTATTTGTCAAGAATAACAGGATAGTCATAAATGTTGGTAATATATTTCAAACGAGTAAAAGTCGCCAAAACTCCCTTCTTAAACTCTTTCTCTTCATCATCAGTCGCATCACTTGCTCTATATTTTATAGTGCTATATGTCAACAAAAACTTGTTTGTAAAATATGGTGCACCACTAATATTGGATTGAAAAACATTTATAGTGTTTGTAAAAATATGGTCACCTTGATACAAAAGTGGATTGTAGTTTTGTCCTAAGATGTCAAGCATAGTAGGAAGCAAATTGTAAGTAGAAACAAATTTCTCGACATTTGTAGATCCAGTACTATTTTTATATGCACTTGCAAGTTTTGTGTCAACAATCACACAAGGAATATGATACAAATTTGGATTGTAGACATTGTTTGAAAACTCAATATTTCGCATTGTATTTGCTAGTCCATTATAATAACAATTATGGTCGGCAAAAAGTAGCAATGTAGTAGTATCAAATAGTGTTAGTCTTCTTCCATTTTCATATTTATCTGTATATGTGTTTTTCAAATTTGTAATCAAAATGTTTAGCATTTTGTCGACATCCATTGCTGCCGACTTATACCACAAAAAGTGTTCAAACATATCAGGATTTTCGACAGGCACAGTATATCCAACAGTTTTTAAAAACTCACACATATTGTCAAAATGTCCACCTTTTGTGTTAATATCATATGTCAATGTGTCATAATAACTTTGCAATTGTGGTTTTTTATCGTGATTGCCATGCATTGTAATTAGTGAAAAATGTGTGTAAAAACTATCACCACTAAATACACCACCTTCACTATTTGTCATTTGTGAAAAATATGCGCTCATAACATCGCTATCCAAAGTCCAATTTTTCCAACGATAAAATTCGTTGTTTCCGTCTTCATTATAGTCGACCCATTTTGATAGTTTGTCCATACTTTCAAGTCCGATTATATTATCAAAGCCAGCCTTTAAGTGAGTGATGTTTCGATTGTAATACCAACTTACATAATCGTGATAATATGATGTTGTATATCCATTTGATTTCAGTATTGCAGGAAGTGTAAACTTGACATTGTCATTTGATAGCACTTGCAAAACATTGTCATTTGCGACATTAATCGGATTGGATTTGTCGTAGTTTCCAAATAGTGTCAGACCTTCGCTTATATTTGTACGATTGTTTGCATAGAAGTTTTTGAGTTTGACCGAATATTGACTTTCATAAAATAAGTCATAAAGTGTAGGTGTAAAATATGGATCGATAGCATAATATTCCATTGTTTCAAGTAGTATGCTGATCACATTGTTTCCGCTTGATATGCCAAAGTAGTCAGATTTGTCTTGACTGCCACCTAGCAAATAGTCGACCGAATCATTGATTATCTCGTCGCTTGGTTTTTTATTGTTAAGCAGATTGAGTATGTTTTTTGTATAAAATCCAAATGTTCCAAATTTTTGATATGCGTCCACTTTACTTACAAGTGTGCGATACAAGTATTTGTCACTCTCAAAAACATAATATTCATTTGTTTCTTTTGTGTCACTGATGAACGCCTTTTGTCCAACATAACCACAAGTGCCAAGCGTCGATAATATAAAGAAAGTCAGAAGCACTGTGGCAAATTTGTTTTTACTATATATGTTTTCTCTGAAATTTTTACTTTGTGCAATTTTTATATACACATAAATCACAACTGCAAGCAATGACAAAAGCACCGCCGAGCGTGTAAAGTCTATAAATGATTTTTCAAACGCCTGCAAACCTTCGGCAGATAAAAACAACATATCAAATGAAAAGAGTTCGCTTGCGGCCTTTTTGACGATTATGTTTGTAAGGCTAAGTATAAACTGAAACATAAATGCTATCCAAAAAAGCACACTCTCCACAACAAAGTTTTGGCTAAGATAGAGAAAACTCACAACAACAACTATCGCACTTAGGTCAAACCAAAAATATCTCGGGAAAATACCCATTCCTAAAAGCGCGAAAAAACACACTTCTAGAACAATCGAAGAAGTTATGTACAAAAGGATTAATTTGTTGTTTTTGTTTAATTTATCCACAATAATAGGCTCAGTTGTAATATATTTTTAGTTTTTTAAATTACTCCCGTGGAGTTTTTAATCTAGCATACCTTCCCCGACCTTCTTTGTCAACCAAATTACAAACATAACACATTTTATCGGTGTTTGTAATTTACTCTCATATTTTAGCAAAACAAAACCGCAAAACTCCTTGTAATTATTGCAAAATAATGTCGATTATGTTACAATTTGCTAGATTTAGGAGATATATCATGGACTACAACAAGGACTTTAACAAAATCGAACAAAAGTGGCAAAAGCGCTGGGAAAACGACCCACACTTTAAAGCTGTTGATTTTGATACTACACGACCAAAATTTTATGTTTTGTATGAGTTTTTCAATATAAGCGGAAACTTGCACATGGGACACCTTAAAGGAACTGTTCCTGCTGACGCACTTGCTAGATACAAAAGACTAAAAGGATACAATGTTTTGTTTCCGATAGGTGGCGACAGTTTTGGATTGCCCGCCGAAAACGCTGCAATCAAGAAAGGCATTGACCCACACAAGTTTGTCGAAGATGGCATGAAAAACGCCATTGCACAATCAAAACGCATCGGACTATCATTTGACTATTCGAGAGCATTTTGCACTAGTGACGCCGAGTATTATAAGTGGACACAATGGATTTTCCTTCAACTACTAAAAAACGGCAAAGCATACAAGAAAAAAGGCACTGTAAACTTTTGCAATCACTGCCAAACTGTCCTTTCAAACGAAGACAGCCAAGGCGGAAAATGCGACCGTTGTGGCAATGATGTCGTACAAGTAAACCGCGATGTGTGGTTTTTGAAGATGAAAGAGTATTCGGAAAAACTTCTTGAAAATGTCGACCGCATCAATATGGTTGAGAGCCTAAAAGAAGCCCAACGAAACTGGATAGGAAAAAGCGAAGGTGTAGAGTTAAAACTAGACCTTGTCGACAGCAAAGGACAAAAGATAAGCGACCTTAAAATATTTACTACATGCATCGAAACAGCCTATGGCATCACATTTGTAGTCTTAGCACCTGAAAACGAACTTCTTGACACAATCAAAGATAAGATTTCAAATTTTAGCAAAATTGAAGAATATCGTGAAAAAACTGCATTAAAAAGCGAGTTTGACCGCATAAGCAACGCGAAAAATAAATCGGGCGAACTTGTCGAAGGCATATATGCAATCAATCCACTTACAAACACAAAAGTTCCTGTATATGTGGCTGACTTTGTCCTAAATGGATATGGCACAGGTGCTGTTATGGCAGTCCCAACTCACGACCAAAGAGATTATGAGTTTGCAAAAGAACACAATATCCCTATGATACAAGTCATCAGTGGCGATGTTTCCACACACGCATATGAGAAGCAAGATTATCTAAACAGCGACAGCGTTATGCTAAACTCCGCCGAGTTTGACGGACTAAAAGTAAAAGACGCAAAACAAAAAATCACTGAGAAAGTAGTCAAGTGTGGTTTTGGCAAAAAGGTCACAAACTACAAAATGCAAGACTGGTCATTCAATCGCCAAAGATATTGGGGCGAACCTTTCCCTGTTGTGTTTTGCGACAAGTGTGGTATAGTTCCGCTTGACGAAAAAAACTTGCCACTTGTTTTGCCAAAAACAAACGACTACTTGCCAAATGCAAAAGGCGACAGTCCACTTTCAAAGATTGAGAGTTTTGTAAACTGCACTTGTCCAAAATGTGGTGGCGTAGCCCGTCGCGAAACCGACACCATGCCAAATTGGGCAGGATCAAGTTGGTACTGGCTAAGATACTGCGACCCACACAACGACAAAGCGCTTGCCGACATTGAAAAACTAAAATACTGGGGCTCGGTCGATGTTTACACTGGCGGAACAGAACACATCACAAGACATGTGCTTTATGCGTTCTTCTGGCAAAACTTCTTGTACGAGATAGGTGCAGTGCCATCTCGTGATCCGTTTATAAGAAAGATGGGAAGCGGTCTTATCCTTGATAGCGAAGGCAAAAAGATGAGCAAATCATCAATCAATGGCGTATCTCCACTAGAAGTAATCGACAAGTATGGCGCAGACGCAAGCCGTATGCACTTGCATTTCCTAGGCGCATATGAAGATAGTTGTAAGTGGACATTTGACGGCATTGAAGGCATAACAAACTTCCTTGACAAAGTATGGAAACTTCAAGATATGATAAAAGGCGAAGAAGTGTCCGCTGAGCACGAGTACGAACTTAACTCGCTAATCAAAAAAGTAAGCGACGACTATGAAAATCTAAAACTAAACACCGCAATTTCGGCTTGTATGATTTTTATTAAGAAAATTAGGGAAGACGGATACATCACAAAAGAAGAATTGAGACAATTTTTGCTTTGCCTAAATCCACTTGCTCCACACATAACAAGTGAAATATTTGAAAGAGTATTTGGCAGAGATTTGCTTGACGAGAAATTTCCAGAATGTGACGAATCCAAACTTGTGAAAAATGAAATCGAATATGCACTTCAAGTCAACAACAAAATCATCACAAGAGAGAACATTTCCACATCTCTTGACGAAAAATCAATCGAAAAACAAGCGCT
Source organism: uncultured Clostridia bacterium (assembly GCA_937925475.1). Lineage (GTDB taxonomy): Bacteria > Bacillota > Clostridia > Christensenellales > UBA1242 > UBA11490. The sequence goes on from CALEWH010000029.1 coordinate 16,194, forward strand.
TGAAAATCAAGAAATCGTGAAGGCACTTGAAAATAAAAAGGTAATAAAAGTTGTTGTTGTAATAGGCAGACTTGTAAACATCATTGCAAAATAACACAAGATTAAAAATACTTATAATCGATTATTTGAAAAGTAAAATAAATGTCCAAAAAATAAAGACAGCAACATTAAAATTGTAGATAAAAAAGAAAAAAATAAAAATCTCACAATCGTGGGATTTTTATTTTTGTATAAAATTTATTTGGTTATTTGAGAAAGTATAGGTTGTGTTTGTCTTATCACAAAACTCTCCCACCGCCGACAAAACTGCATTGTATAAGACATTGTCCACATCAAGATTTGTGTTTGAACCTGTCACAAAAGTCTTTGCACGAGAGTTTTTCTTTGAGTCCAGCGCATTGAAAACAACACTTGACTTTGTCTCTTCACCAACACTTGTATATGTCGATATAAAAACCTTGTTTGGAATGTTGTATTTTAATGTAGTGTAAAGTTTTGTTTGCTCTTCGCTCATTGCAGTCAACGCCTTAAAATTGGAGTCCGCAACGCAGTTTATATACACCGCATCACTCACTGCTATTTCGATTTTGTAAAAGTTGAGTAGATATGGATTGTCGGTTATGCCAAGTATTTCATTTACAAAATATGCCAGTTCGTTGGGACTCAATGAAAAATTATCCGAGTGCGTAAGTGACATAAACATATTTCGATTTATGCTATTGTTTTTAAAAATATTTACATCAGCAATTTGAAGTTTGCTTTGCAAGTTTGACTTGTCGGTTTCGGCGACAATCCCCGTTGTCACCATATCAATATCACAATATTCGCTTAGGTCTTTTAGCGCTTCGACTTGCCCTAAGGTGTTGTTTTTGATCTCTTTTATCTCCCTTGGCAAAACTATTATGAGCATCACGATGATCGCAATGGAAAGAAGTATCGCACTTATGCGTGTTATAATTTGGTTTTGTGTTAGTTTTTTCTTATTCTTTTTCTTGCCAAACATCGCTCTCTCCTTGTTTAATTATATTGTAGCACACTTATTTTGTCAAACTTACTAAAATAATAATTGGATTTATAATTGACAAACCACAATAATTGTTGTAGTATATATAGTGCATTTAGATGTGCGCTCGTGAGCTCAGCTGGATCTGCTCGTTAAGAAAAGAGTCCTGTGGACACTTTTTAGACAAAGCGAGGAGAAGAGAAGATACTGAGCGACGACTGGGTATACTCTATCCAGCGGGTACTAAAAACTAAATATTATGTGCGCTCTTAGCTCAGCTGGATAGAGCGTTGGTCTACGGAACCAAAGGTCGGGAGTTCGAATCTCTTAGGGCGCACCAAAATATCGGCAAAACTTGCCGATTTTTTTATGTCTAGGGGTTCGAGTAAAATAGCATAAAAAACATACAAAAAAACGCATTTTTTACCCTATAAATGCTCCAAAATGCGAATAAAATGCGAATTCAATACGAAATAAGGTGCGAAAACCCTTATTTTACCGTATGTTTCCGTATTGTATCGCCCTTTATATTTTTGCAAAAAAAATGCTGTAAAGAAATTATTTTTTACGTAATTTCTTTACAGCCCCTTATAAGTGAAAAAATCATGTTTAATAATTTTATTTCATTTTATAGTAATATGAATATACCCCATTAGATGATGTATCTGCTTTTTCTATGAAAAGTTTGAACAAATATTGATTTGTCGAAGTACTAAATTCATATCTAATTTCAAAAGTATAAACCGAGTTTTTAACAAAATATCCTTCTTCGTCTGTATCTTGGTTTGTAACATAATAAAATCTATAAAGATTACTTGGATTATTATCAAAATAATCACCTAATGAGTTACTTTGTTCCAAGATATACCATGTTTCATTTTCGCCATATTTTACACCATAATTGCCAGAGATATGTCCAAAAAAACCATCATAATTTGTTTTGAAATAATTAAGATAAATTTCAGCATTCTGTTCTAATATGTCAGCATTATCACAAGGTTGCGAAAATGAGTAACCATCTTTAAACCAAGAATCGCTAGAAGAGATTGTCCCATTAAGACCAGTTGGCGCTGTTAAATTAGATAATCCAACTGCAGACAACTCGGCTTCGGTAAACCATTTAGAACTATCGTGTAAGTTGTGATTTCCACCTGAGCCACTATTTCCATTATCGCCACAAGCGGTTAAGAAAAACATTGCTGGAATAATTAGCAATACTGTCATTATTAAACTAAAAATTTTGTTTTTTGTTTTCATATTTTCTCTTTTATATAACCTCAATTCGTCAATCTATGCTTTTTATTATTTCTTAAAAATCAAAATGGCCTTTGCTCCAAGTGTGATTGTTGTGGAAATTAAAACATATCCTTCTTTTTCCATTTCGTTGCACTTGTCTTCAATTTTCTTTGCCATTTTCTTTGCCACGGGTGTATAGCCTATTCGTTCAGTTTTATATATTTATTTTTCCCTTTTTATTGTCTATTTTAAAGTTTAAAAACCTATCAAATAAAGATGTAATAAATATTAAGGATTATTTGTAAAAAATTCTATCTTTTCAGTTGGAACACTTGCTCTCACTTTGATTGTAAATCTGCTTGCTTTTGTTTCCCCATCAAAGTCATATTGTTCTTTTGTTACAACAACGTCTGAGTTCCAAGTGCTAGTGCTGTTAACCTTTACAACAACTTCTCCAATGCGAACAAATTCATAATCAACTTCACTATTAAAATTAATTGTGAAAGTTAAACGGTCATTTTTCAAGAAATACACAATTCCTTCATTTGATCTTCCAACACACTTGTCTTCACACTCGGAAGTTTCAATAGAACCATGTTGTGAGGAATTTTCAGCTCCATTCATTTCAATTGTATCAACAATACGATAACTTTTTTCTGTAACCATATCCATTGTTTTCAAAAGTTCAAGTGCATTTGTTGAAATAACATAACGCTCATATTCAAAATTATAATTATAATATTTATCAAATTCAATCTCAACGTATGAGCCATCTGCGCTTCGTTGCGCTTGTGTTCCAGCAAAATCAAAAGTTAAAGCATCATAAAAGTTTTTATAATTTTCATCTGCATATTTTAGGAAATCAATTTTAAGTTTAGGACGTTCTGTTCCTGCGAAATCTGAAAACTTGATAACTCCTTGAACATAACCCTGTCCCGTTTCGGCACGAGTTTCGCCATTCACTGAAAGAGTGAACAAATCTTTATTCATTGAAACATGATCCCAGTCATGAACAAAATCAACTTTATATTTTTCTACAACTTCGCCTTGAATTGTGATTGTATTATCTTTAAAAAATCTGATTGTGTGTTTATAACCATATTTTTGGTTTTCTTCATCAACAATCTTTTCAACTTGCTTATTATAACCAATCCCTGTATAATTGTCATTATTCAAAATCCAAAAACTATTTTGTTTCTGAATTGCAAAATCATATGCACCAACTGTATAAACTGAAACTGTAATTGGCGTTTCATAGTTTATTTGAGCAGGTGAACTTCCAATGTTTTCAACAGCCTGTTTAAACTCTGTGAAATTCATTTTTCCTTCTTTCAAGCCCAAACAATTCGTACTTGTCAATTTCAACCATAATTCTGTCATAATAGCTTGTATACAACTGCTCGTCTCTAACAGCAAGATGAACGGTTGCAACTTTTGGTGCAACAGCCCCAGTAAATGTGATTGTAAAATCTTTGGTAGGTTTGAAAGTTGCTTTATAGGCATATTCGCCTTCTTCTTCTGTAATAGTGAGCTCTTCACCATTGCTTAAAACTTTCAAAGTTCCAAGGTTGTATCCTTCTTCAATAA
>CALEWH010000030.1 GCA_937925475.1 uncultured Clostridia bacterium
GGAGCCTTTTTTCCACATGCTGACAATAATAGAAACGTTGGTATAATAGCAAATAATATAAAAATCGCCAATTTATAAAATTTTTTCTTTAACATAATGATTCTCCCAATTTATAAATTTTTATTTTAGTTTTTTGTATAAGTTGCACTTGCTGGATATTCTTTATAGATATAAAGATTATAATTGCCAGCATCGGCACCTGAAAGTTTTACAATTTCATTTTCGCCATTTACATAATCTTTTTCATCAAGAACAAGTTTAATTACGGAACCTGTTGGCCAATCAAATGTTTTTTCAATTTGAAGAGAAACTGTTTCTCCTTCTATAATTCCGAAATTATATACATCAAGATTTATTAAACTAAACCCATCGTCTAAGTCATTGATTTTTAATTTTTTGTCCTTTGTGCTGTCAAGAATGATTGTTTTTTTTGTTCTAACAATCTTGAAAGTGCTTTCATCAAATTTATAATTATCCAAAACTGATTTATCACTTTTATTTGTAAAAATTCTAGCACTAGAAGATTGAGTTCCAACGTTTTTGTCTGCAAATGTAATCTCTACTTGAATACTATCACTAGTTAAACTGTTATTTTCTCCTTTAAAAATATAATCTTGAAATGTGTTTGTTCCATTATAATAAGGATTGATATCTTTCAAAACCTCATTCAAATCTAATTTTTCAATAGTATATTCAACAATTTTAGAAACGGATTTATATGTCGAAGTTGCTGGAACAAGAATTTTTACAAGATAGATGCCAGCAGCCTTTGGGACATCCGCCGTAAATTCATTTTCTGTATCTTTCAATTTGTATGAGACCGAAGCGGTTCCATATGTGGTAGTAAAATCAACATTTTTAATTAGCGCTTGTCTTTTACCATTGTATGTTTTTGAAATTTTATTTTCACATACAATATTGTTTTCAGCAAAAGTTCTTTCAAAGCCACAAGTGTCACAAGTTGGGTCGGTGTCGTTTGAATAATCATGTTTTTTGTATTCGCTTTTTTCTGTGCAGTCCTTGTCAGTGCATTCATGCCAGTGGTATTCGGTATCATGAGACCATTCACTTGCAAAAGAATGTTTATGTCCACCGCAAGCGGACAAGACAAACATTGCAGAAAGGATACAGCAGAAAGCCAAAACGAATGTCCAAATTGATTTTCTTTTTGTCATAATATTCTCCTTTATATTTTTAAGTTGCACAAAGTGGAGCAAAAATTAAGAGTTTCTTAGCAACTATATATATAATAACATAAAATATTCAAATCTGTATATAAATTTTCAAATTTTCACAACTTAGATAAAAAAATTACAAAATTTTATAGATTTTATTATCTTCGTTGCGAATTTTTGCAACAAAAATGCAAGATTTTTGCAATTTTATCGTTTTTTGCTATATTGTTTTGTATTTTTTTATTTTGTATGCTAATATAGGTATGAGTTAAGGCAAGCCTAGGAAAATAAAGGGTTTTAGCCATTTTTTAATACGGTAAAATACGATAAAATATGGTAAAAAACACGAACCCCCGAATTACAATCCTTAATTTCTACGGAACCAAAGGTCGGGAGTTCGAATCTCTTAGGGCGCACCAAAATATCGGCATAACTTGCCGATTTTTTTTATAAAAAAAGAAAGTTTTGTTTAACTTTCTTTTAAATAAGACTTTATATATAATTGAATATTGTTCTACTATTAACAGAACATAACCATATTTACGCCATATGCGGATTTTGTGTTTTTGTCAATCTTGACCTTATCACTAATCTCCACGCCAGCGATAACCAAAACTTCGCTTCCGACAGCAAGCACTGGAGTGACATCTCTAAGTCTAGCAGGAACTTTTTTGTCAATCAAAAACTCGTTTAGTGATTTCATTCCGCCGTTAAACTTAACAAAGTAGTCGCCGTCTTGTCTAAATCTCCACATTGCTTCTTTTGGAACTTTGTCCTTATCAAAAACATTTTGATGAGATGCAATGTCGATTTTTCTAAGCAAATTAACTTCTAGCACGCCGACATTTGGAATGTCAAACTTGCCTTTTGCTAGTTTTAGTGAAAATTGTTTTAACTTTATACTTTTATTTGTAATTGTGATAAAGTTGTATTCTTTTATTACGCTAACCCCGTTTGGCAATGAGATTTTGCTTCCGTTTTCACTTTCAATCGCCATATCCCTTATGATGTTTAGGTGTTTGCGTTCGATATTGCTACTTACGCCTATCTTTTTAAGTGCAAGCAAAATCATTCGATTGACCACCGATGGTGAATTAACAAAATAGTTTGTGTAGATTTTCACTGCATTGTCTTGAACGATTAGTGCACGCTCGTCTATTTGACTTGTGATATATGCGTCGTCTTGTCTGCATATTGCACCAAAGTTACACAAATTTGCTTCGATATTAGACCACTTTGACCTTATTAGTGGCATAACCATATTGCGGATATAGTTGCGCGAATAGTCGTTTTGAAGATTTGTTTCGTCTTCGACAAACGGAATATCATTTGCTCCCACATATGCCTTTATCTCAGTTTTGCTTGTGTCAAGAAGTGGTCTAATATACACGCCTTCTCTTATGTATTCCATTCCACACGCACCACTTAGTCCAGCGCCTCTGAAAATATTTAGAAGTATAGTTTCGGCTTGGTCTTGCATATGATGTCCTAATGCAATTTTATCGACTTGGTGAGAGTCAATTAGTTTTTTAAACGCCTTGTATCTCAAATCCCTTGCGCCTTGCTCTGTTGTCACTTTTTTGCTTTCACAATACTTTCTTACATCTACGCTAAATGAAAACAATTTGATATTGTTTCTGTCACAAAAATTTTTTACAAAGCGCGAGTCGTTTTTACTGTTTTCACGCAAGTTGTGGTCGATATTGATGGCTACAAGTTCGAATTCGAGTTTTTCCCTTAGCCCCATTAGCAAACTCAACAAGCACATACTATCCATTCCGCCTGAGCAGGCTACTGCTACTCTTTCGCCTTTGTTGATTAGGTGATTTTTTACTATTGTTTTTTCAATATTAATCATTTTCCATTTCCTTATATCAAATATTATGTGTATATTATAATACAAGTTTTGTTATTTTTCAATACCTTTTTATAAAGGAAAAATTCTTGCCACCACAACCGTCATATCATCTTTTATTGTTCCACCGCTCAAATCTATCGCGCGGTCAATTATCTGCTCGCTGAGTTCTTGCGGATTGAGCGTGCTACACGACATAATAAAGTCTTTTAGGTCGTCCACATTTCCAAAAGCATCGCTTATGCCGTCACTTATTAGCACAATATTGTCCCACGCACTGACCATGCGTTTTGTGATGTGCGGGCGGATTTCTTCTAGCACTCCTATCGGTAAACCCGAACTCTCAATAACATCTATGTTTTGCTCGTTTTTGACAAAACTATATGTCGCGCCAAGTTTGATGTGGTCGGCAGTGTTTTGGTGCAAATCAAGCACACACAAATCGACCGCTGTAAAATTTTCTTCGCCATTAAGGCACAATAGTTTGTTGACGCTGCTAAGGATTGTGTCATTGTCAAATCCAGCCTTGTAAAAGTTTTCGATAAGCGCAACTGTAAGGCTACTTATTTTTTTAGCCTTTTCTCCGCTTCCCATTCCATCACACAACGCCAGCATATATCTGCCATTGTCGATTTTTATCAGCGAATGGACATCGCCATTTTTGTAAATCCCGTTTTTGCTACAACTACTACTGCCAAAAACAAGGTCAAAGTTTGGCCTATTTAGTAGCGTAACCAAACTGCAATTTGGCATACTAGCAGGCACACATGAGTCAACACACATACTAAGTCGTGTGACTTTTGACACAACCTTCTCGATTGCTTCATTGTCGACTTTTCCAAGTATGCTAAGCACAACTTTTTTATGTCCCACACTCTCTTCATACACAAGCGCTTCGACACAAACAATGTTTTTATAACTTAGTTCTTCGGTTATTAAGGTTTCCTCGTGAGTGTCGAAAGTTATGTTTAGTTTGACCTCATCTCCAAACTTTTTAAGCATCGTGCTTATTCCACCAAGTTGGTCGGCAATTAGTATTCGGCTAGCGTCCATATTGGTCACCATATTGTTGTAATTTTTGTAGTTTTTGAGCATTCCATTTAGGCTACTAAGCATTATGTTAAGGCGACCGCATCTGCCTGACAAATACTGCGGAACATCAAGCAGAGTGCATTTCCCCTTTTCTATGCCCGTCTCGACCAGCCCGCTCAAAACTTTGCTTGTGTACTCACTACTCACCCGCATACACTTAGCGTAGTTTGGGCAGGTTTTGCAGACTTTTTCGCCAAGGTCAGCGACTATCATTTCTTTCGCGTCTTCTTCGCTAAGGTTGCCCTTGACCATATCACGAAAAACATTGTTCATTTCACTAAAAATTTCGCTAACTTCGTTCATTCGGCGACATATGCCTTCCTTGGTGCGATTGACAATGTTGCGGATTGCCAATTTTTCTCGTGTGCCACCGAGCATATCTTTGATTGTTTCGAGCACTACTTTTGGACACAACATAAAGACAAGTCCGGCGATTGCCACACAAACAAGGTTTTCATATCCGAAGTACGAATATACTTTAAAGTACAAGCCAAACGCAACTTCGCTAAGCAGTATCGCGATTGGACTCAAAAACTTGTATGTACTTTTAAAAGCGAGCGACAGCAGTGCATAGCACACAAAAACCGACACGAGCACAAGGTCAAGGTTGTAGAGTGCATATCCCACTCCCATAAGCAGAGCACAAATTATAGTGCTACTTGCGCTAAATATATATGTGGAGATAAGTATCAAAAGCGGGGCAAAGATTTTTATCATCTCCCATCTGCCAAAACTAATTTTGCTTATGCCCAAGCTAACAACAACAAGTAGTATCGCACCGCATATTTGTTCGTCAAGGTTGAGCCGTGTATTAAACCCGCGTTTGACTGTCGCGTTTAAAAAAACATCGGCGCACGCCATAACCAGCATTGTAAGCACAACGCTAAGCAGTGTTGCTAGGCAGTGTTTGGACGATGTCATATTGAGTAGAACATATGTCGTCATTCCAAAAACCGCATAGATGTATTTGAGCCACGACATATCCTTTTTGAGTTTTGCGTGTATAAGCCATGACATGTACGCCACAACCGAAATGTTTAGCGATATGTAGAGCGAGTTTAGCGAGAACCCAGCAAGCGAGTTTGCAAACAAAAACAGCATCATAACCACAAAGGGATTTGACGAGCAAGCGAGCGCTGGATACAACATTGCCACAGCGAGTGGTCGCAAATCATCAAAGCCAACTTCTATTCTGCCAAGTATGTAAAAACTCAGTCCCAGCACCACATAACCAAGTATTTTTGTGATGATGTGGTTTTTGCATTTTTCCATAACAACATTCCATTTAATCATAATTTCACCTCAGATATAGTATAAAACCATTTGAGTTTTTGGCCGAAACCAACCTTATAAAGATATGTGTAGAATACAAACGAAAAAGCGAGTTTTTTGTACAATGCTAATAATTGACGACACCAAATCATATACATATGCAAAGGAGATGTTATGGAAAACATAGTTAAAAAAGCAGAAAATGTAAACAGCCGTGTGGTGCTTGAAAACCGCACAAAACTTACTATCACAGGCGTGAGCAAAGTAGATAGTAGCAACGAAACCAGCATTGTGTTGTTTGTCAAAGAAACCAAAATGTGTATTAGCGGAACCGATATGCACATCACCCGACTTTCCATCGAAGAAGGCATCGTCGAAGTAAACGGCACTATAAATCTAATTAAGTACAGTGGCGGAAGTATGTTAAAAAGGATTTTTAAGTGACATCTGACCTTGAATTGTTTGGACTTTTTTTACTTATAGGGTTTGCTTGGGGCGCTTTGTGGGGATTTTCCAATCACTTTGTGTACTGGCTAAAACACCGCTTTTCAAAAGTTGTGTTTAGATTTTTGTTTGACTTTATTCTTCCAGTCTTGGCTTGTTTGTGTCTAATATACTTTACAAATACTCGCAATTTTGGACAAATTAGGTGGTTTTTTGTATTTGCAATGCTTATCGGACTTTTATTAGAGAGAAAAACCATCGGAAAATTGTTTGCACTACTCAACGCAAAGTTATATAATATAACCATAAAAACAAAGACAAAGTTTTTGGCGACAAAACTCGGAAAAAGGTTAAGCAAATAATGAAAATAAGTGGGAAAAAAAATAGCGTAAAGGTTTGGATCACAATAATGATACTTGTTATTGCGGTTTGCTTTTTTGTTTTGTTGTTTGAGTTTGTGAAAATATCAAACCTTAAAAGCAAAAACAACGACCTTAAAAAGTCCTATCAAAATCTCCAACAACAATATGCCGACCTTGATTCAAAACTAAACTATGTCGGCGACCCCAACAACCCTTATAGCAATTATAACAACTACCTTGAAGACTACGCTCGCGAGGTTCTAAACTGGGGCAAGTCAGGTCACGAATACTTTGTAGAAAAATAACAATTTTAAAAAAATAAGCAAATAGATGGTTATCTATTTGTTTTTTTTACATATAATATCTTTGACAAGTTGGGTGTGTTTGCATGAGCACATTTTTGATGTTTTTCAAATAAAACTCAAAAATATATTGACAACTTACGCTTTTTCAAGTAAAATAATATCGCTTTCTATTGAAAGTTATGTCGCGGGGTGGAGCAGCTAGGTAGCTCGTCGGGCTCATAACCCGAAGGTCGTGAGGTTCAAATCCCACCCCCGCTACCATTTTTTTATTGAGGCGGCGTAGCTTAGTTGGTCATAGCGTTCGGTTCATACCCGAAAGGTCGTAGGTTCGAATCCCACCGCCGCTACCAATAATTGTGGTCCCATGGTCAAGTGGTTAAGACACCACCCTTTCACGGTGGTAACAGGGGTTCGAGTCCCCTTGGGACTACCAGTATAGACACCTTTCGGTGTCTTTTTTTATTTCTCGTTGGGGACTCGATCACTTCGTGTCGCCGGTTCCCGCCTGGGCTCGTTCAGTCCCTTCTCTTCTCCCCTATCCGCTAAAAAAGGCGACTCTGCACCTTTTTCTTTACGCTTCTAGCCCTTGGGACTACCAGTTTAGACACCTTTCGGTGTCTTTTTTGTTTCTCGTTGGAAAATTATTTATTTACTACACAAAAAAAGAAAGGCGTTTGCCTTTCTATTTATTATTTCCCTTCTTTTCCTTCATTTGATTTACTATTCTTTCCAGAACTTGCTTTATCTAGTTCTTCATTAACTTTTTCAGCAGTCTCAATAGCCTCTTTTAATCCTTCTTTGGTTCGTTTATCCGCTTCTTTCTTTACTGCTGTATTAAAAAGTCCTTTTGATCTACCCTCTTCCTCAAATTCTTTTTCGACGCTTTCTTTTTGATAGTCAAAATAATAATCAGCTATATCCTTTCCTTTGCTATCTTTCAATTTCATAGTTTCATTAACCAAATTCGACTTCTCTAGTACGCTATCGCATTTGTCAGCAACATCTTCTTTAAGTATCTCTTTTCCATATAATTTATTTATGGTTTCCTTCGCCTCTTTTATATTAAGATCGTTGATACCATTTTCAAGAGCCAACATACCAATAGTTTTGTTATCTTTCTTTGGATTTTGATATGTAGCACTTGAATAACAATTAAGTGCTTCACTTAAAACCCATGTCGCCATTGCTTTCACAGTTTTATCAGTGTATGGATTGCTTATTAATCCAATAATATCCTCTTCAAAACCAACACCTTTAGTAAATAAATAATCAAAAACCTTTTGAGTGAACATTTTTTCAGCATCAACTTTTGCACTTGTTGACGCCGCCTCTGTCTCTCGGATTTTACTATTAAAACAATAATCAGATACAACTTTTAGCGCATCTAATAAAGATTTCTTTTCGGCATTAAAAAAGTCCAAAAAACTCCCATCATATCCACACTTTCTCATTTCTTCCCTAAATTCAAGATAATTATTTTGAATCTGATCATAAACCTTTTTATTGCCACTTTTTGTCAATGCTTGCTCCAAACCATTTAAATAATCATATTGTTTTTTTGCTATACTAGCTTCTTTCTTAGCCATATATAAAACCCTCCATATTTGTTATTATATAATAATATATTTTCGCTATATAGTCAATAATTTGAGTAAAGGTTATTTAGATGTTTGTATTATATTTTAATAATACAAATTAATTAAATTTAAAAAAGTTTAATTTAAAGTGTACAAAAATATACAAATGTGCAAAAGTCGAACAAATATTGCGTGGTTGTAATATTAAAAAACACTAAAATTGTTTTTGTAGACAAAAAATAAATGATATAATATCAAAGAAAAAGGAGGATAGTATGGACTCAATTAAAAATATTTTTACAAAAGTAAAATGGGACAGCATTCTAATATCTGTATTTACAGTTGTAATAGGTGTTCTTTGTGCAGTTTTGCCATCACAATCAGCTGATGTACTTTGCATTGTTTTCGGCATTTTGCTTATAACAATGGGTGTTGCTATTGGTGTAAGATACTTTGTTTATGACAGACTTTTCGGAACTCACCTACTTATACTATCAATAATAATGTTGGTATCCGGAATTTTCTGTTTGGTTTATCCAGACACCATTCAAGGAATACTTACATTGTTGTTTGGTATCTATATTGTCATCGATAGTTTGCAAGCACTTAGCGACAGTATTTATTGTGCAAAATCACACACACGCGGTTGGTTTGTATTGTTTATTTTGTCACTATGCACAACAGTACTAGGTATTGCCGTAATGTTCTCAACATTTGAAAGTGTTATGATGTTTGCAGGTATTTCGCTTATTATTGAAGGCGTAAGAAACTTTGTTATGACCCTAGTATTTAGTCATAGAATCAAAGAAGCTAAAAAACAAATTGCAACAACAATCTATATGTAATCTTAACACACATACACAAAAAAACCGATTTACTACAATCGGTCTTTTTTTATTCACATATCACACTTTTTGTCATAAACTAATCAAATTCATAGTAGCAATAGATGTGCCATTGTTTTCTTAACCCAACACATCGAAAACAACTTTTACTATCATAAATCCCTCATTATTTGTTTTTTATAATTATAAAAATATCTTATGTTTTGTAAAAGAAAAAAGCATACACTACACCTTTCACCCCATACAACAATGCACACATTGTACAAAATTGACGACATTTTGCACTATCGCTTTCAATACTCACAAATAAATGATATACTGTAAATATGGAATTAATAAAAGACAAATGGACAAAAAATGATATCAAACCTTTTCAAGAATATCTAAAATCATTTAGCAAAGGTGAAGAAAAATCCAAGTGGGAAGGTCGCATTGTAAACACAAATATGCCCTGCATTGCAGTCCCTAGCGAAAAAGTACACGAGATTTGCAAACAAATATGCAAAGGCAATTATTTATCGTTTGTAGAACTTTGGATTTGGGAAAATCACACAAATACTATTATTCTTGCTATAATTATTTCAAAAATCAAGGACTTTGATACACAAAAGTTATATCTAAGAAAACTAGCGGAAAATGCAGACAACTGGTCAACAATAGACAGCATAAAAATAAAACCGACCGAACAAAACAAAGACTCATATTTCAAATTTGCAATTACTTTAATAGATGACACTAAACCTTTTGTACGAAGGTTGGGGCTTATAATACTATTAAAATTATCAAACTTTTCAGACCTAGCCGACAAAATACTAAAAATATCCGATAGTTTTGCTGACGAAAAACATTATTATGTCAACATGGCAAATGCATGGCTAGTCTGCGAAATGTATATAAAACATCGAAACAACACATTGTCACTACTGAAAACCAAAACACTTAACACCTTCACACAAAATAAAGCCATCTCAAAATGTCGAGATAGTTTTAGAGTAAGTAAAGCTGATAAAGAAATGTTGTTGGAATACAAAAAATAGGAAGCAACGCTTCCTATTTTTCTTTTATATATAAAAAATAAAGCGATTATACTTTCTGAATTTGTTTTACTTAAAACGAATAATGTGATACCATTTGGTATATAAATTAAAATATCATTAAGGTGTCATTATGTTTGCTGAAAGATTAAAAGAATTAAGACTTGAAAACAATTTAACCCAGCACTCCCTTGCAAAAGCATGTGGATTTAGTCAAGCAGCCATTGCTAGGTGGGAAGCAGGATTACAAACGCCAAACATAGATGTTTTGGTGATTTTGTGCAATTATTTTAAAGTCACATCAGATTATTTATTAGGTCTGGAAGAATAAAAAATAGGAAGCGTTGCTTCCTATTTTTTTGTAATATCGTATTTAAAATAAAGACGTTTTACATTCCGCCGTCAATTGTGATAATCTCTGAGTTTATATACTCAGCGTCATCAGATGCCAAAAATGCGATAAGTTTTGCCACATCTTCGGGACGAGCAAAACGATGTTTTAATATCCTTTGGCACTCGCTCTCATATACTTCGGGATCATCATATATCGAATCAAGCATATCGGTTTTTACCCAGCCCGGTGCAACCGCATTGACATTGACATAAGGAGCGTATTCGATTGCCATATTGTGAGTAAGCGAATTAAGTCCTGCTTTACTCATATCATAGTCAGCGCTTGTAGGATAAAAACATTTATTTGCATTGTTGCTGGACACATTAATTATTTTACCATATTTTTGACTAACCATTTTTGGAGCAATATATTTTGCAAGTAAATATGGCGCAACAAGATTTATACTTAGTATTTTGTCAATATCTTCCACCTTTTTGTCAGAAAACTCACAGTCTTTGGCAATACCAGCATTGTTCACAAGTACATCAATATGACCAAAATCATCATATATTTTATTCACCATTTGTTTGATTATACTTTCGCTAGACAAATCTGCTTTATACAATTTTACTTTTACATTAAAGTCTTTTTTAATTAGTGATAGTATTTCGTTTGCTCTTTCATCATTAGAAACATAGTTTATGGCCACATCATATCCGCGACTAGCAAACTCATATGCGGTCGCTCTTCCGATCCCACGACTGCCACCTGTAATTAGTACAACTCTATTCATTTCAATCTCCCACAACTAGTATATCACAACACTTTGCAATATGAAATAAAAAATACAAAAAAAGACACTCCTATTGGAGCGTCAATTTGTTATGCTCTCGAATAATATTTGCCATCAGCAGTAGTGACAATAATTTTTTCACCTTGCTCAATAAACAAAGGAACTTTTACAAGCAAACCTGTTTCAGTGTATGCATCCTTAGAAGCATTTGTAGTAGTGCCACCTTTTACAGCAGGTTCGGTTTTGACTACTGTAAACTCCATTTTTTCTGGAAGTGTGATTCCAAGCAATTCGCCTTCGTATTGTGTGATATCAACATTCATATTTTCAATCAAATATTTTTTGTTGTCACCGATTTGGTCTTCGCTTAGTTCGAATTGGTCATAGGTTGTTGTGTTCATAAAATAATACACACCGCCTGACTCATACAAATATTGTACTGTACTACGAGTTATTCTTGCTTCTTCAAACTTTACATTTGTGTTGAAAGTACGCTCTAAGATTGTACCTGTACGCAAGTTTCTAAGTTTGGTCTTCATAAATGCCGAACCTTTGCCCGGTTTTACATGCAAAAACTCTACAACTTGATATATTCCACCTTCAATTTGCAAAGTCATTCCGTTTTTAATACTGTTTACGTCTATCATATTTACCTCTTTTAACTTTTTGATATTGTATTATAATTAATCATTTGTGTCAACTTGTATTTGACAAGTGTCGTTATTTTCCTTACTTTGTTGTTTGTTTTTAATGTATTTTGACCACTTTATCAGCCCATACGTAGTATTTGTAAGATATCCAGCCTTCAAAACTAGCAAGATCCATTGACCAGACAAGATGTTGATTACTGATTCGAGTACAACTGCAATATACCACACAAACCATGTTTCCTTATATCTAAACAACATAAGAACGCCATCGAATATACTTACTATGCCCACACATGCATCAAAATATGCTACCAATTTTTCGATAGTTTCACTATTGTAGAAATCTGTTTCGGGACTGATAATTGTAACTATGTATCCAAATACAAATGTTCCAACAACGCAAATGCCGACCATAATTAGTGATTGCCACCATTTTAAAGTGCGTACTTCGGTGACATCTTGTTTTTCCTTATCGATGTGCTTTTGCCAATTTGCAAAAGTCATTATGTGAATAGGCAACCAGAACAACACTGTCATAACCATAGACATTAGTCTGGCTTTCAAAAGGATCAATATAACAAGTTCGATTATATCTACCGACACATATAAAAATTGACCCCATTTGCTTTGTTTTGCAATCAATAATTCACACGCTATCGCAACAACGACATCCAATAGATACAAGATAGTGATAATTACTCCGCTTGCTCCATTAACATCATTTTCAGGGAATATAAGTGCAAGTGTTATCGACGCCACGAATAAGCTAAAAAACCATATTTTTTCATAGGTCGAAAAATAATTCCATACTTTTTTAAATTTATTTGTCTTTTGTGAATTTTCCATACGGAGTATTATATATCCACTGCACAATAGTGTCAATCTTTTTCGACTTTGTAGACAATTAAAAAATGGTTTGATATAATAGGTGGATATTAGAATATAAGGGGACAACATGAACAACATTTTAATTGACGACAATATTATCGAACTAGCAAAACAATCAGACGAGATACTAAAACCTTATTATGAAGAAGCAGAACGCATATGCAGGCTAAACTCGAAAAAAGTATTAAATGCATTTATAGAAAACCGAGTATCATATCAAGATTTTGAAGAGATAAACGGATATGGTTTTTTTGATGGCGGACGAGATAAAGTAGAAAAGGTGTTTGCACAAGTACTAGGCACAGAAGATGCACTAGTGCGTCCACACATCATGTCTGGGACAAACGCAATTTATCTAACACTATCCGGACTACTTCACCCTGGTGACACCATGATCTGCATTGCAGGAACTCCATATGATCCGCTACAAGAGATTGTTGGGATCCGCGGAAACAGCAAAAATTCACTTTTAGCAAACGGAATAAAGTACGAGCAAATCGAACTAATCGGTAATGATTTTGATTATGACGCCATCGAAAAGAGAGTCAAAAAGGGCGGAATAAAACTTATCGAAATACAAAGAAGCCGTGGATATTCGCACAGAGAAGGCATAAGCATTGCACAAATGGAGAAAGTGTGCAAACTAATTAAGGGCATAGACAAAGACATTATAATAATGATCGACAACTGTTATGGCGAGCTTGTCGAAGAAAAAGAACCGACAGAAGTAGGCGCTGACATAATGGCCGGGTCGCTTATGCACAACCTTGGTGGCGGAATAGCGACATCAGGCGGATATATCGCAGGCAAAGAAAAACTTGTTTATGAAGTAGCCGAAAGACTTACTTCACCCGGAATTGGCAAAGAACTAGGCGCAAACTACAACCAACATATCAAGTTTATGAAAGGATTGTTTTTTGCACCACGAACTGTTTGCAATGCAATAAAAACAGCCATTTTTACAAGTTACATGACCGAAAAATTAGGTTTTGAAGGAGTATCACCAAAATACAATCAAAGACGAAGCGATATCGTACAATGTTTTAATGTGCGCGACGCAAAAGAACTAGAAGTATTTTGCGGTTGCTTGCAAAAAGGCTCACCAGTAGATAGTTTTGTTACTCCTATCCCAAGTGAATTTCCAGCATATCCACACGAAGAAGTTATGGCAGCGGGAAACTTTACACTTGGCAGTACAATAGAGATGACTTGCGATGCGCCTGTTGTGGATCCATACACAGTTTACATGCAAGGCGCCCTAACTCACGAGTATGGCAAACTTGGCGTAATGATGGCGCTAACACTATTTTTTAGATATAGAAATGGATTTTAAAATGGATTAAAAAAAGACCTTAGCGGTCTTTTTTTAATGTGTGTTGTTAAAACGCCATTTTGTCGCAAACATATTTTGCTATGTCGTCGATATTTAGTCTAATTTGTTCCATAGTATCTCTATCGCGAAGTGTAACTGTGTTGTCAGATAGAGTATCAAAGTCAATAGTAATACAATAAGGTGTGCCTATCTCGTCTTGACGGCGATAGCGTTTTCCGATCGAACCTGCTTCATCATAAGTACACATAAAGTGTTTTGAAAGTTTTGCATAAACTTCCTTAGCCTTTTCGCCAAGATTTTTTTGCAATGGCAAAACTGCCACCTTATATGCTGATAGTGCTGGATGCAAGTGCATAACTACACGAGTGTCTCCGCCTTCAAGAGTTTGCTCTTCATAGGCTTCACAAAGCACTGCAAGCATAAGTCTATCTGCGCCGATCGAATACTCAACAACATAAGGAATATACTTTTCATTTGTAACAGGATCCATATATAACATTGACTTTCCGCTATACTCTTGGTGACGCGAAAGGTCATAATTTGTACGATTGTGGATTCCATTAAGCTCTTGCCAACCCATTGGATACAAGTATTGGATATCGCACGCACACTTTGCATAGTGCGCAAGTTTGTCGTGGTCATGATAACGCAAGTGGTCTTTATCAAAACCTAGATCTGTAAGGAAATTGAAAGCGCGTACTTTGTACTCATCATAGTACTTCATATCATCGCCTTCTTTACAGAAAAGTTGGTGCTCCATTTGTTCAAACTCAATTGTACGGAATATAAAATTTCCTGGTGTAACTTCGTTTCTAAACGACTTACCCACTTGTGCTATTCCGAAAGGAACTTTTGCACGCATACTGCGTTGGACATTAAGGAAATTGACATATTCGCCTTGTGCTGTTTCGGGACGAAGATAAATTTTATTTTGGCTTTCGTCAATAACTCCACGAGATGTTTCAAACATAAGTTTGAACTCTCTTATAGGTGTCCAATTAAAATTGCCACATTTTGGACATGTAAGATGATGTTCATCAACATACTTTTGCATCTCTTCGTCTGTCATAAGGTCAGGATTAACCTTGCCTTTTGAGTGTGCATCAATAAGTGTGTCGGCACGCATACGAGTTTTGCACGATTTGCAGTCCATTTTTGGATCACTAAAACTTGCAACATGTCCGCTCGCTTCCCAAACTCTACTATTCATAAGTATGGCTGCGTCAACACCAAAACTATTGTCGTTTTCTTGCACAAAACGCTTCCACCAAGCGCGTTTGATATTGTTTTTTATCTCAACACCTACTGGGCCATAATCCCAAGTGTTTCCCATTCCACCATAAATGTCACTGCCAGGGAAAATAATTCCGCGTGATTTGCATAGATTGACTATTTTGTCCATTGTTACTTGATTGTCCATAACTACCTCTTTATAAATTATGCTTAATTATATCACTACTTTGTTTGTTTTGACAAGGCTAAAACATACAAATAACTGGGTTTAGCAAAAAAATAAAAGGCTCAAACGCCTTTTATTATCTTCTTTTTAAAAATCTGCCGATGAAGTAAAGAGCAACCACAAATCCCGCAGCAACCATCACAATAAGCAATGCTAAAAATACATCTGGAACTTTAAGGTTTAGCGATGCATTGACAGTAACTCCGCTTATCCTTGACTCAACTCCGTTTTTAACACTCTTGAACTGAACAAAATAACTTCCGCCTTTGTTAAGTTTGACTTCGCGTCCTTCTACCCACTCTTTCGAGTCAAACGAATAGTATACTTTTGCATCGTCTTCGGCAATAAGAATTAGTGTCGCTTCACGAGTAAGTTTTTCCACTTCTTGATACTCTTTTCCATTAACATTAAAGACATATCGTGGCGATGTAGGTATAATGCTAAATGGTCTTGACTCAAACCACATATTGTCGTCATTGTTGTCTTTTGTAATCACAACATCATCTTTAAGATAATCTACACGATAGTTTCCTACTGGCAAGTCAACATTTGTTACACTCACAGTGCTGTCTTTTAGCGTAAGTTTTAGAGTTTCTACTGTTTCGTTGTTTTCGTTTTTGGTAATCTCATATATCTTTGCAGAAAGTGTATTGTCACCAGTGTTGTAGTACTTGATCTCTTCGGTTGTCTCTACGCTATCTTTGTTTAGTCCTTGCAATCCCAAAATGTATGTAAACTTGCCGTTTGGATTTACGACATCAGTAAAGTTGTTGTTGTATCCATATATTTTTAATCGGCTATCACTTTTTACAATAGGCATTTCTATACTGGAAAACGACGCGAATCTATTGTGTGATACATTTAGTATACTATCGCCTTCTTCATAACCTGTTGTATTCATATTGGATACATCCAGAGATGTAAGATAGTTGTTGTTGACGATTAGTACTTTCAAGTTTGTAAGCATACTAAGGTCGATTGATGTAAGACGATTGTTGGACACATCAAGATATTCGAGATTGGTCATACCTTCAAAAATGTTTGCTTCAATACTTGTCAAAATGTTGTTTGATAAAACTAGTTTTTTAAGATTGCGCAAGTCAAACTCTCTTAATGTAGTAATATCAGCAATCTTTTTCGAATCGGACGGAACTCCCGGTGATGTATATGACAAATCAAGAGTTGTTACATCCTTAAAAGTCAAGTCAGTAAGCGCCGAACCTGTGCCATTTGCACGACTTATCGACTGCAAAGACCTGTAAAGGTTTAGGTCGGTAATTGTGCTTTCAGTAAGAGTGTTTTCGGCACTCGCAACCCCTCGCGCCTTGCAAAACGACGGCAAAAACAAGGTTACACCGACCGAAACTATAAGTATAATCAAGATTAAAAAATAGGTTTTTTTCTTAGACATACCACTTTTCCTAAAATAATATTTTTATCATTATATAACATTTTATCTATTTTTCCAAAGTTTTTAAGGCAAATACTGGATTTAGTTTAGTTTGTCCATCAAAACAAAAACTATGTGAAACAGGTTCACATAGTCTAATTGTTGTTATTTAGTTTTCTTTTTGCCATAACCCGCCCATTTGACACAAAGTTTTACAAACTCGGCAATAGGGATAGTAAGCACACCCACGCCTATGCAAATAAGCCATTCGTTAAGAGAAAGGGTTGTGATATTTAGTGCCTTGTGCAAGAATGGGATCGGAACAGCAACCACCAACAAGCATAGCACAAACGAATACACAAAGCCCCAATTCAAAAACGCATTGTCAAATGGATTGCTAGCAAATAGACTACGACGCTCGTCCTTGATATTGTAAGATTGGAACGCTTCTATCATTGTAAGTGAAACAAAGCAAAGTGTAATAACTTTTGTAGTGTCTAGTCCTATCACATCGTATGAGATGAAATAAACCATCAAAACCAAAAATGCTTGGATAAGTCCATAAACCAACATATTGAATCCCACAAACCCACCAAAAAGGTTTTTCTGATGCTTGTTTGGCTTGCGTTTCATAATGTCCTTGTCGCCTTTCTCGACGCCAAGTGCCAGTGCGGATATTGTATCACTAATAAAGTTTAGCCATAATATTAGTGCTGGATTGAAAAACTCGCGTCTTAAAATCACAATCACTGTAAACAGCATAATCAGTTCGGCAATGCCTGTCGACATAAGATATTCGATGCATTTTAACACATTGTCATATATCTTTCGGCCTTCTTTTACAGCCGACACAATAGTCGAAAAATTGTCATCAGTAAGAATAATATTGCTGACATCTTTTGTTACATCTGTGCCAGTGATTCCCATGCCTATACCTATGTCGGCACACTTTATACTTGGAGCATCATTGACACCATCACCAGTCATTGCAACAACATTGTCAAGTGCTTTCAGCGCCTTAACAATTCGCACTTTATGCTCTGGATTTACTCTTGCAAAAACCCGCACATGTCCTAGGACTTTTTGCAGTTCTTCGTCCTTCAACTTGTTTAGGTCGTTGCCAGTCAAAACTTGGTTTTTGTTGTTGGCAATGCCAAGTTCGCGCGCGATGGCAAACGCTGTGTCTTTATGGTCACCTGTTATCATTATGACGGTTATGCCCGCCGATTTGCAGGTGGATATCGCTTCTTTTACTTCTGGTCGTGGCGGATCTATCATTCCTGCTAGTCCCACAAATGTAAGGTTTGTTTCGGCAAACTCACTTCTAAGTTCGTATGGGTCGCCTTCGTATTTTTTGTACGCAAATGCAAGAACTCTTAGTGCATTGTCGCCCATTATAAAGTTTTGTTCGAGTATTTTGTCACGGTCCGCATCGGTCATTATCCTTTGTGTTCCGTCATCAAGTATGTAGGTACAACGCGACAAGATGCTGTCGACTGCGCCCTTTGTATAACAATAGTATTCGTCATCGATGTTGTTTAGAGTGGTCATAAGTTTGCGCTCACTCTCAAACGGAATTTCGTTTACTCGTGGATATGCGCCATTGACTGTGTCCTTATTAAAGCCATTTTCGTACGCATAATACACAAGCGCAGTTTCGGTAGGATCGCCTAGCATCGATATCTCACCATTGTCGCTTAATTTGGTCAATGTATCATTGCAAAGCAACATACAGTTTATAAGTTGGCGATAGTTTTCACTGTCTTTTAGCGAGCTATCATCACAGTTTGTGTACACTGCACTTACTTTCATTTTGTTTAGAGTAAGAGTGCCGGTTTTGTCACTACAAATAACTTGCGTACTGCCTAGGGTTTCGACCGCTGGCAAGGATCTAACAATTGCTTTTTGCTCGGACATTCGTTGGACGCCAAGCGCCATTGTAAGAGTCAAGCATGTCAACATTCCTTCTGGAACAATGCACACGGCTAGCGCTATCGCAACCATAAAACTCTCAGTTACACTCTTGCCCATTATCATATCTGACACAAACACTATGCTCGCAATCGCAACTATGATGTATGACAGGATCCTGATTGTTTGGTTTAGGCGTTTTGTAAGCGGTGTGCTGTCATCAGTGTCTTCGTGAAGTATGTTTGTGATTTTGCCAAGTTCGGTGTCCATTCCGGTCGCAACAACCACACCTTCACCTCTGCCATACGCTACTGTACTACCCATATATGCCATATTTGTTCGGTCGCCTAGTGGGAGATTTTTGCCTTCAACAAGCATTGCGTTGCGCTCGCTTGCCACGCTTTCGCCAGTAAGTGTCGAGTCGTTTATTTTAATTGATGCAGTGTGAATAAATCGTATATCGGCTGGCACTATATCGCCCGCTTCAAGCACAACTATATCACCAACTACAATGTCTTCTGATTTTATCTTTACGACCTCACCATTTCGCATAACTTTTGCGTAAGGTCGTGTAAGGTCTTTTAATCCATCAAGTGCTTTCTCCGCCTTGACTTCTTGCACAACTCCAATGGTTGTGTTTAGGATAATGATAAGCATAATCATGCCCGCATTGACAAGTTCGCCCGCGTCTTGTTCGAGCACCGACACAACAATGCTCGCTATGCACGCAAAAACCAACAAAAGCAACAACACATTTTTTAATTGATCCAATATTCGAAGGAACAAATTGCGTTTTTTCTTTTGTTTGAGTAAGTTTTTCCCATTTTCTTCAAGACGGCGTTTTGCGGTCGCGGAAGTAAGACCAGTAGCCCTACTTTCCAAGCGTTCGAGACACTCGTCAACACTTACATTGTACATATATCTTTCCCTATGCGTTAATTTTAGCATAACACTTCTAATTAATCAAACAAGAAAAACTACTTTGCAAAATTTGTTGGATTTTACTATACAATTTGATCCCTGACTTTCTACTTTTTAATTGACCAGAAAACACAACTCTCAAACAAGTCCTATCCCAAACTTTGTTGTAAATATGGCACAAACCCTTGACAAACGATATATTTCTTGCTATCCTATCATCGCAATTAAAAAATTGTTGCATATATGTGAGTATAGTAAATTCTGCAAAACTAAATACTATATGCAGAGTTGGCTACACAAAACTAAATACTATATGCAGAGTTGGCTGAGCGGTACAAAATGACTAAATGTCATTTTGCCTGACGGACCAACACGACGGACCTAGGGCGAAACTTGCTTTCGACCGCGGATCCGCAAAACTTAATACTATATGCAGAGTTGGCTGAGCGGAAAGATAGTCCTGTGGACTATCACCTGACGGGCT
>CALEWH010000031.1 GCA_937925475.1 uncultured Clostridia bacterium
CGACGCTCTTCCGATCTAATCGCGATTTATAATAAAATTTATAACCATAACATAAAATCAAAAATATCAACTGACTTATTTTAAAATCAAAACAAAAAAACACACCTAATTGGTGTGCTTTTATTTTTTATATGATTTTTAGTTTCCTGAATAATCCATCTTATTGATGTAATCATAAAGGTCAGATTGATGTGCGATAGTGTTTAGTTTGTACAAACTTGCGTTTGAAGCATTAACTACATATACAGCGACATCGGCATAGTTTTTGCTGTTGTTTAGTTGCATAATGATTTCACTAAACTCAACATTTTTCTCATTTGAAGTCAATACATTTTTGCCGTCCCATTTCAAATTTAGTTTTTCTGAAAAATGGAATGAAACACTTATATTATCTTTTACAATTTCACTGCGTGTAAGTGCTGTGTCTAGTGTATCCAATGTAGGGTCAAAGCCTGTTGCTCCTTGAAACAAAGCACTAAGTGTGTTGTCTTTTAGGGAGTCTTTGTATAGGCTGATGATTTTTTCAATCACTTCTTTATCGTTTTGGATAGTAAATGATTGATATTCACTGCCACCTTTATACACTTTTACATAATCGATTTTGTCGTAGTCGCCAAGTGTCTTTACAGCATCCATAGTGTTTGTCTTTACACAAGCAAGTGTAATTGTCGCACCTACTAGTAGCGCAACCAATGCTATTGAAATAATAGATATAATCTTTTTCATAGTTTGTCCTCGTTTTTTACTCTCTCATTATACCAATATATTTGACTTTGTCAAACTAATTTTGGTCGTCTTTCTTTTCCTTATTGTCGTCGCCTTTCTCTTGTGTCAAAATTTCTTTCTTTTCAGCACTTTCTACTTTGTCAGCAGT
Source organism: uncultured Clostridia bacterium (assembly GCA_937925475.1). GTDB lineage: Bacteria > Bacillota > Clostridia > Christensenellales > UBA1242 > UBA11490. The sequence goes on from CALEWH010000031.1 coordinate 875, forward strand.
TTGAGATTTGTTTTCGCCCTTTTCTTCGGTCTTTTCTTCCGATGCAGGCAAAACTGCTTTCTCTGTTTTTGCTTTCTTTTTGTTTTTGTTTTGCTCAGCCTTGGCGTCTATCTCACTTCTAAGTTGTTTGCCTTGCTCTTTTATTTTGTCAAACTCGTTTTTGGATATAACACCCGCGTTGTTTAGTGCTTCGGCTGCTTGTTCTTTTAAAAGTTGGATTTTCAAAGCATTTGCGTCATCTTGCTCACGCTTTTTCTTGTCTTCTTGTTTTTTGCGACTCTTTTCTTCTTTGTCGATGCGTTTGATTACTTCTTTATAATCAACCCCGCTCATTATTTCGTCGACTTCTTTTGTGTATATTGTTTCTTTTTCCAAAAGCAAACTTGCTAGATTGTCAAGTATTGATTTGTTGTCTGACAATATCTTGTATGCTTTTTGATAGTTTTCGTCGATAATGCGTTTGATTTCACTGTCGATAAGTGATGCTGTCGCTTCACTATAATTGTTTTGTGTTTGATAATCACGACCTATAAAGACTTCGTTTTTGCTTCCAAAACTCAAAAATCCTAGTTTTTCGCTCATCCCCCACTCAGTTACCATTTTACGCGCAACTTCGGTGGCTTTACTAATATCGCTACTTGCTCCCGCAGTAATGTCGTTAAACTCTATTTGCTCAGCAATGCGTCCACCCATCATCATACAAATGCGATTGTTTAGTTTTGTCAACGAATAGTGTTCGTCATCGTCACTTGGTCGTGTGCTTGTGTATCCGCCCGCCATTCCGCGTGGGATAATAGATACTTCGTGGACATTTTCACCACAGTCAAGTTTTTTGGCGATGATCGCGTGTCCCGCTTCGTGATATGCTGTCAACTTCTTATCGTTTTCAGTCACAAGTCGGCTCTTCTTTTGTGGTCCCATTAAGACTTTGTTTATTCCTTCGGTGATCTCAGTCATGCCGATTGTGTATTTGCCTGTACGAGCAGCAAGGATTGCGGCTTCGTTTAGCACGTTTTCAATATCTGCACCTGTAAAACCACTTGTAAGTCTTGCTATGTCTTTAAAGTCAACACTTGGGTCAATAGGTTTGTTTTTAGCATGTATTTTTAGTATTCCTTCACGACCTCTTACATCAGGAATGTTTACATAAATTTGTCTATCAAATCTACCTGGACGAAGCAATGCTGGATCAAGTACATCGGCTCTGTTTGTGGCAGCAAGCACAATAACGCCTTCGTTTGCTTCAAATCCGTCCATCTCTACTAGAAGTTGGTTTAGAGTTTGCTCACGCTCGTCGTTTCCGCCACCAAGTCCGGCACCGCGTTGACGACCTACTGCGTCTATCTCGTCGATAAACACAATGCAAGGTGCGTTGCGTTTTGCTGTTTCAAACAAATCTCTCACTCTTCCTGCACCAACACCTACATACAACTCTACAAAGTCGCTACCAGTGATTGAAAGGAATGGCACATTACTTTCGCCAGCAACTGCTTTTGCAAGCAATGTTTTACCTGTTCCTGGTGGGCCTACAAGAAGTATTCCTTTTGGAATGCGTGCTCCAAGCGCCTTAAACTTTGCTGGATTTTTCAAAAACTCAACTATCTCTTGAACTTCTTCTTTCTCTTCGTCGGCTCCTGCGATGTTTGCAAATCTAACTCCGCTCTTTTCTACAAGGCGGGCTTTACTTTTGTTAAACGCGCCCACGCCGTTGCCCTTATTTGAAAACATTTTGTAAATCAAAATGCCTATGATAATCATAATAACTATCGATACATAAGGTGCGATTGTTTCGATAAACGAAGCAGTTTGATTTTTAAATTCGACCTTAATTTGTTGGTCAAGCGCCTTGCCATTATTGTAATCTTGGATAAAATCAAGTTGGCTCCAAGCGGTGTATTCAAAATAATAATCGGCAGTGTAAGGAAAATCTTTTGCATCAATTTCGGTGTCTTTCATAAGCACAAACGCTTTGCCACCTTCGGCATAAATTTCACTTACTCGACCATTTTCAATATAGTTTTTAGCAGTAGTGTAATCTATTTTTTGAGCGTCAATTCCAGTACTAGCTAAATAAAAAATCAAAATAATAATTGCCAATATGGCAAGCCAAACGCCATAATGTTTTGCTGTATTTTTCTTTTTGTTGTCCAATTTTTACCTCCAATAAATACTACGGGTATTCTACCACAAAACCCATTTGCTTACAAGTTTTTTGTGCTCGATATTATATAATATATTTATTTTCAAGTAAAAATAAACTCATTATTAGTCACAACCCACATTTTTGTCGCAAATTAGATGAAAATTTTACAAAGCCAGCCTAAATCTTTCAGCAAGAGCAAAGGCTTCGACAATAGTATCGCTCATATTTTTTATAAGACCTATTTTCACATTCGCCAAAAAACTTAGCGCGTTTATGCCCTTAGTGCCGACCACGCCAAGTATGCTATAATCACCTACATACACCCCGTTTCCAAACTGCCCACCTGCATACACGCCTGTGTTTGAGGTTTTTATTGTGCCGACTTCTTCTTCGTCACCTAGCACCGAGTCCACCACCACAACTTTTGAAAAAGGATGTTTGTTTTTTATCATTTCAACTGTTTGTTTTATGTTTTTTTGCGTGATAGGATTGTTTATTTCCCCATATATAAAGCCATTTGTTAAAGATTGACTTTTTAAGCACTCACCTACTATCACTCCCAACATATCTCCCACAATTTTATCGCTCCCGATACACAAATACACTATCGGAACTCGACTGTTAAGTTGGATATTTGCAAGTTTTAGCGCCAAGTGTTTTACTGAGTTTTTTATGTTCATATTTGTCCCCCAAATGTTTTTTTATGTTTGACAAAATCCTTATAAAACATACTTTTATGGCTAAATATTATTAAAATGTGCTTTGTATTAAATGACAAAATATTTGCGATGTGTTATATTATAGTAAACTTAATGCATGGAGGCTATTATGTGGGTTGATATTGTGTTCTTCGCAATAATAATTGTGTTTGCACTCATAGGACTATGGAAAGGTTTGTTTGAATCACTACTTTCACTTATCTCGACTGGTCTATGTGTGTTTGTTGCCGTTTGGCTTGCAAAACCTTGCGCTTCGTTTATCAACAACACTATCAAACTTGATACGCCAAAAATGTTTGACGGACTTATCGGAAAATTTACTAAGGAAACTTCGTTTGAGTTTTTCGGTATGACCTTCACTCGTGGAGAGATTGCAGGTTTTCTATCAATGATTTTTGCCGGACTTGTTGTGTTTATCCTTTTAAAACTTGGCATATATCTTCTTTCAAAACTATTTGACAGCGTAGTAAATTCGAGCACAGTTTTGAGCGGACTAAACCGCGTGCTTGGTATGATATTTGGTATTCTAAAAGGTGGAGTAATTGTTGTTGTTGCACTTGCAATCTGCACTGTGTTTGCTCGTTTTACAAAGGTCGAAGACTATATCAAACAAGCAAAAGTAACCAACTGGGTCTACAACTATGTAGATGATTTCACTGAAAAACAACTTAAAAATGTCGACATTCAGGAAATAATTCAAGATGTTATTAAAAAGTCTGATGTCAACAAACCTAGCGAAACCACCCCAGAAAACAGCGAAACAAAAACTCTTCCAAGCGAAACAAAAACCAGTAATTAATTTTAGGTAGTTGTTAATTTTATAAAATAAAATAAAAAAAGAAAGCAAGTCGCTTTCTTTTTTTATTTAATGTTTTTTACATACGATTTATGATGTCATAAATTCTGTCTAAGTCATCACCATTGTAATAATCAATAATAATACGACCTTTCTTTTCATTTCCAAGCACAGATACTTTTGTTTTAAACTTGTGTTGCATTGTATTTACAAAGTCTTGCATCTCGCTAGACATAACCGCTTTTTGTTTTTTCGCCTTTGGATTGTTGATATCCTTAACGGCTTTTTCCATATCTCTTACAGTTATTTTTTTGTTGACCGCTTGCTCGGCAAGTTTGACTTGTACTCTTGGATCTTCAACAACAACCAAACTTCTTGCATGACCAGCACTAAGTTTGCCACTTTCAATCATTTTAATTACTTCTGGTTGCAACGACAACAATCTGACATAGTTTGCCACAACTGGACGACTTTTGCCTAGTTTGTCAGCAAGCACTTCTTGTGTCCAACCATATATAGTAAGAAGTTCTTTCATTGCACGCGCTGTTTCAATAGGATTCAAATCTTCTCTTTGTATATTTTCAAGTAAGGCTATTTCTTTTACTTGATTGTCGCTATATTCTCTGACTATCGCAGGAATATATTTCAATCCAGCAAGTTTGCTCGCTCTAAATCTTCTTTCACCTGCTACAATTATGTATCTATTGCCATTCTTTTTAAGTATTATTGGTTGGATCACACCATATTCTTTTATCGATGTCGCAAGTTCTTTTATTGCAGTAGGATCAAAGTTTTTACGCGGTTGGTCTGGATTGTTATCGATTAGTGAAATATCTATTTCTGTTACAGAATTGCCAAGTTTTTCTTCGTTTTTGTCAACAACCCCACCTTTTTTGTCAATAACTACATTTTCTTCATCATTATCAAATATTCCTAGAAGTGAGCCAAGGCCTCTACCTAATCCTTTATTGTTTGCCATAATATTACCCCTTTATATTTCTTTTTAAAAATTCTTCTGTTAGATTTTTATATGCGATTCCACCTGTGCTTTTTGGATCATACGACGATATTGGCATACCAAAACTTGGTGCTTCGGCAAGACGCACATTTCTTGGAATAATGGTTTTGTATACCTTTTCTTTAAAGTATTTGTTGATATCATCAGCTACTGATTGATCAAGATTACTTCTACCATCTTTCATTGTAAGCACAACACCTTCGACATCTACATCTGGATTTAGGTGCTTTTTAACTAGTTTTAATGTATACATTAGCACGCTTAATCCTTCCAATGCAAAATAATGACATTGAATAGGAATAATTACACTATCACTTGCTGTAAGTGCGTTTACTGTAATAAGTCCAAGTGATGGTGGACAATCAAGACATATGTAGTCATAATTGTCTTTTATCTTAGAAATGGCTTTACGAAGCACTTTTTCACGATTTGGTATCTCTACAAGGTCTATTTCCGCACCAGCCAAATCAACATCTGACGGGATTATTTGTAAATTTTTAAACTTAGTATCAAGTATAACATCTTTTATGTCTTCTTCATTAACAATTACACTATATACTGTTTTATGTTTATCTTCTTTGTTGATTCCAAAACTACTACTAGCATTTCCTTGCGGATCCATATCAATAACAAGCACTTTTTTGCCCATTTCAGCCAAATATGCAGCCATATTTACGCAAGTTGTGGTTTTACCCACACCACCTTTTTGGTTTATAAACGAAATTACCTTATTCATACACGGTCCCTTTTATAAGACTAAATGGAAAACTTATATTATATAAAGGTGCT
>CALEWH010000032.1 GCA_937925475.1 uncultured Clostridia bacterium
GACCACCGAGATCTACACTCTTTCCCTACACGACGCTCTTCCGATCTCTTTCTATATAATGCAAAGAAATCGCCAAGATTTACTTTTCTATACTTTACAAGCAAATCCATTGGGCTTGTTGCAAAACCTTGATCTATTATTAGTTCGGTCGCAATTCCGCCTAGGATATAACTTTCCACCATTCCTATTTTTTGAGTAAGGAAAAGTAGGTTATTGAAGGCTTGTTGGCGTGACATCTTTGTAAGCATATATAGATAACATTGTTCGACAGCAGTGTTGTAGTTTTTGATAGTAAGAAGCGGTTTCATAATGTTTGCCGACAAACTTTTTGAGTTTTTGGTGTATATACTTTTTCTTGCGTGTAGACTGCTAAACATCGCCCAGCCATTTACGACCCAACGACTACCCATATCAAAATTGCGATTATGGTTTATGAAAATGGTGTTGTAGAAATGCGCTTTTCCCGGATAAACATTGCGATAATATTGATACTCCACATTGTCGCCAAGTGTATGTATAGTCGCAAAGTCGGCGCTTGTTCCTGTGAAGTGGTGCGAACGGATACGACCAAATCCTGCGCCTTTGTCATAATTGACCACGACTTTTGTGTCGTCCTTTTCTCCCCAAATGCCTTGCAAAATCGAGTCGTTTTCTATGCTGTATTGTAGTCGTTCAATTGTGTCTTTTGGATTAAACAACCTTGGTTTTACAATTTCGGTGTATGGTCGTCTTGCGTATTTTAGTATTTCGCGTTTGGTAGGGGCGTAGTACTTGCCAAGTATGGTTTTGTATAACGAAATGGCTACATTTGTACATTTTTTAGTTGTTGCAACAATAAGTAGGTGAGTAAAAAACTCTTTATTTTCTTTATATTCATTGTTTATTTTGTCCACAAAATATTGTTTTAGTGGCTTTGGGCAAAACAAAATCCCGTCTATTCTTTTCAAAACGACGGCTTTAAAATTGTTTTTCTCGCTCTCAGGCACTTTGTCATATGCTTCCATAACTTGCATAATCGAGTAGTTGTGGCGATAAAACTCTATCTCTTTATCTAGTATTTTTTTGCTTTCTTCGTCAAGATTAAATCCATATCTTTTGACTTCTTTATACACACTGTTGTCGAAAGCAATTTCGTATTTCCATTTTTTATCTTCGTAAATCATACTTTTATTATATTAAATAAATTTGGGTTAGACAAACAAATCAAATCAAAAATTATTATTTTCGTTTTTCAAAACCAAGTAAGATTAGTTTTTCTTCGGCAAGCTTTTGTGTCGAAGGGTCAAACAAAACATATTCAAAATTGCTAAGTACATATCCAAGTGGATTGCCAAGGTCATATCTGTGACCTTGTATTTCGACCCCGTATAAAAAATTGTTTTGGACATATAGATCGATTGCGTCAGTCAGTGGCATATCGTCGCTAAGCCTTATGTACTCAAACACGCTTGGTTCGAGCAAGTATGCGCCTAGGCTTGCATACATACTGGGAGGACAAGATTGTGGCTTTTCTACGATGCCCTTGATTTGTCCGCTGTGAGTGTGGTCTATTTTGACCATTCCATATTTTTTAGACTCAACAGCACTCACTTTTTTTAATGCGAGCACAGGCGCTTGCACTTGATTGTATTTTGCAAGCATTTGCGAGATAAGTGAAGGCGTGTTTTGTATCACTTCGTCACCGTTTAACACAAAAAACATATCGTCTTTGACCCAAGTTTTGGCACTATTTAGCGCGTCAGCAGTACCTTTGGGTGTGTTTTGTGCGATGAAATAAAACCTTGCTTTGTTGTAGTTGGTGAGTTTTTCGCGGGTGGCGTCGTCGACCGCACTCTCATATCCTGCATTTTTTGTAAAGTATTTTACAATATCGGTTTTGTCGGGTCTAATTATAAAGGCTATCTCGGTCACATTGTTGGCAATTAGGTCGTCTACTAGGTACTGTAAAATAGGTTTGTCAAATATGGGTAAAAGTTCTTTTGATATGCCTTTGGTCACGGGCAAAAAGCGAGTCCCAAGTCCACCGCATAAGATTATTGCTTTCATATTTTTTCCTCCCATTTATATATATGCCAGTGGGTTTTGCCTTGACAATAATCGTCATATTTTTCAAAAGTCCCAAATATTATTTATTAAAGGCACGGTTGCAATCGGGACATAGTAAAAATTTTTGTGTTGCAAAAGGGACATATTTGTAAAAAACCGTTGACGACGCATTTTATATAGTGTAAAATGTACAATGTAATATAGCGTTTTCTATGAAATAGAAAAAGGAGAAAAATGGCGCGTCAAGCAAGGCAAACAAGTAGTCTTGGCACATATACTGTTGTGCTCAGGGGCAAAACAGACTGTTTTAAGACTGCCGAACTTCAAAATACATTTTTGTGTTGTCTTTACAAATACACAAGTGCTGACTTGTGTAGTGTTTTTGCGTACGCGTTTTCGAGCAAGGACTGCTACCTTGTTGTGCAAGAAAAGAAAGGCAGTTTGTCTGACTTTATGCGACTAAGTAGTGGGTTGTTTGCTAGACTCTACAACAAAAACAATGTTCACATTGGAAAAGTCTTTTTTGATAGATACCTAAGCGAACCTATCAATTCAAACGAAGAGATAGTGACTGCAATAAAACAAGTGCTAAAACTTGATACAGTAGCCGAGTACACTTCTTGCAAGTCCAACTACTTTAAAAATATGTTTGTCGATAGTAGTTTTGTAAAAGAGCGATATAGTAAGTTGCAATGGCGACAAGAACTTAGAAAACCTATTGAAAAAGCAAACTACAAGATTAGTGTTGGAAAACTTACTGACGAACAAGTGAGTGCTTACATACTTCAAAAACACAACATTAAAGTTACGCAAATCAATAAGCTTAATCCAAACTTGCTAGAAAGCATACTTCGCGAAGTTGTGGATGTGACAAAGGTTAGCGCGCGCCAACTTGCCCGCATAACATCACTTCCGCTAAGGTTTTTGTGGAAACTCGTCTCTAAAAAGGATAAGAAGGCCGAAACCAAGAACGAGTGTGATAAAAATAACCAACAATCACTAAGTAGCGTCCAAAACCGAATTAGGAAATAACAAGTTTTGGAAAAGTAAAACAAAATTTTAAATCTGAAAAGGAGTAGTTATGAGCAAAAAAAGATATTTTGTCAACTTAGCAATAGTCGTGATACTTGCATCACTGACTGGTTTTTTTGCTGGAAACTACTATGTCAAAAACTATACAGGTTCGGTTTTGGCGGTTACTGAGACCGAAGAAGAAGTGCGTGGCAATGATGTCAAAGACACTTTGAGAAAGGCTAAGGGCAAAAATCCATCACAACTTAGCAGTGTCGAAAATTTTATACTTGCCGAAAACAATCTAAATCAAAAAACCTACATCTACAAATCCATCGATGGCAAGATTACATCTGCCGGAGTTACACAAGGACTAAAAAGTTTTAAAGTGCTAAAAGATGGATACATAATGAGCGAAAAAGTCAGTGCTAGTAAGTTTGTAAAGGTCGCAGATAGGACACTTTACAAAGTAGGCGAAGACAAAATCGACTACTATAAAGGCAGTGACATCACATCAAGTTATACAGCTTCGTGGGGCAAAAAACCTACTGAAACTTGGTCGATTGACACCTATAAAGACAAGTATGGTGGCAGACCCGAAGCATTTATAAACTATGTTATAGGCACAAAGACCGTAGTTAGTGCGGGCTGTAAAGCACCTAAAAAACTTAGCAACGGAAATTATGAGTGCGTGATTCAGACCGATACATATTTCTCGTGTATGAACTATATGTACGAAATTCGCACCACCAGTGGTAGCGGAAACTTTCCAAAGTTTGAAAGTAGCATTATCACTTTTGAAATCACACCAGATTGGGAGTTTGTGAAAATCGATTATGTCGAAACATATTCGGTATCCATTGCAGTGCTTGGCTATACAAAGTGCGTCGGCAAACTTACTGAAAAGTTTAGTTTTGATGCCGACTTTAAGATCCCACTTGTGTAGTTTGTATCTTACATAAAAAAATAAAGGAGGAACTATGAAAAAAGAAAAAGTCAAAAAAACAAAGATAAAGTTTTCTTTGTGGCGACTACTTAGTTATATAGGATGCTACATCCTAGTGACTTTTGCAGTCGGCTTTACTGTTGTGTCGGTCAATAGCTCGACATACTCGTTTACGCCACCTAGCCTAAACGATGACACAAATGTAAGTAGTTCGCTCCTAGGCAATATGGTCACAAACATTATGTCGCTTAGCGATGTGACCGCAACCATTAATGTCGAAGTCGAAAATGGCGAAAATGTTATTCGCTTAAATGGCGACATAAATGCAAAAATATACGAAGAGTTTTCGGGAGTCGAAGCAAACGGAAACTTTGTTGTGACCTACAATGGCACAAGCGTAAATCTAGGTTTTACATATAAAGATAACTTGTATGTGTCACTTAATGGTCGCACATTTGTAGTCGATGTAAACAATGCCATTGAAGGAGTAGCAGGGATACTTAATGCTATCGGGGTCGAGTTTGATCTTGATATAAGCAGTATTACATCAAAACTTGATATGAGTATTCTTGACACACTTGGCGACTACATCAAGGAAGAAAAACTTGATGACGGCTACAAACTTGTCGCTGAGTACAAGGGATTGAGTGCCGAAGTTTTGCTAGACAAAGAGTACAACATAATAAGCGTCACCACACCAAAACTTGACATAAATGGTTGGAAGATAAAACTTGGCGTAAACATTGACAAAACAAATCAAGGTCTAGTAATAGACAAAGTAGAAGGTGGCACAACACTTAATCCACTTCTAAAACTTGCCAAAAATGCAATCAACACAATAAATGACAAAAACCTATACATAAAGTCGCAAATACAATATGACCAATATAGTGTTGATGTGGACACATTCATAAATGGCGACAATATGCAAATCAGCACAAATGTTTTGGGACAACAAATTGACATTTACTATGTTTCGAATAGCGTGTACTTTGACCTAGGCTTTGTGCAATTTAAGATTTCGAAATCGGATATTGACACAATAAAAGATATCGTAGCAAAGTTTGTTCCTGATGACATAATAAAGACAATGTCGACCAAACTTACACTTGAAGACATAGTTGGCATTTGCGAAAAACTAATCAGTGAAAACTGGAACATTGCAGGTGACGACGATAGTTTTGTCCTAAACTATGGCGAAAATGCAGTCACTGTAAACTATATAGATGACAAAATTTCGAGCGTTGATATTGATGTTTTGGGAGCAAAAGGCAGTGTAAGCATTGAGAGCAAAGTTAAAAACATTGTTGTTCCTGACTATCAATATATTTGCCTTGATGACGCAATGGAAATTGTAGACGCTGTCCAAGACCTAATCGAAAACAAATACATCAATGCCAATTTGTCATTAACAGTAAAAGATATCGACCTAGATGTCAAAGTTTTGGCAGACCTAAACACAATGCGTGTTCACCTAAGCACAAGCGTTTTTGGAAAAGACATTGCGATAGACTATGTCGATAATGTCGCATATGTGAGCGTTGATGGACTAAATTTGGCGTTTGAAAAAGCCGATATAATAAGCATTGTCGAGAAAGCGCTATCTCAATTTGATATTGACACAAACTTTGATTTTGCAAATGTTAAAATAGAAAAAGCCGACATTGAAAAAATGGTCGGACTACTTAAAGACCTTAAAATAAACAAAACACAAAGTGGATATGACCTTGTGTATGGCGATCACACTGTGAAAGTGGGACTAAACGACGGAGATATTTCAAGTCTTCAATACAATGACTTAGTAAGTGTCGAGTTTGAAATGCAAGCACCACAATTTGAAACTATCGACAAAGATATTTATCAATATGTAGATGTAAGTGTCGAAAACATCACCCGCCTAATAGACGAAGTCAAATCATACATTGACGGAAAAACATATTGCTTTGATATTGTTGCAAGTTATAAAGACTACACAGTGTCGGGCTTTGTAGGTTTGAAAGATAATCTACTTAATGGACACCTAGAAAGTAGAGTTTATGGCAAAGATGTTTGCATAGACATTATTGCCAACGAGTTGTTTGTGAAAGTCGATGACCTAAAAATCAAATGCGTGCTTTCTGATTATGACAAAGTGCGTGTGTTGCTTCAAGACAAATTTGGCATTGTGTTGCCTAAGATGGATTTTGAAAACAAAGACATTTTTGAAAAATCCGACAAAACAAATAAAGAAGAAATCACAGTAGACAAAATCCAAGACCTATTTAAAGATTTTAGTATTTCAAACTATGGAATGATGCTTGTAGTAGAATACAAGGATTATGTAATAAAAATTGACCTTGCAGACTACAATGTAAATAGCATAAAACTAAATGGTTTTGGCACAGACATTATCGTGACCCCAGTAGAGTACAAGACCACAAGTGTGAGTGGTGAGTATATTGAAGCAAGCGGGCTTATAAATTTTGCAAACGAGATAATAGAATACATTGACGCAAGTGAATATTATTTTGACATTGATGTACAATATGACAAATATCATGTTGTTGGTTGGATAGGACTAGATAATGGCCACATTGTAGGTCACTTAGACACAGTTGTTCTAAACAAAAACTTGCAAATCGATATACTTGATGATGTTTTGTATATAGACTTTGACGGGCTAAGACTAAAATGTGTTTTTGCAGACTATGGCAAAATCAAAGACTTGTTTGAGTCTGAGTGGGATATAATATTGCCAGAACTTAATCTACTTGACCCACTAAGTATGATTCCAAAAACAGACTTTGATATGTCAAAGATTGCTGGCATTATAGACAAAATTAGCATTTCAAATATCGGTCAAATTTTGACTGTAAACTACGACAGCATAAAAGCGGTGATTGACCTTACTGACTACAAACTAAACAAAGTTGTGCTAAGTATGGATAGACTAAGTGCGACAGTAAAACCAACATCGCCACAAACAGCAGTTGTGGAAAACGAATATATTGATATTGCAAGCCTTACAAAAGTAGCAAAGGCCGTAAACAAATCAATGGCAAATATGACAATGAGTGGAGTATTAAAAGTCGACATCGTGTTTGGCGACGAAGAAAACCACCTTGACATAAATTATGGCATCACATATCAAGACAAAGATTTGAAAGCCTATGCAAACTTCACATTCAAAGGCATCGAAGTCAATGTATACTACACTGACGAAACCTTGTATTTTGATGTTGTAGGAATGAAATTTTATGCAAATATTAGCGATTACAAAGATATTATTGCGTGGTTAAACGAAAGATTTGACCTAAACATCAATGTTGACGACCTAGAAAACGGCTTAAACAAGGGACTTGACGACATTTCGCTTGACTTTATAAAATCGTGGGAAATCTCAGACTCTCACGTCAAAGCCAATATTTTTGACAAAGTCACTATTGATGTGGATTATAGTGACACAATAGATAAAGTTGTGTTTATGACCGACACAAAGAGCGCAACAATCATTTGTAAATCATTTGACCCTGTTGTGTTTGAGTCGATCGACAATACAGAGTACAGCAAATACACTGTTGTGACAAATACAATCGACGATATACTTAATACAATAAAGAAAAAATCATTCAATATTTCGGCTACTGCACGCGCCTATGAAAACGGTAGTATTTCGCACAAAGCCGATGTGTCGCTTGTCTTTGATTTTGCAAGCCACTTCAAAGCATTTGGCTTTGCAAATGTTCAAAATGTCAACGACCCAAATAGTTCGATCGAACTTATGGCAAGTTGGGACAAAGACAATGGCGTGGACACTCGTGACTATTTGTTTGTTGACTTTAATGGAATGAAACTTAAAGTCAATGCAGACGCACTAAAAGAAATGGTTAGCCTTGCGCTTCAAGTCTTTGGTGTGAGCCCAAGCGTTTTGGGATTTTTGGACGATGTGAACGACGACTTTATTATCGAGTCCGACAATCTAAACGCAATTATGCCAAATCTTGATATGGGCAATCCACTTAATATGCTTAGATACATTAAGTCCTTGTCGCTTAAAGACAGCATCTTCACAATGGTGCTAGATGGTTCGTTCTTTGGTGATGGTGTAGACGATATGCAAATTATTTTGCACACCAACAATGGCACTATCTCGGGACTTGACCTAAACAACATCTATGTTGGCGGAAGCAAAACATTTAATCTAAACATTCTTCTAAATCCATTTGTTAGCGTAAACAGCGTTTCGGACAAATCAAGTTTTATGGATTTGAGCAATGCAAGCGAACTTCTAAAAGCCTTTGTCAATACAAGTGCAAATCATAGTTATCACATCAAGGGCAAAGTAAAACTAAACATAATCGGAATCGACGGTCTTGCCACAGTAGGCGTTGACGCAGGCATAACCCTTGACGACGACAAGAAAGTTACAGCAGATGTTACACTTTCAAATTATCCATTGTATCTTGGTGTAAACACTGCTTACTCCAATTATTCGGCACCAGTAAATCGTATGCGAACTATCAATATGCGATTTAAGGGCGGATATGTTTATGTCAAGATAAACGACGCAAAATATCTTACAGCAAAGGCGCAAGAGAGAGTTACAAAAGTGCCAGTAAGTTATATGCTAGAAAATCTTGACCACTATATGCAATATATCCTAGGCTTTACAGATAGTATTCAATCCAAGATTGTTGAAGCGGTCACCGCAAGCAAAAACTACACAGGCAAAACAAATTATGGCAATATCTTGCTAGGTTATGACTATCTAAACCGCAAACATACAATCACTCTAAACCTTAAAGAACTAGCACACAATGACCAAGTCAACACAATGGAAATTGGTCTAACTACTATCAACAATCGTCAAACAAATCGTAAAGATATGTTGTATAGACTAGATATCAATGTCAAACTTTTGGACGACAAAATATCTATCCTTACAGACGACTCCAACAACCTAAAACTTATCGACCTAAACAGTGTATACGATATGTCTGCTACAAATAGTTATATTTCGGGCTACACATTTGACACATTTGGCGAGTATAGTAAAGAAGGCAATGGCTCGTATTCAAAACAAAACAACAATAGCGTAAAAGTATCATTCTACACACTTGAAGGCAAGTCGCTAGGAAGCGTAAACGGGCATACTTGTGATGAAATCGTATATCCAAGTATCGAGCGCACACTAGCAGATGGCAGAGTATTTAAAGGTTGGTATTATTATAGCGACGACGCTAAGACCAAACTAAAAGAGTGGAACGAAACTCGTATGCCACTAAACAACATCGACTTGTACGCTGTGTGGGAAAACATATATACAGTTACTCTTCAAAATGGCACCGAAGTGGTTGATACATTTACACTATTTAAGGGCGAAAGACATACTCTTAATGCGCTAGACGATAGGTTTGTCGAGAAAGATGGCGTGCGTAGCGGTCAAAAATTTGCTGGCTGGTACGACGGACTAATCAGACGCACTGAGATTGTGGCAAAAACTCAAGATGTTACACTAAAAGCACACTGGGAAGACTCAACATATTATCAAGTAAAATTTGTCGATGGCGAAACTACTACTGAAAAGTGGGTTAGAGCAAACGAAACACTTGCCCTTGATCCTAAATCCAATTACATTTCGACTATTGATGGCGAAGAAGTCGTATATGAATGGCGTGGTTGGTACTTGGACGACCAAGAAACAAGCGAAATCGTAGTAGATAGACCAATTACACTTGTTGCTAGATGGCAAATTTGCTCTATTGATATGACTAGAAAACTAAATATCTACGACGGAGATACACTACTAAGTTCTACTCCCCAACTTGTCGATTATTTGGTTAATGTTCCAGCAATAGAGAAGATAAACGACGAAACATTGTTCTATCTTGATAAAGAGTTTAGCACTCCATATGAGTTTGGATTTATGCCAGACTATGATTTGAATGTATATATCCAAAATGTATATACAATCACAATCAAATACTATGACAGCATTACAAATGGCGTTGTGAAAACCGCAACAAAACAAGTCTTAGTAAGACAAGGCGAGTCGCTAGTTGATGTTTATCCAGACGCTAGTAGGCTTGCGACAGGAAAAAATGCAAGCGGTCAATTAGTATATATGTATGACGACACTCAAAACAAAACAAAAGAAGTCACTTATACATATCTAGGACTAATCGGCAAAGTAGACATTATGCCAAATAGCGACATCGAAGTCGAAGAAGACTGGGAGAAGAGCGAAAGACAATACTTTGATATAGTGTTTGATACAGAGTATAGATATCATCCACTTGGAATGACTCGTTTTAACCAAAAAGAATATAAAGACGCTCCATTTACCCCAAGTGCTTTAAGAGAAAAAGAAGGAACATATATAGACCTTTCTGGAAGTTCTTATAAGCCAAGTTGTTCGATTGCTTTGTCAAAATGGACTACTTATCATTATAACTGCTCTGGCTGGTCACTAAGTGTCCCTAATGACGCATCTAATGGTGGCGGAATGCAAAGTTATACTGTAAATAGCGGTGACGCAAACAATGGCACAATCACACTATATGTATGTTGGAAAAAGGCATAATTTAGTAAAAAAATAGGAAGATTTTCTTCCTATTTTTTGTGTTTTTTAGGTTTTTTATCTAATTTGGAGTAAACTGAATTTATAAAGTCGAATAATTAGGTCAAATTGATAAAAAATAAAAGAAATTATCTTTGTTTCAAATAAAATATAGAGTATAATTGTTGTATTATTGAAACATTTATGTTTCAAAATATATAGGGAGAAAGCATATGAAAAAGAATTTAAAGTTTTTGAGTGGCGTACTTATGACTTTTCTTTTGGCTGTGGGAGTTTTTGCAGGTTGTGGAAATAAAGTTTCTATCGAAATTATGTCTAATGACAACATCTACGAAGTAAAACCCGGCGACTCTGTGACTTTCGACGCAAATGTTAAAAATGCCAAAAAAGAAGATGTGGTGTTTAGTGTTGTGTCGGGTGCAGGCGTGTTTGAAGGAAAAGTGCTAAAAGTAAACACCGATGCAGAAGTCGGCAGTGTCATC
Source organism: uncultured Clostridia bacterium (assembly GCA_937925475.1). Taxonomy (GTDB): domain Bacteria; phylum Bacillota; class Clostridia; order Christensenellales; family UBA1242; genus UBA11490. Next base: position 11,045 of record CALEWH010000032.1, read on the forward strand.
AAAGTCGTTGGTTCTGTGGGGGGGGGTACTTCTAAAGAAGTTAGCTTGGCTGTTGTTGACCTTGTACCTTCGAGTATCAAAATCAACTTTGCAGATGGACGCCAACAAGCGAAAATCGCAAAAACAGAAAACAGCAAAATAACTCTTGGTGTATCATACAATCCTAGTTATGCTACTGTAAAAGACTACACTTTCGAAATCACAGAAGGTATCGAAATTGTTAGTCGCAATGGAAACGAGTTTGCTCTTACAGATAAGGCAAATGTCGGTGACAAATTTAAAGTTAAGGCCACACTAAACGGCCACACTGATATCTCAGACGAGATAGAAATCGAAGTAGTAGACGCATTGAAAATAGAAAAAGCAATCGCAAACAACATCAACTACTTTGTAAAAACAATGGGCGAACAATATATCGAAGTTAAAGCCTACAACGGTGCTGACGGACTTGTTCCGACTACAAACACTGACTTTGAGTATACTAGCAAAAACACAGATGTTGCGACAGTCAATTCGCAAGGCAAAATCACAGCAGTAGGACATGGGGTTGCTGAAATCGAGATAAGAAAAGCGGGCGAGAGCGAAGTAATCACAACTTGCAAAGTGTATGTTATGATTACACCTGAAAGCCTAAATCTTGAAAAGGTAAGCACACTTATCCATGACAAATCTGAAATGTCATATGGCAAAAGCGAAAAACTAAATCTTAACATCAAAGCTACAAATAGTAGTTATGCTACATGCGCTACAAAACTAAAATATGAGTTTAACCTTCTTGACATCAACAATCAAATAACCAAGAGCGGTGATGAAGTTGCAGTTCTTACTGAGCAAGGTATAGAGTTTAAACAAAACGGAAAAGTAGAAGTTGTTGTGACTTCGGACTCATCTCTAAACCGTTATCGCACAAAAGACGAAAAGTCTATCTCTTTGATAGTTAATGTAAATGACGGCGTAAATATCCGCAAGGCAAGCGAATTAAAAACTGCTGCCGAGAGCGGAAGACACACTGTTTACAATATCCTTAGCGATATTTGTCTTACAGAAAATGACAACTTTAACATTGGTTCTGACTACAACACTGCTGGTGTACAAGGTTGTGTGTTCTATGGTGAAACTATTATCAATGGAAATGGCTACAAAGTAGATTCGTCTACACTTCCACAAAGCGTTGCTGACGGAAATGCACACCTTCTTGATTTTAGAGCAAAAAGAGAAGGATCGGGCAATGCCGATGTAATATATAGTGTCAAACTATATGACCTAGAAGTAAGAGGTGGCGGAAATGTAGGTGTTATTGCAGATCAAAAAATATATTACAACAATGACAAAAAAGACCTTATGGAGCTTGACGACAAAAACTACTTCAAACATACATATCATAGAGGTATTGTTGTAAACTATGGTTCGGATTACAATCGTATTGCGACCGAAGGTAAAAAGATTTGTAAAGACCTTGTAATGAGCAATGTAAGCGTAAGTGGATTTAGCGTAGGTATGCGTATATCTCACGCAGTAGATGCGCTTATCACTGATTGCAAAGTAGAACAATGTTTTAACAATGGTATCGAAAGTGACCAAAATATGATTACTTTCCACAATATCACACTTGGACAAGTAGGTGCATTTGGTGTTGAGATTACACCAGACGATATGGCAAATAAAGAAAATGATAATATCAGAGGCACTGCTGGTCTAAACTATGACCAAACTGCTACTGTAAACTATACAGGATATATTAATAGCACAAACTACAATAATGGTGCATCGACTATGTATATGTATGGTATCGGTCAATCACTTAAAGGAGCAGGATATAGTAGTATCGGCGATGTTATTGCTGCAATCGTAGGTGGCACAGCACAAGCTATCACAAGTGATTCGACAGCCCAAGCAAAATTAAAAGATGTCGCTTATAATTGTTTAAGCCGTTCGCACAAAGAAGGAGGAGATATCAACTATTTCCAACTTATCTTTGTAGACACATCAGAAGTAAAAACTTGGAAAAAAGCAAATCAAATTTATGACCAAACAGGCAATCGTAAATTTGTAAACTATCCAGTTTCTTCAAATATGATCAATATGCAAGATTTGTTGGTTACTTATGCAACAAAATATTCGACAGATGGTTCGGATTGGCAAGGATACAAACAATATCAATATATTATTCTTGACCTTATGTCCATGGGACAAGCGATCCTTGTAAACCAAGCATATGATCCAAATTATACTCCAAGTAAATAATGTAAAACAAATTAGTTTGTTGAAAATCGAGATAGACCCAGTTGTGCTTAATTTTACTGTCAATGGTCTTGCGGGCTTGTATCTAGATTATTTGGAAGGTCGTATCAATATCACTCTTGAAGACATAGCACAAAAAGGCACACTAATTCTTCACAAACTTATCGAAACAAAATAAAAACACTACTTTTCAGTAGTGCTTTTTTTATACTATATAATATTTATATATAATAGACCTTATAATTTATTAAAAGAAAGGTGAAATAAATCTTAGGATTGCTGAGCAAAATTTTTCGCCAAACTTGCGTTTTTTCATATCTTTAAGAGTTATTTGGTGGCTAAATCCTAGCACCTTGTCTTTATCTTTTCTTATGTCGTCAATAGAAGGGCTGTTGTACAACATAATTCCGTCTTCAAAGTGAAGATACAAACTTCTAAAATCCATATTAACAGTGCCAAGTGAAGCAATGCGGTCGTCTATAAGAAGGGTTTTTGCGTGGATAAATCCGTCAAACTCAAATATCTTAATTCCGCTTTTGATAAGGTCAGCAAAACGCCCCCTTGCTAGATAAAATGCACTTTTCTTGTCTGGACGAGATGGGAAAACAATGTTTACTTCGACCCCGCTTTTTGTGGCAAGTTTGAGAGCGGTCACCATTTCTTCGTCAAGGATAAGATATGGAGTAGTTATGTAAATGCTTTTTTGTGCTGAGTTGATAAGGTTTAGATAAATATTTCGAGCGACAGGCTCATAAGACAAAGGTGATGTGCCATAAGGTTGGACAAATTCTTTGCTCTTTATCTTTTCGTCAGACTTATATTTTTCATAGTCTAGTCTTGCAGTAGTGGAGAAGTGCCAGTTGTTGACAAACATTACTACAAAACTCCACACAGCGTCACCGCTTATTTTCACGCCACAATCTTTCCAAGTCCCATATAGGTCAATTATGTTTGCGTACTCGTCGCCAATGTTGATGCCACCTGTCAATGCGTGGATTCCGTCCACAACAAGTATTTTGCGGTGGTCGCGATAGTTTATAAATGTGTTGTATCGACCGCTAACCTTGTTGAAAGGCAATGCTTCAATATTGTAGTTGACTAGTTTTTTAAATGTGTTTTTGTCTTTAAATCTGTCAAGACAACCCATATCGTCATAAAGGATTTTTATCTCGACACCTTCGCGTGCTTTTTCTTTAAGTAGAGTAAATAGCTCGTCCCAGATTTGACCTTCTTTAAAGATGAAATATTCTAGGAAAATATACTTCTTCGCTTTCTTTATCATGTCAAACATTTCTTTAAAGTATGCGTTTCCGTCATGAAGATACTTAGTTGTGCTTCCGTCATAGACTGGCATATTAAGTGAGTTTGAGATGTATTGCGCTTGCTTAAATGCTGTCATATCACTTTTTTTAAGAGCATTAAATGCACCTAGGTTGTTTGGCAAATAACTACTTGATAAAAAGTCAATGTTTTGCCAGTTTTTGCGTTTTTTGCGAGTTCCGTGTGAGCAGTTTGCTCGAAGGTATAACACACAGCCAAAGATAGGCAAAATAAATATTAATAGCCCCCACATAATTTTGTAGATAGGTTGGGATTTGCTTCTAATAAGCGAAATGCTACATAGCAAAACAATAACAAGTGACGCTATCCCATACAAAACAGAGTTTAGGAAAAAGGATATAAGCACAAATGTTGCTATATTTACAAAAAGCGAAAATATTAAGATAAACTTCGATGAAGTGAAGAAATTTACTATTTTTTTCATAATACTCTATATATAGTATATCACAACTTTTTTATTCAATCAAAGAATATAACAAAATTGAAGCATTGGTTTTTGAGTATTGTAAGGATTTGTGACTAAATTTGTTCGCCATTGTCGCCAATTGGCATTTCGATTTGTTTATAACTTTGAGTTTTTTCAGCGTCCTTTTGTGCGCGTGTAAGTTCGCGTCTAACATCGGCAGATGATTTGTAGAATGCACCACCATCGTGCGATTGGAAATATACACCAATAATGCGTTTGTTGCTGGTGTTTAGAAGAGTGTAGGCAGCCCTAATGCGTGCGCCACCCACAATATGTTGTACAACTTTGTTGTTGGATTCGATAAAAACATTGTATGCTCTTATGCGACCTTGATTGTCAAGTATGGTTATGCCGTCGTAGTTTAGCATGGTTGTAAATACATCGGCAAATGCGCGGAGTTTGCTTTCATTAAAACTCTTGCTTTGCAAAAATAACTTTCCAAATTGTATAGGCTCAGGAAGCCATGTCCCATCACTAAATATTCCTTTGCTGTCCTTAAAATCCTTGTCGACAATTAGACAAATTGTTCCACGCAAAGACTTAAAACAGTTGTCGAAAATATTTTCCAAAATGTTTTTGATTCCATCAAGTTTGCGTTGGGTTGTTTTCAACTTTGACACGCTGTCATTTACAAAACGCTTTATTGTGTCGTCCCAGTTTTCGCCTTTCTTGTTTTCAACTGAAAAGTTGATGTTGACGATAGAGCCTTTTACGCCTTTTATGCTTACGACCCCGTTTGAAAGTACATTTAGATACACTAGTTTTGCTTTGGCACTTATTGTGTTTATTTTGTTTTCGTCAAATATTTGTGCTTCAAGTGATTTGTCTTTTATGGAGTTGATGGCTTTTATTAGCCCATATTCGACTGTGTCACTTCCATAATTTATGTACACTGTCCAGCCCGACTTGCAAAAACACATTAGTGCTTTTAGTCGCTCGTTAAAGCGGACACTTTTCTCGTCGATATAAAATGGGATTTTGACAGTATCTGGTATGTTTTTGACAATACAACCTATGTTGTTGGTCATCATTATCATAGGACGGATTTTTTCGCCTTCTTCTTCCCAACGCACAAGTCGATAAAAAATATTTAGAAGTCTGTCCACATCGCCAGATGATAGGGTCTTAAATTCGGTGGCATAAAGCTCTCTTATAGCTTTTGTAGCGTCGTCAAAATAGATACTTGTCTCCATCGTACACCTCCAATTTATTTGATTATAGCATAATAACTAAAATTTTTACAATCACAAAAACATATTTTGCGACAAAAATTACTAATTTTTTGCATGTAAAAAAAGTAATGTATAGCGACAAATAAATTGTAATAAAAGCAAAATTGTATTATAATATAAACATTACAAAGGGGAAAAATATGATAGACATTAATTTGATTAGAAACAATCCAGAACTTGTAAAAGAAAATATCCGTAAAAAATTTCAAGACCAAAAACTTCCACTAGTGGACGAAGTACTCCAACTTGACACTAAAAATCGCAGTCTAAAACAAGAAGGCGATATATTGCGTGCAAGCAGAAACAAGTTGTCGGGTCAAATCGGTCTTTTAATGAGAGAGAAAAAGGTCGACGAAGCAAATAAAATAAAAGCACAAGTCGTAAAAAACAACGAACGCATAGTTGAGATAGAAAAAGAAGAAGAAGCGTGTGTGGAGCGCATCAAACAAATAATGATGACAATCCCAAACATTATTGACGACTCAGTTCCTATCGGCAAAGACGACAGCGAAAATGTCGAAGTTCAAAAATTTGGCGAGCCAAGAGTGCCTGATTATGAAATCCCATATCATGCCGACATTCTTGCAAGCATCAACGGCCTTGATAAAGACAGAGCTGGTCGTACAAGCGGAAATGGTTTTTATTTCTTGATGGGCGATGCTGCTAGACTAGTAACTGCTATGATAAACTATGCTCGCGATTATATGATAAGCAAAAATTTTATATACTGCATTCCACCATTTATGATTAGAAGTGATGTTGTTAATGGTGTAATGAGTTTTGCAGAAATGGATGCAATGATGTACAAAATCGAAGGCGAAGACCTTTTCCTAATTGGTACTAGCGAACACTCTATGATAGGTGGGTTTAAAGACCAAATAATTAAAGAAGACAGCCTTCCAATCACTATGACTTCGTATAGTCCTTGTTTTAGAAAAGAAGTAGGTGCTCATGGTATTGAAGAAAGGGGAATATATCGTGTTCACCAATTTGAAAAACAAGAAATGATTGTACTTTGCAAGCCAGAAGACAGCATGGAGTGGTACAACAAAATGTGGAATTATACTGTTGAGATTTTCCGAAATCTTGATATTCCTGTGCGCCAACTTGAATGTTGTAGTGGAGATCTAGCAGATCTTAAAGTAAAATCTTGCGACATTGAAGCGTGGAGCCCTAGACAAAAGAAATACTTTGAAGTAGCAAGTTGTTCGACACTTGGCGACGCACAAGCAAGACGCCTAAACATCAAGGCAAAAGGCAAAGACGGAAACTATTTTGTTCACACTCTAAACAACACTGTTTTGGCATCTACTCGTGCCCTAATCGCGTTGCTTGAAAACAACTACAATGCTGACGGGACTATCAATGTTCCAAAAGTGCTTCAACCTTATATGGGTGGACTAAAAGTAATCGGCAAAGTAAAATAACATAATAACAAATTGCACAACATATAATAAGAAAACTACTATGTAGTTTTTTTATTTTTTTATATCAAATGTTTTGTAAAAAATAATGGTTGTAGTAAAATGTAAGAAATAAAAAAGGAGAAACAATATGTTTAATTTATTAGGACTAGGTGTAGGTGCTATCATTGGTATCGTAGTCGGAGCAGTAGTATTGCTTTTGATTGTGTACATTTGGGCTACTTACAACTCACTTATCAAAAAGAAAAACCAAGTAGAAGAAGGTTTTGCAACAATGGATGTTTATCTTAAAAAGAGATATGACCTTGTTCCAAATCTTGTAGAAACAGTAAAAGGTTATGCAAAACACGAGAAAGACACTTTGGCAGAAGTAATCAAACTTAGAAACACTGCTACAAGTGCTTCTACTATCTCAGACAAAGTTAAAGCAGAAAACAACTTTGCACAAGGACTAAAATCTGTTTTTGCACTTGCTGAAAACTATCCTGCATTGAAAGCAGACACAAACTTCTTGAATTTGCAATCCCAACTTCAAGCAGTAGAAACTGACATTGCCAATGCAAGAAAATACTACAATGCAGTAGTTAAAGAATTCAATAATGCTATTCAAGTTTTCCCAAACAGCATTATTGCTAAAAACCACAACTTCACTCGTTTTGAAATGTTTGCAGTGAGTGACGCAAATGAAAGAGAAAATGTTCAAGTTAAGTTCTAAGACCAAAAGTCTTTTGATTGCAATACTTATACTAGTACTAGGGGCAGTGATGTGCCCTAGTATTTTTGCGTCATCAAGCGTGGCGCATGCGGACGGTGTGAGTTACAACAACTATGTCTACAAAGATTATCATGTAGATGTGGAGTATGACTATCAAAACCGCGCCCACATAAAAGAGTATATGACAGTCGAATATGGTCCTGCGTCAATGGGTTTGCATAAGGGGATAGGTCGTATTATTCCGCAAATCATTACTATTAGCAAAACTGGATTTGACAAGTCATATCATCAAACATTTATGGTTGATATCTACGATATTAAGGCAAACGAACTTTATGATTATTATTTTGAAGATTCGACTTGCTATATCGAACTTGGCGGAAATGATTACATAAATACTGGAAGCAGTGTTACAAAAAATTATACTTTATCCTACATTGTGGATATCGGTGACGACTTTACACGCAATTTTGACTATATATTTTATAATGTAATAGGTACAAGTTATCCAGTGGCTATTGAAAGTGCAACTTTCAATGTGATTATGCCAAAAGACACTGACAGCAATTTTCAGTATTTTGTAGGCAAGCGTGGTGCCAACGAACCACTTGAAGATTTTACAAAAACTTTGCTTACAGATGGCAGGGTGATGTATTCGCTTAACAATCCAGTTTACCTAGATAAAAACGAAGGCATAACTGTGAAAATGAAACTTGAAGAAGGCTATTTTAAGGGGCTTGGCAATACTATAAAAAGATACAACAACATAAATATTACGCTTGTTGTCACTTGTAGCGTGTTTACAGCGCTTACATTTATTTGCTTTGTAGCATTTAGTATGAAAAGAAAGAATATGGTTGAGACAGTGGAGTTTTATCCACCTGATGACTTGACTCCACCTGATACTCAATATCTTCTTAATGGTGCCATAAACACAACCGCTATGTCGTCGTTGTTTGTTTACTGGGCATCGAAAGGCATTGTGAAAATCGAACTTGATGAAGACAAAAAACCGATTGGAATACGAAAAGTAAACAATATCCCAGAACATTTTTCGGATTATGAAAAAGTCATATTCAATAAAATGTTTGAAAATAGCGAATATGTCGACATCACAAAACGCGATGAAAAAGTCGCAAACACCATCTTCAATTCGATTGGTCTTGTAAGAGAAAAAATAGGTTCGAGATACTCCAAACGCAGTACTCGCACCAAAACATGGTCGTGCGTAATTTCAGTTTTGCTTATGATTGTCGGATTTGTGGCAGACCTAGTGCTTTCAAGGGGCAATGCACTATCTTCGATAGTGTTTATCACAAGTATGATCACTGCTATTGGTGCAGGTCTTATTATGAGATTTATTATGCGAAAAAACACTAGTACAATTAGTAAAATTGTGCTTGTTCCGGCATTTTTGGTCTTCCTTGCAGGCTTTGTTTGCGCCAACATCTTTATGGGATTTTTGTCTGTTTTGCCACTTTATACAAGATTGCTTTATTTTGTTCCGATTATTGTTTGCATTGGGCTTATGGGACTTGCGGACGAGTACTCCGACAAATGGCGTGAGACTATCGGCAAAATTTATGGATTTAAACACAACCTTGAAATCGTGGAAGCCGACAAACTTAAAAAACTTGTTGATGATGACCCCGAGTATTTTTACAATATCTTGCCTTATGCATATGCGTTTGGCATCACAAAGAAGTTTATAAAGAAATTTGAAAACATTACTATTCCATACAACGCTTACTATGGAGACTCGGTTGATATGGCATATTTGATTGCTCTTAATTCGAGCCTAAATAGTTATTCGCATGTACCGTCATCGTCAGGCAGTAGCTTCGGCGGTGGTGGTGGCGGAGTCGGTGGTGGCTTCGGCGGCGGCGGATCGTTTGGACGCTAAAAAACACAAGACGGCAGACGCCGTCTTTTTTGTTTTTTAAATATCCAAAATCCTACAAAGTAGTATATTTTTGAGTTTGCAATATCATAAATATTATGCTAGAATACACCTTGAAAAAAGGAAAGAAAGATATGTTGAAATTGGATCATATTTGCAAAGACTATGTTATGCAAGACGAAACAGTAAATGCCCTTATTGATGTAAGTATCAATTTTAGAGAAAGGGAGTTTGTTTCGATTCTTGGTCACAGCGGGTGTGGCAAAACCACGCTCCTAAACATTATTGGCGGTCTTGACAAGTATACTTCGGGCGACTTGATCATTAACAATGTCAGCACCAAAGAATATAAGGATAGGGACTGGGACGCATATCGAAACCATCGCATAGGTTTTGTATTCCAAAGTTATAATCTGATCCCACACCTTAATGTGCTTGAAAATGTCGAGTTGGCCTTGACGCTATCTGGCATAGGTAAGGACGAACGCCGACAAAGAGCCACCGCGGTTTTGGAAAAAGTGGGCTTGGCGGGCAAACTAAAAAGCAGACCTAATCAACTATCTGGTGGACAAATGCAAAGGGTTGCGATTGCGCGTGCACTTGTAAACGACCCTGACATTATTCTTGCTGACGAGCCGACTGGTGCGCTTGATAGCAAAACCAGTGTGCAAATTATGGAGATACTGAAAGAAGTATCGAAAGACAAACTTATCATAATGGTTACGCACAATCCCGAACTTGCCGAGAAATACTCATCAAGGATTATCAGACTAAAAGACGGCAGATTGATTGACGATAGTGCGCCATATGAAAATGAAACTGTTGAGCAAAAAGACGACATAACTGAGTCGATTGAAAACAATGCTACTACAAAGAAAAAGAAAAAAGACCGTACGAAAATGGGCTTTTTCACAGCACTTTCGCTAAGTTTTAAAAATTTGCTTACTAAAAAAACACGAACCTTTTTGGTGTCGTTTGCGGGAAGCATCGGCATCATCGGCATAGCCTTGATTTTGTCGCTTTCGAGTGGTTTTCAATCCTACATAAAAAAGACCCAAGAAGATACGCTAAGCAGTTATCCTATTTCGGTCAATCGCTCAAACACAGATGCGTTTGCTTTGATGCAGTCGTTTTTTGATGCGAAAGAAAGCGAGAAGCATGACAATGATGGCGTTTATGCGGGCGACACAATGTCGGGGATATTTGAACAAGCGTCTTCGCAAATGGCAAATATAAACGACCTTGATTCGTTTAAGGCATATATCGAGAGCCATCGCGATGAGATAGACCCATATGTGAGTGCTATCCAATACACATACGAACTCAGTCTTGGAGCAAATAAAAGTATGTTTGGAATGTCGACAGGCGGAACTAGCGAAAGCCTTGTTGATGTAAAATTGCCTGACGGGACATCGGTCAAACCCGATTCGAGTGCACTGTTTGATATGATAATGATGTATTCGTGTACATATCTTGAAAAAGAGTTTTTGATAGATGTGACCCAAAGTGGCGAAACATTTGAAGTCGCCCTTACTGCCGATACAAAACCTACTGCTTTGCCATTTTTAAGTCGTTATATTAGCGAGAGCAAAATGGCCGAACTTAACTCGACAGGGCACACCACACTTTCGGTCAATGACTTTATTACGATTATCACAAACGCGATAGGTTTTCCTATCAAAAACTATCGCAGTGTAGACTTTGGCTTGTTTACTGAAATGATAGAAAATGAAAAATTGTTGAAGGGACAATACGACCTACTAAATGGTCGCTGGGCAGAGAATACAAACGAAGTTATGCTTGTGCTAAATGACAAAAACGAACTTGACGACTATCTACTTTACGCTCTTGGGCTTATAAGCAAAACCCAAATGCAAGAACATATGGACAATTTGTTTTCGGAAAATAAAGTTCCGCTAAAAATCGACTACAACGATGTCATTAACAAAGAATATAAGATAATTTTAAATTGTGACTATTTTGTAGACATAGAAGGGACTCTTACAGACATAAGAACAATTAAAGAAAGTGACCCTGCCACCTACAACACATTATACAATGCCTTAATTAATAATAAAAACATCGGCAAAACAGTGAAGATTTGTGGGGTCATTAAACTTAACGAAAAATCCACAGCAGGCCCACT
>CALEWH010000033.1 GCA_937925475.1 uncultured Clostridia bacterium
TGTATTTCATCAAAGTGCTTTCTTAAAATTGGCAATAGGGCAAGATTGGGGATAAGGAAAAGTAGTTTTAAAGAAGATGTTTATAAATACAATAATTAAGACTTTAATAATTGCATAAACATCATCAATAAAACAACCAGAACAATATATAATAAAAATAATATATAAAAATATAGAACATTTGTTTGATTATAATAAAAAAGTATGATATACTCAAAATATGAAATTTGACATACTATTAGGAATAATCCTGACCATTTTAAGAAATGGCCGAACAAGAGCAAAAGAACTCGCCAACAAATACAACATATCTATTCGCACAACATATAGGTACATATCCATTCTTGATACAGCAGGTGTACCAATCATAAGTTATGTAGGCAAAAATGGAGGCATAGAAATACTTAATACCTTCAAACTAAACTCAATGTATTTTACATTACAAGAAAAAATGACATTAATTGATTGCACATCAAATATCGAGAACAAAAAATTACAATCTCAAATTCAAACAAAATTATTGGCACTTTAATAAAAAACAAAATACAATTACGTTTTATAAATATACACCTTTATGTATTTTTATATTTGTTGTAATTGTATTTTTATTTAGTTTTATGTATAATTATTTTCTCAATTTTTTAAGACTATTTGTATCAAAATGATCAAGAACAGAACTATCAAAATGTGTAATTAGTTTGTTTTCCATCAGCCTATCATGAATAGCATACTCTACTTGTTCAGTTATCTGTTCCGCAAAGTCTTTGTCAATATTTGAGAACAAATAATTAGCCATAGATCCAGGTATAGTATTAATTTCATTTAGATACAATTTATCAGCATCAATATCAAAAATAAAATCAAATCTAACCACTCCTTTCAAACGAAGCATATCATAACATTTTGTTGCAATATCTTCAATTTGAGTTTGCAATTTTTTATTTATTTTTTCCTTTTTCACCTTACCAACATAACATCCTTGACCATTTCTATCTTTTATATATTTGTTATTAAAAGATAATATTTCATCACTAGATTTTGGAGACTCAATACTAGACACTCTCAATCCATCAAGACTATTGTATAAAGCAATATTGTATTCCTTTATATTTGTCAAATACTTCTCAACCAGTATATTTTTATCAAATTTTAATGCATTTTCAAGATATGTAGGCAAATCATGCATATTTTTACAAACCTTTATACCAATACTACTTCCTAGTCTTGACGGCTTAATAATCAACGGAAAACCAATTTTTCTTTCTATTTGATCAGCACATTTTTGCACATCTGAAAAATACATTTCCTGTGAAATAGACATACTTTCAAGAAGCAGTATATCATTGTGAAGATATTGTTTGAAAGCACACTTGTCAAGACCCAATACACTTCCCAACATATCACTCGATGTATAAGGGATACCATTCATATTGCATAAGGCCGAAATAGTACCATCTTCTCCCCTAACTCCATGCATACAATTAATTAAACAATGGACTTCCATGACTTCTTTCAAATTATTTTTCCGTTTTAAGTAAAGATACTTACTAGATGGCAAAATTGTTACTTCCTTCGACTTATTTACTCTTGAAGCAAAGGTTTCAATTTCATTAAAAACATCAATCAATTTCCAAACACCATCTTTGCATATGTATACACATTTTACATTGTATATATCTTCATCAATATTCAATCTCACTTGCAGTGCAGTTATGATAGAAATATCATGTTCACAACTCACACCACCAAACACAATTACTATATTCTTTTTCATTATTCACCCCTTTAATCAAAATTATCAGGCAAGTCATTTTCTATCAAAACAATCTCACCTTCGCCAAAATCCTTCCACTCAAGATCCGAAAAATTATCAAAAATAAAAATCTTATCGTCATTCATTCCAGCGCTTGTTAGTCCTTCATACAATGCTCGTCGATTTGTTTTATTTACTAAATACACAAAGTCAACTTTATCAGCCATATATCTACCTAGCTCATAGTTCTCTCTGTAACCATTAGCACCTTGATCAATAACACCAGGAGTCACTACAATTTTAATCATATCAGAAAACAAACACAAAGTATCTATAGCACAGCGAAAACTATTAGGATTGCTATTATAAGCATTGTCAATTAATAAGTAATCTCCCATATCTTTAAGTTCGAGCCTATGTTTTATTGCTATTACATTTGCAAGACCGCATACAATTTGATTGTATGAGATACCAAGTTTTTTTGACATAGCAATAGCAAGACCAACATTTATGACATTGTGCACACCCAATAACTTTGTGTTATACTGTTCAGTTTCACCACCATACAAAACACAAAATTTTGATCCATATCTATCACATTTTTCAATTCTTAATTCCAAAGTGTTTTTCTTAAATAAAGCATCACCTGTATTATCATCTTCAAATACAACTCTCTGACAATCACTCTGACGATCAGTTAAATAATCGCGAATATGGGTATTTGAAACATTACAAACACAATTTGATTTATTTACTATGTAATCATACAATTCCATTTTTGTTTTAATTATGTTATCCATATTTCCAAATGTTTCAATATGTTGTGGACCAATCGAAGAAATAATAGCGTAATTTGGTTTAAATTTTTCACATAAATACTTTATCTCACCTACTCTTTTAGCGCCAAATTCTAAAATCAAATACTCGTGATAAGGTTTCAATTCAGATCGTATACATTTACAAATTCCCATAGGAGTATTATAAGACATTGGAGTTGCAAGCACATTATATTTTTGTGATAAAATTTCATATAGAATATTTTTTACACTAGTTTTTCCATAGCTTCCAGTAATAGCTATGATTTTTAAGTTTTTATTTGCATTCAATACTTTTTGAGTTTTTCTAATGTAATAATTATGTATAAATTTTTCAATTGGCAAATCTACAAAAGTAGATATTAAAAATAGCAAATTATTAAAAATTAACAAAATACATAAATTGTTTGTTTTTGTCATTATCGTAATAATTATTGTCACAAACTCTACGAAAGTATACAATAAATTACATCTTAACACCCTTTTAGTGTATTTTAGTTTAATCTTAAAATTTGATAAATTTTTATAATAATTTATTAACAAAACAGTAAAATACACTAAATTTATTACACATAATAATATTAATAAGGTTTCGCAACAAAACAACATTAATAACATAAATAGCATCAGATTTACTAGAAAAAATACATAATCAAGCACATTAATTTTTTTACAAACTAATTTTATAAAAGGTATCAATTCGTATGATTCCAACTGATACAGATACACATATCGCAAGAAATAAATTTGATTAATACAAAGTAAAATTAAAGCAATAGACATATACAAAATCATTATATCGCATCACCCAAAAATTTTCTCAAATCATTTTTAACATATGAGTGTTTTTTCACATACATGAAATGTCCCCCATTATATATTTTACATATGCTATTTTTAATGTTTTTGTTTAATTTTTTACACATTTTTATTGGCGTATCTTTATCATCTTTTCCCCATAGTAACAATGTTTGACTTTTTACTTTTTCAAGCAAATAGTCCAAATGCTGATTTACTACTTTAACATAACTTCGTTGCATATCTGGGCTCAATGTTTTATATTCATCACTTCCATATTTATTGTCTTTATTTACATTTTGATTTGTATGCAAAGACTTGTGAATTTTGTATTTAAATACACTCAAATAATATTTCAAATTATAACTCGGTTTAAGTCCTGCACCGTCAATAATTACTAGTTTGTCAATTTGCAAATCTGTAACCGCTGAAAGTATTAGTGCAATTCTATTGCCAAACGAGTGTGATACAATACTTAGTCGTCTTATGCCCCTTTCCACGCAAAACAAATATATGCCCAATGCATAGTCATAAATATCTAGTATCTTTTTCGGAAAATGAGTTTGACCAAATCCATACAGGTCAAACAAGTAACATTTGTGATTACTTTTCACACTTTCTGCAAGCTTTAATAGACTTTTCGCATTTCCGCCATATCCGTGCAAAAAAAATACAACATCACCATTTTTACCAAGTATGTTGTATTTTAGTTTGTTATATTTCATTAAAAACCCCTAAAAATATTTCCACATTATAATCGCATCACTTAAATCATTATAATAATTTTCTCTTTTAGTTGTTTCTTCAAAACCATTCTTTTTATAAAATTTGATAGCCTTTTCATTTTTATCGCTAACTTCAAGATACATCTTTGTCACACCTTGTTTCACAAGTTTTTGTGTTACATAGTCCAATAGTTTTGTGGCAATGCCCAATCTTCGATATCCTTCTATCACAGCAATTTTAACTAAATTTGCTTCTTCAAAAATATGAAAAACATTAATGTATCCCACAACCCTATCATCTTCAAGCGCAATATACATTTCATTCAACTTGTTTTTAATATCAGAAAGCAGTGTTTTTTCCGAATAATTATCTTCAAAACACTCCTCTTCTATTTTTACAAGATCGGCTATGTGTGAAGGCGACGCCTTAACTATCTTCATCATTTACCCTCACTACTTTCTTTCTCTTTAAGTGCACGCTCAGCTTGTGACAATTGAATGTAAAAAGGTTCTGGATTATCTACAAAGTTTTTTGACATAACCGCTTTTTGTATTTGGTTGTTTGCTATTTCGCCATAAGTGTCGATTACATTTACTTTATATGAAATGTCGTCACTTATTTGTTCGTCAGCAAGTACAAACACTTCTTTATCTTCGATAAATTTGTCCAAATCCTTTTTGTCCACAACACCATAATCCACTACTTTTGACTTGTTAATATTTGCAAAATATACAGAACTCGAAGTACATTCTAGTAAAAGCAGACCATTTTTCACATAATCTTTAAGCAAATCAAATACGCTTAAATTAACGACTTTTTTGTTTTTTGCATAAGCGAAAGCCTTTATAACCGCCAATCCTATGCGAATCCCAGTAAAACTCCCCGGACCGCTAACATTTGCAAAAACATCTATATCGCTCAACTTGGTATTATTTTCACTTAGAAAGTTGTCTATATTAATCATTAAAGTTTCGCTGTGTTTTTCATAAGGTGGCAAAACTTTGAAAATTTTCTCGTTTTCATCACCCAAAAATAAGTATGATTGTTTTTTTGTTGTGTCTATTCCTAAATATTTCATATTACACTCTCTCTATACTAAATTGCCTTTTGTTGTCGTCAATGCGTTTTATGTCCACAATTATATAGTGATCACCAAGCAATTCTTTAACGCGTTCGCTCCACTCTATAAAAATGACAACATTGTAGTTTTTATTTTTTATGTAGTCATCAAATCCAAACCCTGTACTTTCGTCTGCGTTTTCCAAGCGATACATATCAAAGTGGATCAGTCGCAAACGCTTTCCATCATACTCTTTCATTATTGTAAAAGTCGGACTCGTAACTTCATCTTTCACACCCAAAGCTTTGGCAACAAATTTTGTAAAAGTGGTTTTGCCAGCACCCAAATCACCATTTAGAAGCACAACATCACCACCCACCAAAGTCTTTGCAAATTTCTTTGCCAACTTTTGTGTTTCTTTCAAATTATTAACAGTACATTGCAACAATTTAGCACCTCTTACTCTATTATTTTATAAACCAATTTTTCTTTTTTAGGCTCCTTAACAGATACCACAATAGCAGAATTTAGACGAGAATAAAACTCATCATCAAGCTTGTTTTGCGAATACACAGTGGCCAGTTTTTCACCGACAATTATTTTATCACCAACTTGTTTGTTTAGCAAGACTCCGACCGAAGAAAGCCACTTCAAATCAGTCGTCGCTTTTATATCATTTACAAAATCAGCAACTTTGCGTGCATCAATTTCCGAAACGAAGCCCCCACATTTACTTATGATTTCATAACTAAATGGCGCATTTAAAAGCAAGTTTGGATTGTTGATGACATCTATTTTTCCGCCTTGCGCAACTACAATTTCTTTTAGTTTTTCCAAGGATTTTCCGCTTCCAACTGTATCCGCAACCAACTTATAGCACTTGTCATAAGGCAAAGTGTTTGCAAGCGAATAAAGATATGCACTAAGCACTATTGATAGTTCTCTAAGCGGTGTTTTCTCACCTATTAAAGCCATAATCACACTGTAAACCTCTAAGTTACAGCCTACACCAAAAGACAAAGGACTATTCATATTAGAGACCATCGCAACAACCTTTTTACCATCTTTTTTGCCTATCTCCACCATAGTTTTTGCTAGTTTTGTGGCACTCTCAACGTCCTTCATAAATGCACCTTTGCCACACTTAACATCTAGCAAAATTACATTAGCCCCGCACGCAAGTTTTTTACTCATTATCGAGCTTGCAATTAGCGGAATACTCTCCACAGTCGCAGTACGGTCTCTTAGAGCATATATTTTTTTGTCAGCCACCGCAATCTCATCAGACTGAGTAATCATACTGGCGTTGTGTTTTGCTATCATATCTTTAAACTCAGCTTCATTAAGGTTGTTATTAAAACCTTCAAAAACCTTCACTTTATCAGCAGTGCCACCAGTAAACCCAAGTGCTTTTCCGCTCATTTTTGCAATTTTGACCCCAAGGCTAGCAAGTGTAGGCACAACAATTAGAGTCGTCGAATCGCTGACTCCACCACTCGAATGTTTGTCCACGACAGGAAAATCATAGTGATAAGTTTTACCACTATCTTGCATAGCTTTCGTCATTATATATGTTTCATCAATGGTCATACCCTTGATTTTTATAGCCATCAATAGTGCCGACATTTGTTCATCACTAACTATGTTTTCCGAATAACCCTCAACAACTTTGTAAATCTCTTCTTGTGTAAGTTCTACACCAAGACTCTTTTTTTCAATAATCGGTCTTATATCAATCATAACTTTACTCTCCTGTTACTTTCACATTATCCTCAAATGCCTTCACCATAACAAGTGGCACAAGGTATGTTCCCATAAATCCCAAAATTGCAAAATTGATTGGCATCAAATAGACAATAGTGATTGTTTTCAACAATATAAAGTAAGTCGAAATCAGCATTAATGCCCCCACCAAAACCTTTAAAACCATAGATTTCGTCGAGCCACTAGGTTTATAGTTAAGATGTTTTTTATCACACAAATAGCCAAAGAAAACACCAATGTAAGCACCAACAACACGATAGATCCTAATCACGCTTTCCGCACTAAACAACTCAGTAAACGTAGCAACAAAGTAAAGCGCAACAGGAATAGGCATAGCAAAAAGCAAAAATTTTATTAAAGACAATTTTGAGATTTTTGAAAGCCACTCCACCAAATAACTAAAACCGATTGCACAAGCAGTGCCCAAAGCAAGTCCAACAAGACAATCAGATAAGAAATGACGACCAAAATACATACGGTCAATCGCAATAACTCCACCAATCAAAACAAGAATAATCGGATAAACAATCCACTTCCATAACTTCAATTTGTTGTGTTTGTTTTCATAAATAACCGAACTGGACACCACAACAGCATAACTTTGACAATGCCCACTCGGAAACGAATAACTGTCATTATCTACCGGATACGGTCTTTGGCGCTTAACGATATTTTTAAGTCCGAAGTTGACAAAGACACTAAACATATAAATGCCCGCCATTTTAAAAGCCGAGTTTTTATCAAAAACCCAATAAGTCAATAGAAACATAATAAAGAAAAAAGTTTCAGTACCCAGTACTTCAAACACCGACAAAACCGTAGACCAAAAACTACTATTTATATTATAAAAATAATTTACAATAATCATAACAACCTCGATAACACTTAATTATATCAAAATAACAAAAAATACACAAAGTATATAGACACAAAATAAATAATTTATAATTAGTAGTATAAAGACAAAATTGCAGTCAATAAATAACTATGAGATATATAAGCACACTAATTTCAAGCCTTACAAGGATAATGTTAATATGGATAATATCGTTTGTATGGCTAAACGATGTAATAAAAAATAGTTATTTAGCAATAACATTTTCAATCCTTATAAGTGTAGTAATCGAACTACTTTTATCACTACTCTACTACAAAAAAGATAATAAAGAAAAACTAACAAAAGAAGAAAAACAACAAATAAATGACTGGAAAACTCAGTTGCAATTTATGTCAAACAAACAAATTTGCGATATTTACAAATCAAACACAGACTACGAAATAATCTATCAAAGAAATAAAATACTAATTAAAAATGGTTATAAATATATAACACCGATATTTGACAAAAGTATAATCGGATATGATGATATAGTATCAATCTACAAATATGCAAAATCAAAAAATATAACAGAGCTAAATATACATTGTCTAGAATATGATGACAATGCAAATCAAATATCTCGATTAATTAGTGATATAAACATAACTTTATGTGACATCAATTATATTTATAAAAACATAATCAAAAACAATGATTATACAAATCGCAATTTTCAAAAAACAATAACAATTAAAGACTCAAACAGAATAAATTATCTTGATGTTGTCTTTAATAAAAAAATAGTAAAAAATTATATTTTTAGCGGAATATTACTGCTTTTTGCATCATTTTTTACAAAATATTCACTTTTATATGAAATCACTGGTTCAATATTACTTATATTTTCACTTATATGCATACTAAGAAAAAACAAAATAAAATCATAAATTGATGTATTTTTAAAGACAAAAAATACACTCATACAAACAAAAAATAATTGCAAAAATTTGCAATTATTTTTTCCTTATTTTCTATAATCTTTCAATCCGCTAATCATTAGCAATCATCCAAAAAATCTTAGCGAACAATTTTTCTGACCATTTCAAGTTTTTTATCTGTCTTTTTATCCGACTTTTTATAAATCAAAATTTTGCTTCCGATCACTGTCACAACTTCGCAGTCACACACTCTTTCTATTTCGCTCGCAATGTCTTTTGCCGATGACAAAGAAGTGTTTTGAACTTTGATTTTTATAATTTCGTAAGCATACAAATTGTCATTGATTTGTTTGACTACATTTTCATCCAACTCATCTTTTCCTATATATACTAGGTCAGGCAAATTTTGTCCATATGATCTTAGTTTTATTCTTTGTTCTTTTGTAAGCATTTTTACTCCTCGTACTCAAATTCGATGTCACCAATTATTACTGTGTCACCTTCTTTTAGTCCTTTTTCTTTTAGTTTGTCAATGATGCCTTCATCTCTTAGTTGTTTTTGGAAATATGCATTTGATGTATAATCTTCAAGCACTACTCTTCTAGTGATTTCATCAATTTGATTTCCAGTAACCTTGTATGTTCGATTGTCTATTTTTGTAATTGTGTACTCTTTGGTGTCACGCTTATCTATATCATACTCTTCGACTTCTAGTCTTTCACTCTTTGGCAAAGTGGCAAGTTTTTGTACTACTGCTTTCAACAATTCGTTTAGACCCACATAACTTACCGCACTAATTTCAAAGACTTGAACATCAGGATTAAGTTTTGATTTGAAAGCATCTATTTCTTTTCTATCTTGAACCAAATCACATTTGTTTAGTGCTACAATTTGTGGTATGTTTGCTACTTTTTCACTATAATTTTCAAGTTCGCGATTGATGGCTAGATAGTCTTCAAACGGATCTCGACCTTCACTGCCTGAGATGTCGACTACATGTATAAGTAGTTTTGTGCGCTCGATATGTCTTAAAAAGTCAAGGCCAAGTCCAACGCCTTCGCTCGCACCCGAAATAAGACCCGGAATATCCGCCATTACAAATGATGTATCGAATGCATTAACAACACCAATATTTGGTGCAAGTGTAGTAAAGTGATAATTTGCAATCTTTGGTTTTGCATTGCTTACAGACGCTAGCAGAGTGCTCTTTCCGACATTAGGAAAACCTATAAGCCCTACATCTGCGATTGTCTTCAATTCAAGGATAATTTCAAAAGGTTTTGTTTTTACACCCAACTCACTATATCGTGGTGCTTGACGAGTGGCTGTCGCAAATTTTGCATTGCCCCTTCCACCCATTCCGCCTTTAAGCAAAACGATTTCATCATTAATATCAATCATATCAGCAAGGACTTTATTGTTTTGCGCATTTCTAATAACAGTGCCAAGTGGAACATAAATGATAATGTCATTGCCATACTTGCCATAGCAGTTGTTTCCGCCACCGTCTTGTCCATTTTCAGCAATGAAATGTTTTTTAAAACGGAACTCGCCCAAATTGGATACTTTGTCAGTTACCTTAAATATGATGCTACCACCATTTCCACCATCGCCACCGTCTGGCCCGCCATTTGGGACAAACTTCTCACGACGAAAACTTACTTTTCCGTTTCCACCATCACCTGCTTTGCAAGTGATCTTCACCTTATCCATCAACATATCATTTTCCTCCTCGATAATTACAAATTTCTCTCAAACCGCATCCAGCGCACTTTGGATTTCGCGCAGTGCAATAATATCTTCCAAACAACAATATCAAGTGGTGAACTTCGTTCCAGTCCTTTGGCTCAAAGAGTTTTGTCAAGTCATCTTCGACACCACGAACTTTTTCAGATTTACTAAGTCCCAGTCTTCGTGACACTCGATAAACATGTGTGTCAACAGGAATTTCGGGCACCCCAAAACCCACTGTCAATACGACATTTGCAGTTTTTCTGCCCACTCCGCTTAAACTTTCAAGGTCTTTCCTATTATCAGGAACTTGTCCACCAAAGCGTGATACAATGTCTTTGCTACAATCTATAATGTTTCTGCTTTTGTTGTGATAAAACCCGCATGGCTTCACAACCGCTTCGACATCTTCAATACTAGCATTTGCAAGTTTTTGCGGACTATCCCATTTGGCAAACAAATCCTTTGTGACAATGTTTACTCTTTTGTCTGTGCATTGAGCACTCAAAATGACCGCTATAAGCAGTTGGAAATTGTCAGCAAAGTCAAGTTCGCACTTGGGTGCAGAAATTAAAGTCCTAAGATAATCAAGCAATTTTTCTTTTTCCATAGGCATATTATATCACAAAAATATTGTTTTTCAATGTAAAATGCAAATAAATTTTATTTGTCCAAACAGCAATACTTCTTTATAAAATCTCTTACACATGGCGCCAAGTGAGTGTTTACAAAATTTTGGCTCGGATGCAATCGATCAGCGATGTTTGAATCTATCTCACTCGAAAACATATTGTTATTTTACAGGGACAAAAACTATTCGACCACCCACCGATCTTTTAGCAAAAAATCCAGCAAACGAATAGTTGTTGGATACACCCAAAAGGTGTTTGGCCTTGTTTAGGTTGTTGGACGCAAACACAACTGAAAGTCCGCACGAACTAGTTATTTCGCGTGGGGTGTTTATGATACGAGTTTTGACACCATAACCGTTAAGACCGCGTGAAAACGCAAGTGCTTGAGTACGATTTTGAAAAACAGCCAATACTTCCATACTCTTCTCCTTAACAAATCACCCCATTACTTCATATTATTATAGAAAAGATAATTGTGTTAATAAAAGGAGTTAATATAAAAACCATGATATACCTAGACAATGCCTCAACCACCCACAAAAAACCTCGCTCAGTGCTAAAAAGCGTTAGACGCGGACTTACATCACTTTCAGTTAATGCAGGCCGTGGCGGATACGACCTTTCGATTAGAGCGGGTCAAGAAGTGTACAACACACGAGCCATAATAAGCGAATTTTTGCACAACGACACCCCAGAAAATGTTATATTTACAGGGAGTTGTACGCAAGCGATAAACCTTGGTTTGCGTGGAAGCGTCAAACCTCACGGGCACATTGTCACAACTACATTTGAGCACAATAGTGTACTCCGAACACTCGAATATATGCGCAAAAAATACGATGTTTCGTATTCGATAATCGAACCTAAAAGTATGGTCATAACCAAAGAAGAGATACTTGCAAAAATCCGTCCAAACACATATATGATAGCGGTTAATCATCGAAGTAATGTGTTAGGAGTGACACAAGATATAGAGATGATAGGCAAAATTTGCAAGGAGAAAAAACTCATCTTTTTTGTTGACGGAGCCCAAAGCATAGGACACACCAAAATCAACATGCAAAAATGGAACATAAATATGATGTCGCTTGCGGGACACAAAGGAACATTTGCCCCACAAGGAATAGGTGCACTGATTTTAAACAACATAAAAATCAATCCGATTATTTTTGGCGGAACAGGAACATACAGTGAAAGCATTAATCAGCCGACAGATGCACCCGAAGGTCTTGAAAGCGGAACACTATCTCTAACCAACATTTTAGGTTTGCAAGCAGGCGTCAAATTTGCTATCAAAAACAGTGAAAAAATAAGGTCGAAAATAGAAAAATTGTCGACAATCTTGTACACAGGACTAAAACAAAATCCGCAAGTGATAGTGTACAGCCCAAAAGAAAATGGCGGTCTCATCTCCTTTAATATAAAGGGCAAAACTAGCAGTGAAGTAAGCGACATTTTGTCAGAGAAATATCACATATGTACACGAAGCGGACTGCACTGCGCACCACTTGTGCACAAATACAAAAACACTCTAAGTCTAGGTATGGTACGAGTATCACTATCTTTTTTCAATAGTTATCGTGACATAACAAAATTAATAAAGGCGGTAGACGAAATTTCTACCACCTAAACCAACCATAGCCTTCTCTGTTGCGGTTTCCATTTAAGACTATACCCTTATTTAATATGTATCTTTTGACCATATCTGGCGAATACGAAGGGTGGTCTTTCAAAACCCTACTACACATAGATACAATCATAGGAGTGGACACACTGGTTCCACTCATTTTTGCGTAAAATGCACCGTCGAGTTTGAAATTTGCCAGCCCTACAATCTCCACCCCAGGCGCTACGATGTCGGGTTTGTATCTGCCATTTGCAGGCCCTCTACTCGAAAAATCCGCTACTTCAAACTTACTAATATCGTAGTACTCTCCCACACGATTGTCATCGATTGAACCCACAGTTATCACCTTGCTACTTGCCCCAGGGGATTTAATCGTCTCAGCGTCCGGCCCACTATTTCCACCCGCACAAACCACCACAATTCCATTGTCCCAAAGTGCTTCTGCACCTTTAATCAAAGGGTCGTTTTCGCCAATTGTGTTGCTACCAAAACTCATACATACAATTCGGATATTATATGTTTTGCGATTGTCGTGCACCCACTGCATCGCACTAAGGATTGTGCCAGCACCAGTTTCGCCATTTTTGTCGAGTGCCTTTATGCTTATAATGTTTGACGACAAGTCCATTCCTGAATACTTGCCATTGCTTGCAATCCCCTTGCCACATATCACACCTGTTACGAATGTGCCATGACCATTGTCGTCATAAATTTGCGTCTTGTTGTTGACCAAATCCAACCACTTTATGATAGGATTTCTAGCGCCAACTATGTCTATGTGCGGATACACTCCTGTATCTATTATTGCAATCGAAAATGGCGAATTTGTCGCAGTATTTGGGACATTCATTATTTCCTTAGAAACCTTGATTTGTGCACTTACCTTGACAGATTGTGTTATGTATTTTACTTCTTCATGTCCGACCAAATCAAATATGTTTTTATAACTAAGTTTGACACCAAAAGCCTTAATAAAAGGATACTTTTGTACGATTTTTTTGCTTCCCAAGAGCCTACTTAGCCTCAAATAATCCTTGGCATAAACTATGCAATCGACCTGCTTTGATTTGTTTTGAACACTTACAAGGCTTAGAAGAGACGGCGAAATTTTGTTATACATTTCTACTTTTCTCCAACAACTCTTGCATTGTTTTTTTCTGCTCGGCACTTAGATACGGCGATAAAACACTATCAAGTTTGTTGCACTCTTCATCACTTAGCCCACCTTCCATTTTCTTCTGTTTGCTCGCCCGCAAAAACTCAGACATAAGTTCGTCTTTGCTTAGCCGACTATATTTATCGAGCATATCTTGGATGTCGCCTTGTTCCATTTTTTTATTTTTGACATTGCTGTTTTTGGGCTGGCTTGTTTTTGTGTACTCACTAAATTTTGACATCGTCCCCTCCTTTTATTCACTAATTATTATATGAAATCATATATAATAATGTTTATGGAGGTGGTGCGATGTTAGACAACATTTCTGACGAATACCCATATGGAAAATTTCCGACCGAATACACAAAACAAGGTCAAGCAGTACTTATGCAAAAGTTTTTAAATCCGTCGCATGATACAAAACCAGCACCGCCACAACCTGACACCGTTGAAACATTCAGTCATTCTCCAAGTGTTAGTGCCAGCGAAAACTCAGGCCCACTCAACTCCGAACCGCGAATGGATATTCACAAACTAATGCCACTAATCAAGAGTATGTCGCAAAACAAATCAATAAGTCAAAACGAACTACTCAAAATGATGTTGCCGATGTTGAGCGGTGGAAACGGAGAATACAACGAACTCATTTCAATGATGATAGATAAAAACAGTCAAGAAAAAGACCTTGTAG
Organism: uncultured Clostridia bacterium; assembly: GCA_937925475.1. Lineage (GTDB taxonomy): Bacteria > Bacillota > Clostridia > Christensenellales > UBA1242 > UBA11490. The sequence continues at coordinate 14,512 of CALEWH010000033.1, forward strand.
AAAAAAGTATCGAAGAAAATCCAAACAAACCCAAAATATCATCATTCAGACGCGTCGAATAATTTTTGATCTTTACACAACTATCTCAAACAATCCTTTCAAACAACATTCTAAAATATTTTTCAAGACAAAAAAATCACCCATATTTCAGGGTGATTTTTTATATCATAAGTATAGCGAATAATTTGGAAACTTAAAATCTCTAAATATTTTTATTTTCCAGATTTGCAAATGTCAACATTAGTCTTTTTACAAACTTTTTTTTCACGATTCAAACTATCCAAGTCATCACAATTATATAGTTTTTTAAAAGATTCTGTGAAGAAACTCTTATTTTCCACCAAACCCTCTATCATACAATTTACTTTATAACTATCCAATTTACTTAAAGAGTTTGAATATTTCTTTAAGATTTTTAAACACTTTTGTGGATACAATGGATACAAATATTCAGCTGCCGATGACGCCACTACAAGGTTTTTACTATCCAACAATTTAATAAATTCCGCCAAACCACTTTCACTTGATACTAATAGTTTTACAGTTTTTGTGATTTGAGAAGACACGGACTTCGCTTTATTATAATCATGCTCTACATTATTGATTATTTTATCAGTACTCTCATAGTCCTTTATAAAAATAGAATTATTTATAAATATCTCTATAAGGTCTTTAATATTCATATTTGATTTTATAGCCATATAATAGTCTCTCCTAATTGTTCAGCAAACATTTTTAAAACTTCCAATCCTTTTATATATTGTTCTTCATATGTTAATGTATTTATGTATTGTCTAAAGGTTAATCCATCTCTATATATTCTTGAATAATAACCAGAAATCTTATGATGTAAGTTTTTTGAAATAGCTACAGTATTTTGAGAATTATAAACACTAGAAGCACTATTAATACCATTTTTCACTGTTTGTTGCTCAACAATATGATGCCATTCACCATCCTTAATATAATCCGAAGCTTTACCATAATGGTTAATAAATTTACTATTGCTATCAAATTTATTAATAGTTGTAGAAGTTTTTGCTTTTGGAAATAAAGACTTAATTGCATTTGTTATCTTATATGAAGCATATGAAGTCACAGCACCTACAGCAGCACCTACACCGGCACAAATTCCAACTGTTTCCCAATCAACTTTCCCATCTTGTTGATATGTAGATGCAGCTGCTGTACTTGCAGCAATCCCAGCACCAGCAATCAAACCTATACCTACAGTAGCAGCTACAGGCATAGCTGCTACAGCACAAACTACACCAATAACAGCTGGAACAGCCACTGTCAATGCAGCACCAACTTTTCCTACTGTTGTTTTAACAACTTTTTTTACAGCACTTGCAACTTTTTTACATAGTTTTTTAAACCAGCCACAATTCTCTATCATGTCAGCATTTTGTAATTCACTGAGTAAAACTAATTCCCCATCACAATCAAATACACAATCTAAGTTCCCTTCATTGTTTACATAAGGGACTCCAACCATTTGATCTATTATTTCCGTACCATTTACATCAATGAGTTTTGCTGTTAAAATAATTATGTTTTCTTCTGAATTATATTCATAATGATATTTTACTTTAACTTGCATATCCGCATTATCATCAATAATATCTTCTGAGACTAAATCAATTTCAATAAAATCAGCTAAATTGAAAGATCTTTCACCTTCAAATGTTGTAATATTTTCATTAGTTTCAAGTTTTGAATTTTCAAAACCTTGAAAAGCACTTTGAAAATCCAATTCTTGACGAGTTACTTCTATTGTTCTTGTGGTAAAATCTATACTGTTTTTAGTATTTGTATAACTTGTAAAAACACATGCAAATATGCACAACAAAGCAAGAACTAATGAGATAATAGAAACATTGTATTTCTTAATATTTGTTGTTATCATATTTCCTCCTTTATTTGTTTATATATTCCATTACTGTATTGATGGGAATACAGTAAGAAATACCATAAATAATGTTGTTTGATAAGTCCTTCAATCTAAATGTCGTAATACCCAATAATTCACCTTTATTATTTAATAATGCTCCACCACTGTTTCCTTCAGAAATTGTAACATCACATTGTATTACATTTCGAGTTTTTTCACCATATTTCACATCAACTGAAGGAATAGAAACTGTTCCTGATGTGAGAGATAAACCATAATTACTCATATTACCTAAAGCATAAATATCTTCACCTGTTTTGATTTTTTCAGAATTACCTAATTTTATCGCCGAGAACTCACGATCTATATCTTTTAATTTTAGCACAGCCAAATCCAAGTTCATATCAAATTTTATTATATCTATTTGTCTATAATCTTGTTCGTCAGAAAATCTAATAGATACATCATCAAAAGTAAAATAGGTTTCAAGTTTTTTATAAGTAATTACATGAGCATTTGTAATCAAAATACCATCATTAGTTATAATTTCTGCAGTACCAAAGCTAGTACCGATTTCATCACTCTGCGCTCTCAACTCAACTACAGAATTTTTACACAAATAAAAAATGCCACTAGCCGACAATGGCTTAGTGGACAAAAAAAACATATTCAATCCAAAACTAATTATACTTAAGATTGAAATTACAATAAAACTACTAATAAAAAAATGCTTTTTGTTCATATTACTTTAATTGTATACCAATAAAAATAAATTGTCAAGACAAAAAAATCACCCATATTTCAGGGTGATTTTTTTAGTTTACTAAACTGCCATTGTCAATAACAACTTGCTTGCCTCCAACAACCGAAAACATCGATTTATCTTCGACAGCGATAAGGCACGAACATTGATTGGCCTTAATCAAATTGTTGATATGTTTTACAACAATTTTTTGGTCACTCTCGCCCAGCCTTGAAAAAACATCATCGACAATCAAAACTTCGATTGGCCTAAGTTGAAAACGTGCAAGTGCAACCTTTACCCTATCAAAATATTGCAAGTCTTTCATTTTCATATTTGCGATAGTTTGAAGGTCATAAGTCTTGATAGCGTTTTCGATTTTGATGTTGGCAAGTTCTTTAACAACTTTGCGTATTTTCAAAACATATTGCAAGTTTTGCAAAACAGTTTTGTTTTCCATAAAAACAGGTTGGGACGGCAAAAAACCCAGAGAGACATCTTTTTTAAAGTCGATTTTGTCCACAGGAATTTTGTTGATATACACATTGCCACTGGTCGGTTTTACAATGCCTGCTATCACGCGAAGAAGACTGCTTTTTCCGCTTTCTTTTTCGCCACAAATTGTGACTTTTTGACCGTCTTTAATCTCCAAGTTTATGTCGCACAAAGTCAAATAATCCTTTGTGTACGCCAAGCACAAATCTTTTATTTCTATCACTTACTGCCACCTTTTAGTGAGTTACTTCGATAAGACCAATGTTGTTGTCGGCTCTTCTATACACTACGCTTACAAGCCCAGTAACCACATTTACAAACACGAAGAATGTATGCTCCAATGCATCCATTTGTGCAATTGCAGACTCGACAGTAATAGGTTCTAGATCAAATCTCTTTACTTTTACAAGTTTTTCCTCAGGGCTCTCTTCAAACTCGTCCAAGAACTCCAATCTTTCTAGTTTCTTAAACTTGTTTTTAAAACGCGATGTGTTTTTCAAAATTTGGCGTTCGATCTTTGGAAGCGCAAGGTCGATGTTGTTGTACATATTGTCACTTACAACCTCGCTTCTTATAAACAAGCCATTTGCATTGATAGTAATTTCAAGTTTTTGGTCTTTGCCTTGCTCTGTGCAAGCAACCTTTATATCATAGTCGTTATTAAAATACTTCTCGATCTTTTCAAGTTTTCTCTCAATAACCTCTTTAAAATTGTCAGATATTTTATAATTTTTTGCTACATATTTAATACTCATATTGTCCTCCGATATTATATTACATACATTTTAGCAAATTAAACTACTTTAAGCAAACAATTAAGATTAATTCTCCACTTTCAAAATAAGTTTGTTGTCTTTGGCAGATATGATAACTGTGCTGTTTGGACTAACCTTGTTTTCAAGGACATCCTCAGCAATCTTGTCTTCAATCTCTTGTTCGATAAGTCGTCTAAGTGGTCTAGCACCGTACTCTGGATTATAACCTTTTTCAATCAAATATTTTAGTGCGCTTTCGGTCACCTTCAACGAAACACCTTGCTCGTTAAGACGCTTATTAAGTTTGGAAATAAATATCTTAGCGATAGATTTTAATTGTTCGTAATTTAGTGGATGGAACACTGTAATAACATCTATACGATTGATAAACTCTGGCTTAAAGGTGCGTTTTAGAGCGTTAAGCAAGGTTTCTTTTATTGTGTCATAATCATTGTCTGTTGCTGTTCCACCTTCTCCAAATCCTAGGCGGTTTGTACCCCTTGGAAGGTCACTCACCCCTACATTGCTTGTAAAGATGATGATGGTGTTTTTAAATGATACTAGTCGACCTTGACTATCTGTAAGTCTTCCTTCGTCTAGCACTTGCAACAACAAGTTGAACACATCTGGATGGGCTTTCTCTATTTCATCAAACAACACAACCGAATATGGTTTGCGTCGCACTGCCTCAGTAAGTTGGCCACCTTCGTCAAATCCAACATATCCCGGAGGCGAACCTATAAGTTTGCTGACACTGTGCTTTTCCATATACTCACTCATATCAATACGAATAACTGAGTTTTCATTGTCAAACATAGCCTCAGCTAGCGCCTTACAAAGTTCGGTTTTACCTACACCGGTTTGACCCAAAAACATAAAGCTACCTATTGGACGGTTGTTTTCTTTAAGCCCGATTCGAGCACGCCTTATGGCTTTCGAAACCGCAACAACGGCTTCGTCTTGACCTATAACTCTATTGTGCAAAATGGACTCCAATTTAAGTAGTCTGTCTTTTTCACTTTCAGTAAGTTTTGTGACAGGGATATTTGTCCATTTACTTATTATCGCACATATGTCGTCAGAAGTAATTGTAATATTATTTCGCTCATTATTGATACTACTCAACACTTGATTTTTCTTTGCCATCGCTTCTTTGATTTTATCACGATACAAAGATGCCTTTTCATAGTTGTCATTAATCAAAGCGTCGCGTTTTTCGGCTTCATAACGCGATATTTCTTCTTCGATCGCATTTAATTCGTCAGGCTTTTTACTGCCATACACCTTGGCCTTACTGCTGGCTTCATCGATTAGGTCAATCGCCTTATCTGGCAAACTACGATCCATAATATATCTATCTGACAAAGTCGCAGCCGCAACTATCGCCTCGTCCGATATTGTTACTTTGTGGAACGCTTCATAACTGTCTTTCAATCCACGCAAAATTTGAATAGTTTGCTCTACAGTAGGCGGATTTATCATAACTGGTTGGAAACGACGCTCCAAGGCTTTATCTTTCTCGATGTATTGACGATATTCGTCAGTGGTTGTGGCACCTATGGTTTGGAACTCACCACGCGCCAAATATGGTTTTAACATATCAGACGGATTGACTTCGCCCTTATCCCCACCTGCTTGTGCAAGTGTGTGTATCTCATCTATAAAGACAATAATATCTTTGTTGTTTGTAATAATATCAATAAGCTCTTTCAATTTCTCTTCTAGCGCTCCACGATACTTTGTTCCTGACATAAGCCCGCCAAGTTCTAGTGAGAAAATTGTTTTGTTTTTAAGTAGATCGGGTACATTGCCCTTTGCTATCTTCAAGGCAAGTCCGTCGACTACTGCACTTTTTCCGACACCCGCTTCACCTATAAGAACTGGGTTGTTTTTGGTCTTTCGGCATAGTATTTCAATTACTCGCGCGGTTTCTTCTTCACGACCTATGATTGGATCTATCTTTCCTTGACGCGCTTTTTCGGTCAAGTCTTGCCCCATTTCAAGTAGTTTTTCAGGCAACGAAGACCTTGTTTGACTTTGCGAATAATCGTTTGATTCGCCATAACTTTGTGTATTATTTTCAGTCTTCAAGACTTGCAAAACACTTGTTTTTAGGTCGTTTATATTTACTCTAAAATTCTTTTTAAGAAGTGTCACACCATAACTATTATCACAAAGAAGAAGTGACACAAGCAAATGCTCAGTGCTTATAAAATTGTGACCAATTGATGCCGCAAACCTTTTTGCTGTCACAAAAACTTCTTTGTTTTTAGGTGACAACTCGATTTGGTTGCTCAAAAACGACACAATATTTTTGCTTTTGTTTTTTGAAAAGATAGCGTCAAGTTTTTCACAAGTAACACCATACGAATTTAATATTTTGCCCGAAGCACTATCTACGACCGAACATAGACCGTATAGCAAATGCTCTGTGCCCACTTGATTAAAACCATATTGCAATGCCACTCTGCCCGCGTTTTGCAAGCAAACATTGACATTATCTGTTATTCTCATTTCATTGTTGTACATTTCCATTTTCCTCCTTCTTTTTAAGTTCGTCGATTTGTTTTTTTATCTCGCCCGCATCTTCATATCGCTCTTCTTCAACAGCTTTATTTAGTTTTTCTTGTAAAAGGCTAAGTTTTGAAGGGCTGACATTTTCGATGCCTAGGTCAATGTCTATCGGACTCTCCATATTTTCAAGCATGTCTCTTATTTCCATTTCAAATGTGTCATAACAATCTTTACAACCCAATTTGCCCCTACGCAAAAAGTCCTTAAATGTACTCTTGCAAGTAGGACATCTTTTCTCGTTGTAATCAAGGAAATTAAAATGTTCGAAGTTTTCAAAAACAGGCATAAAGTCCGCATCCCAACTATCCCAGTCACCCCAATCGGTCATATCAACACAGTCCGAGCAAAGGTGAGTCTCAAAACTATCTCCATTAATCACGACAGTTTTGTGAAATGTCGCTTCATTTTTTTTACATCTATCACACAACATAATTATTCTCCTTTTAATATATTTACTATTATACTGCGCAAAATATTTGCACGCATTTTGTCTTCAAGTTTAAGCGGATTAGCAAGCGACTTATTTGACAAACAAGTCTTGATAATCTCACATTCGTTTTTAGTAATAAGTTTCTTTTTTTGCAAAACCTCCAAAATTTGTAAAGATGTGTTGTAATCAATTTCATCTCCAATAGTCGAAGTAAGCAAAGTTTTGAGATATGCGTTTTTGTCTATATCAACTCTTTGCAAACTGATATATCCACCACCACCCCTATGGCTTTCAATAATAAAACCCCTAGGATGTGTAAACCTTGTCGACAAAACATAATTAATTTGGCTTGGCGCACAATTAAAATATGACGCAAGCTCATTTCGCGACAAATTGATGTGATCATATTCGTCCAACTGCTCCATTATAAAAGCCTCAATAATGTCACTTATGTTTGCCATAACATACCTCCTTTAAAAGTTTGACTTTCTTTGACTTTCAATTATTCTAGCACTGCAAATATTCTATGTCAAGATTATTGTGACACTTTTTTAAAAAATTTTTGATCCAAATTTTTACTAATCTTTTTAACAATAATAATATGTAAATTATTGACCATAAAAACAAAAAAAGACAGGGTCTCCCCCTGTCAAATTTGCATATAAAAGAAAATGATAGTATTAGCTAGCAAAACCTCTAAGTATAACAAGTGTAAAAGC
>CALEWH010000034.1 GCA_937925475.1 uncultured Clostridia bacterium
GATAGCATACTTAAACAAAACCAAAAAATAACCAACACAAACATCAAGGCACAAATCAAAAACAATAGCGACAATTACATAAAAAACCTTCTAAACAAGATGGATTATGTCATCAATAGTAGCGTTGATGAGATAGAAAAACCTCGCAAACTTAGCAAAGTTGAAGAGCATATGACCGAGAAAGAGAAACCTGCGAGAGTAGAAGAGAAGCCGGCAAAACTACAAAGCATAAGCAACAGACTTGAAGAACTCAACTCAAAGTTGGGCACAAAGCATGACAACTTAGTAGACGCATATCTTGACGAGCGTGAGCATGAAAACAATGCCTTTGCTCGTAAACTTGGCAGAAAGAAAAAATACGAAGTCAATGAAAGTGGTTTTGATTTGCAAGAAGCGCTTAATCCAAAAGAAGACTTGGACGAGATAATGAAAGCATTTGACTTTTTCAATAAATAACCCGACAGGGTTATTTTTTAATCTTGAAATGTGCTGATATATTTGATATACTATATATAGGAGTAGATTATGTGGATTAAAAAAGGTGTAAACAATATATATGGCATAGATGAAAGCGAGGATAGTTCAAACGATATAGCGTCGCATTTGCGCGGGATAAAGATGTCGCTTGAAGTATGCCAATTTTTATATGATGTCATTATAAACACAGACGATATACAAAGTACAGCAAAGCCTTTGCCAGGGCTAGAAGAGATGAAAGAAAATGACATAAACATTTTTAGAGAAAGGCACAATAGAGAATTTGATGCCAAAATGGAAGAATATAAATATCGTCTCAAAAAAGCTAATAAGTCCCAACAAAGAAAAATACAAAGGCTTATCAACAAACGCAATGAGTATATGGAACGCGTTATTTCTGATATAGCGGCTCAATATGACGAGTTTATTGATTGTCCGTTTATAGTCAAAAACATTCCGGACTGCAACAGACAAGGATTGTGGAGTTTGATGGCTGGATTTATTTTTGTGTCGCTTAGTGACCGAAATTTCAATCTCATCGACAATCGCACATGGGAAGAGATTTTTCAAGGCCGATTCAAACAAATGGCTATCAACAATAAAAAGAGTATTGACTCGTATTTGCAAGAAAAGTTTGATTCAAAATCCGACAATGCAGTGATTAAAAAACTCAAACCTGAAATACTAGATCCACGCAACAAACGACGCGAAAGACAAATAGAAAACCTACCTGAAAACATTATACCGATAGTGCTTGATTATACAGAAAACGGGCCATTTATGGACAGTAGTGTAATAGATGCAATGTATAAAGTGATGAAGGCCAACCATTATGGCACAACAATTGGTGTCAAAGACGAAAACATTGCAAAACGATATTTGCAAAATTTTGATGAAGAACATCATGTTGCAGTGTTTAAAGATGACAATGATCAAAATTTTGTGTTTAGGTTTGTGCCAGATGCAAGCGGAAGCGAAGGTGTACTAGAAATAGAAATCACTAGCCTTGCAGATGCTAGTGATACTCGTAGGGTAGTGTATTATAATCCAAAGGGCGCAAAAACAGGTTATGGCTCTGATGCGGTTTTGTCCGAATATATCTTGACTACACCACCTAAATGTTATACAAGCAATGGCGAACTTATTGAGGTTGTGCCGGGCGAGAAAAACAAGTTTTTGTATCAATATGTAAAGATGCTTCGAAACAATTTTGCTCATGCATCTTACAATATCTACAACAATCCGTTTAACAATGACTGGGTTTGTACAGGAAATGAAGGTGCCGAACTTCACTACAGTTTTAGTTGGTTTCAAATATTGCAAACCACATTTAGTAAAATAGACCAAATTTTGTTTGGTGAAAACTCAGTTAATCGTGGCTCTCTTGGGTATTATGATGTAGTCCAAGCAAACACAAACATCAAAACAAACAATATTTTTACTATAGCCATTTTGCCAGAGCTTAAAGAAAAATTTAAGTCAAATTCGTCAGTGTGTGACTATTTGAAAAAAGGTAGTTTTTATTCTATTGAGATAAACGACGACATTCCGCTTAGCGAAGTAAAAGAGTTGTTGCACAATATCACAACAAAACTTAGTTCAAACTATACGCAATATTATCGCGATTACGAGTCACAACTAAATAGGTTTAAAAACAAAATTGCCAGCCAAAACCTAAAATCAAGTGATTATTTTGTAGCGCTGAAGAAAGAAGAAACTCGCTTGGTATTGGAATTGGAAGATAAAGTAAAAAACAAAATAATGTTGGAACTTGGAAAAGACAAATTGTTTGGCGATAAAAAATTGAGAGATTATATTGTGACTCCAATCTCAAAGACTGATAGAAACACCGATATTAATGAAGCTGTTTCAAAAATAAGTATGATGATGTATAATGCAGACTGTTTTGCGTTGGATAAAAACGGCGATGCAATAATGTCACTCGAAGACCAAAAACAAAAACTATATGAAGCGCTTGAACTTGGCGAAAATTGTAGCCTAAAACTTGCTCCAAATAAATGCAGTGATGTTGTCGATTACAAAACAATAGGCTTTTTAATGGATGCAATCGCAGACTCAAATATGCATCCTGATTGTAAACCAAAGTTTGGCGGAGATGAAGACAATTTTTGTGTTAATATGGAGTGGATCAGACAAGTTAATTTGCACAAAGAGAGTGTTTTGTCGTCTCTTGGATCGTTTGCTATGTACTGCGCGTTGCTTGCGACAGGTTATGCCGACACTATGAGTAGTCCAGATTCCAAATTCTATGGTATTGATGCTTTGGACGCAACAAATCTTTGCTCTATTAATATGAAAGAGTTGCACTTAAAAAGATATAATGGCACTAACGAAATACCAGTTACTATATCAAACAAATTAAATGTGCGTTTGCAAGTTATATCTACACTTCGAAACGCTGTTGCGCACGGAAATATTAAGACCGAAATTATTGGATCGAAGGGTAAGATAAAACCACAAGATGTTGTTTTCTCGTTTGCTGATGTAAACTGCGCAAATGGCAAACCAGGTATGAAAGTAGAAATGAGTTTGGCGGGTCTTATGCGATTTGTTTCTAGCCCTATCTTTACAGAACCTACTTGCAAAAAACCAAAATCTATTACTGAAATTATTAAGGCCAACCAACTTAAATATGGTTTTGAAGTTGTTGAAGAAGCCCCACAAAAGGTTACTAAGGTGAAAAAGGTCACCACAAAGACGCCAAAACCAACTACAACTAGGGGAGGCGGTGTCAATGGAAATAATAGGCCACACCTTACCGTTAAAAAGAATAATGGAATAGACAATCCGTCTAGTAGATAATGTATGATCATATGTACAAAACAAGCAAAGTTACTTGCTTGTTTTGTTTTTTGTAGACTGGACAAGTATTTTTTTGTGGTGTTTTAAGATGTTTTTTCAAAAAAACAGGTGGCAGAATATAAAAATTTGGAGTGGTTTTGGGAGTGTTGGAGACAAAAATAAATAAAGTTTTATGGTTTTGAAACTGCAAAATTGTAGTTAGAAAGGGTTTTCGCGATACGCCGGGCTGTGTGTATGTGTATTTGTTTGAAAAATGTTAAAAATTGTTTGAAAAACTTTGAAAAAAGTATTGACTTATGGTACTCCAGAGTGGTAAACTATGCTTGCTGTTAAACTGAAATAGGTTGATACAGCAAAGTACATTAACAAATGAATAGAGATAGATGAATTAAAACTTTGTTAATTTTTTTGAATTAAAAATAATGAATCTATACGAACTAATACGCAAAGTAGTTTGTTTAGAGTCAAGATTAAAACATAAGAGTTTGATCCTGGCTCAGGACGAACGCTGGCGGCGTGCTTAACACATGCAAGTCGAACGAAGTAAATTGAGAGCTTGCTTTTGATTTACTTAGTGGCGGACGGGTGAGTAACGCGTGAGGAATCTGCCTTAATCAGGGGGATAACAGTTAGAAATAGCTGCTAATACCGCATAAGACCACAGTACCGCATGGTACAGGGGTAAAAGAGTTATGTATCGGATTGAGATGACCTTGCGTCCTATTAGCTAGTTGGTGAGGTAACGGCCCACCAAGGCGACGATAGGTAGCCGACCTGAGAGGGTGATCGGCCACACTGGAACTGAGAAACGGACCAGACTCCTACGGGAGGCAGCAGTGGGGAATATTGGGCAATGGAGGCAACTCTGACCCAGCAACGCCGCGTGAAGGATGAAGGCCTTCGGGTTGTAAACTTTTGTTATAAAGGACGAAGAAAGTGACGGTACTTTATAAGGAAGCCCCGGCTAACTATGTGCCAGCAGCCGCGGTAATACATAGGGGGCAAGCGTTGTCCGGAATCACTGGGCGTAAAGGGAGCGTAGGCGGATTTTTAAGTCATGTGTGAAAGCCTTGGGCTCAACCCAAGAACTGCACCTGATACTGGAAGTCTAGAGTGTTGGAGAGGTAAGTGGAATTCCTAGTGTAGCGGTAAAATGCGTAGAGATTAGGAGGAACATCAGAGGCGAAGGCGGCTTACTGGACTATAACTGACGCTGAGGCTCGAAAGCGTGGGGAGCAAACAGGATTAGATACCCTGGTAGTCCACGCCCTAAACGATGGATACTAGATGTGGGGTAATAATATTATTCCGTATCGAAACTAACGCGATAAGTATCCCGCCTGGGGAGTACGTTCGCAAGAATGAAACTCAAAGGAATTGACGGGGACCCGCACAAGCAGCGGAGCATGTGGTTTAATTCGAAGCAACGCGAAGAACCTTACCAAGGCTTGACATATTTATGCATAGTATGGAAACATATGAAATCTATGGTTTACCATAGACATAATTACAGATGGTGCATGGTTGTCGTCAGCTCGTGTCGTGAGATGTTGGGTTAAGTCCC
>CALEWH010000035.1 GCA_937925475.1 uncultured Clostridia bacterium
GCCCAGTCGTCTCTCAGTAGCCTTCGTTCCTTCTCACTTTGGCTAAAAATGTGTCTGTTTACATATTTTGTGTCAAAAAGTGTGCTCTAATTGACAAAAAGAACAACTTATAGTTGTTCTTTTATTCTTTTTATCTTTATTTTTATTTTAAAACATTTTATGTATAAATTAGGTTTTATTTACTATTGACTTAATTTTTTCAATTATAAATACAAAACAATTTTTATTTCCTTATTATGCAAAAGTATTACATAAGACCATTTTCAAGTTTTGCTTCAATAATAGTTTGCTTCATAAGGCTGGAAATAGTCATAGGGCCTACTCCGCCAGGAACAGGTGTATATGCACTTGCAAGTTCAAAACACTCAGGGTCAACATCACCTACATTGCCAGCATTGTAGCCAGCGTCAACAATAACAACACCTTCTTTCAACCATTCTTTTTTAATATAGTGTGGTTTTCCTATGCACACCACAACGATATCAGCAATTTTAAGTAGGTCTGGCAAGTTTGTGGTTTTTGAGTGGCAAACAGTAACTGTGGCATTCTCGCTAAGCAACATTTTTGCAACAGGTTTTCCCACAATATTGCTTCTACCCACAACAACCGCGTGTTTGCCTTGCATTGTGATGTTGTAATGTTTCAACAAATCAATTATGCCATATGCTGTTGACGAATAGTGTTTGCTATACACGCTAAGTCCATCAACATCTTTCTCAGGACTTATTGTATTAAAAACCTTTTCTTCGTCAATGTGTTTTGGCAGTGGATGTTGGATTAGTATCCCGTACACATTTTTGTCGTTGTTTAGTTTTTCAACTTCGGCTACAACTTGCTCAGTAGTATAATCGGACGGAATCTCTATTTTTCTCCCGTCTATCCCCACTCTCGCGCACGCCCTAACCTTCATATTTACATATGTGACCGATGGCGCATAGTCACCGACAATGATTGTTGCAAGTGATGGAAAAACACCTTGTTCGTGCAGTTTTTCCACTTCATCGTGCATCAAAATCTCGTTTTCTTTGGCAAGTTTTTTGCCGTCTAATACCAATCCCATAACACCCTCCTTTGTACTAAAAATAGTATACCATAAAGCAAAAATAAATCCAAACAACTGGATTTATTTTTGCTATATAAGTCACTATTAATTTCTAAACAAAAAACCAAACGGACGCCTTTTTCGGCTTTGAGTACTAAGGGCGTTTACACTATCAAGAGCAACTCTTGGCACTTCCTTGTTTTTCTCGTAGATCTCGGGCAAATGCTCGACACCAATAGGGTGTGACCAGTTTACATCGCCCACTTCGATAGTGTATGCCGGAACCCCCAATGTTCGGCTCACCCAGTCCGAATATCCACCAGTCGAATTGCTTGTGCGGATAATCTCGTAGCCAGTCACATCACTTATGTTTTTTGCAATATCATAATCGCGCGATAGTTGGGCTGGTGTAAGTCCCGTAAAACCATAGTATATGACTTCGCCCTTTGTGTGATATGAGATAGTGATATTTGGTTGGTTTTTGAGAGTAAACTCCCTAAGTGTATTGACTTCACGCTCGCTATTTGGATAAAAACCTACAAAGTTGGCAGGTGCTGGGCAAAACACATTTTGACTCCCGCCACCCCAATCAGCGTCAAAGTTGACATTAAGGTCGACCGCATTTGCATTTGCCTTCCACTGCGAAAAGTCACTATTTCCACCGTTTAGATAGTCAAGATAATATTTGAGTTGGGGACAATTTATGCTGTCACTGCCATCAAGCACAAGTCGCACTCCGTCTGGATTGCTAAGCGGAATAAAATACATTCCACCATTAATATTTTGTGTGGCATAATATTTTACTTGCTCGACTATAAGCAAAGATGTTATGTACTCGCGTGCGTGTATGCTTCCCTCTACTAAAAGTTGATTTCCTTCATAACTGCCTAGATGCACCCCATATATCGGTGTGCCCAGCATACTATATCCCACAACAAAAAAGTCAACATTTTGTAATTGGTTTAGTTCGTAAATCTTTTGTTGTAACTCCGAAAATGTCATAGACCCCTCCACTTTATTTAGTGTATATGAAAGAGTGGAGATGTTTGTTACAAAAAAACAACCTTTGCAGGTTGTTAGTCATAATAATCGTCTGATTTTTTGTACTTTTCAAAACGCATATAGTCGATATAACTCTCCATTAGCGCATAAATAATAATCGCGGGGTACATCACACTCGCATAACCTTCCCAGAGTTTTGCGTCCCAAATAGCAAAGTAGATAAGGTTTGCCATCAAAAACGCGCCAAGCGCAATCAAATACACGCCACTAAAAACAATAACAAAATTGAGCCATTTGCTGTATTTATAGCGGTTTATGCGACTAATAGCTTTGGGCGCAAACGCAAAGATAAAGCATAATATAGTGCTCGCAACAATCCAACAGGACTCGATATTAAAATGTAACAATTCCGCAACAAATCCGCCCACAAAACATAGACAGCCAAGAGTGATAAATGTCGCGTAATATATTTTTTTAAACATTTCTTTCCCTTGCAAATTATTATAGCACAAACAGATATATTAAAAAAGAATTAAGAGTGGTTTTTGTGTAAAATTGTGTTGTTTTTTGCCTTTAAAATTTTAGCGACTTTTGGCATAAGCGACAAAAACCAAACAGCATAGTTTTGCGGATTAACAGTCATATCCGAAAGCAAGTCGTCAATATTCACCCATTTAAGGTCGCTTACTTCGTCCTGATTAATATTCCACACACCTTGCCAGTCACCCACAAAAACATGGTCATATTCGTACTCGTACAGGTTGTCGTTGTATTTGGCAAAGTACACAAAACTAAAAACTTCTTGGATATCCGATGCAATAATGCCAACCTCTTCTTGCAGTCTTACTATTGCATCGGCTTTTGTGTCAAGCGTGCGCGGGTGCGAACAGCAAGTGTTTGCCCAAAGCCCGCCCGAGTGATATTTATCTGTCGCGCGTTTTTGAATAAGCACCTTGTTTTCGTGATACAACAAAACCGAAAACGCTCTATGTAGTACTGGTCGCAAATGCGCGGACATCTTGTCGGCTTTTCCTATCACATTATCCATAGTGTCTACGAGTATAATTTTTTCCATATATCTCCTCATATACAATTAATTAATGTGTCAAATTATTGGAATATACAAAAAATAGCGAAACTAGATTCGCTATTTTTTTAAATAAAAGTGTGTAAAATATTTTGACTATGCTAAGAAAGTAATGTCTTTGCTTACAATCATAGTAACAATGTCAATAATCCAGAAAATTGGAGCAAGAACGAGGTTTAGGATTGCGCCAAGAATGTTTCCTCTCATAGCACGAGTGATGATACCACAGATAATGCTAGTAACAGGAATGATTGCTAGGATCAAGCAAACTACCCAATCAAGTCCAAAATATCTTTTTGCTGCTTTTGCCATATTTTATCTCCTTTTACAATGTTTAAGCGTATTTAGCTTACGAATATTGTATATCTTTACGCTAAAATCTACAAATAATTTATGATAAAATTTTCAGAAATAGAACTTTTTTTACCAAAGTTGTCACAAATTGATGCAAATTAAAACATTGCTCAAACATTGAAGGATTCGACCTTTTTTACTATCCTTTCAAGCAAAACTTGATTTTGCACTTCGTCTTCGCCTTCGACCATAATTCGGATTTTGTTTTCGGTGCCGGACGCACGCACAACTATCCGACCTGCTCCGATTATTTCTCGGCACTCGTCAATTTCTGTTTTCAATTCTTGCGCGTTGATTATCCTAAATTTGTCAAGAACACTCACATTTGCATTGGCTTGTGGCATTAGTTTTACCTGAGCAAGCGCGGACAACTTGGTTTTTTCGCTTTTTACAATGCTCGCCAGTATCACCCCACAAAGTATCCCGTCACCAGTGCCTAAGTGTTTGCCTATGATAATGTGGCCACTTTGCTCGCCACCTAAAAGCAAATTTTTCTCTTTCATCATCTCAATAACATACTTGTCGCCTACATCGCTCGCAAAAAAATTGATGCCCTGTTCCTTCAAGGATCGGATTATGCCCATATTTGTTTGGGTTGTGCCGACCACGCCGTTGTTTTGAAGAGTGTTGTTTTTCTTAAAGTGTGTAGCAAGAACATATGTAATAATGTCGCCATCAAGGATATCACCATTTTCGTCAACTGCGATTATGCGGTCACTATCGCCATCGAAAGCAAACCCCATATCACATTTATATTTTTTGACCGCTTCACTTATGACTTGCGGATACAAACTTCCACATTCGCGGTTTATTTTTAGTCCGTTTCGGCTAGTATTTAGCGCATAAACCTTTGCTCCAAGTCTTTTAAAAACCTTTGGTGCAAACCCGCCACTAGCCCCATTGCTACAATCAAGTGCGATTTTAAGGTTTTTGAGCGACACTCCAGCGTCCACCAAAAACTCCAAATACGATTTGGCGATGTGCGGTCTTTGAATATATGATCCTACTTCCTTGTACGACGCAATGTTGTTGTGGATAAACTGCTTTTCTATTTGCGTTTCGGTCATAATTGAGATTTTGTCACCATTTTCGTCAAAAATTTTTATCCCGTTGTATCTAGGCGGATTGTGTGACGCCGATATAACTACGCCATAGTCACAGCCGAGTTTTTTTACAAGATATGATATACACGCAGTGGGCACAACTCCCACATCAATAACGCTTCCGCCACCTGTCACCACGCCACAACTAAACGCAAGTGAAATAAAGTCACCGCTTGTGCGAGTGTCTTTGCCCAGCACGATTTTTACATTGTCTTTTAGTACGCTTAACGCATTTCCGCATTTGTACGAAACTTCAAAGTTTAGGTCTTTATTGACTTCGCCCCTAATCCCATCTGTGCCAAAATAAATACTCATCTTATCTCCTTCAAATACTTTATTGCTCTGTTTGGTTTGACTACTTGGCGCACTCGACCTACCACAAAATCAAACTCGTGCAAGTCCTGTGTCACAGTTGTGCCCGCGCAAATATACACATTGTCAGGAATAACAAGCGGTGCGATGAGATTGCAGTTGCTTCCAATAAAAACATTGTCACCGACAATGATTTTGTTTTTTTCTTTGCCGTTGTAATTGACAAAAACCACTCCACAACCAATGTTGCAATTTTTGCCCACGACCGCATCACCCACATAGGTAAGGTGTGCGATTTTTGTCCCACTGCCTATGGTCGAATTTTTTATCTCAACAAAGTTTCCTATTCGACACTTGTCGCCAATGACCGACCCCACTCTAAGGTGAGCGTTTGGCCCTATGACACACTCATCTCCTATCGTACTCCCGAAAATGTGCGAAGACAACACTTGACTGCGACCAATTGTGCTGTCTTCTACAACATTGTAGCCTTGAAGTTTACCTGATATTTTGCTGTTTTTGATATACTTTTCCATATCGATGTATATGAAAAAAACGCAAAGTATGTGCTTTGCGTTTTTTATATTGTAGTCTTAGACTGTTATTTTGTCGTAAATATATTCTAGTGGTTTGTTTCGTCTTACAACTAATGTTTCATTATCCACAACCACATTTACAGTAACAACACTCTCATCCACATATGGTTCATATTCGGCAGAATCCATATTGTTTTGCAAATAATTCATATATGCTCGAGCATATTTGGTCTTTTCTTTTACAACTTCTGCTGTCAATGTATTATCAAGATAGTACTTGTTTAATATCTCTTGTACTACTACACTCATAACTCTTCTTGATACTTTTGCACTAAACACCACTGTGTTTTGCACTATATCTAGTCGATTTTGGATATCTTTTAGATTTTCCACACTCATCCAGTCTGTGCCATTTGTATTAATATTATTTATTTGAGTATCAAGAGTGTTTATATCTTTAAAACACTTTGTGTACGAATATGTTGGAGTTGAGTGTGTAAGGTCGATCTTATCAAGATAACTATTTATATCATCAAACAAAGTTTGTTTGACTGACTCATATTCTTCGTTGATATGAATATCACTAACCTTGTTTTTGATATATGGGTTTAGCACACTAGGTACAACAACTTGTGTGTATTCTCTGTGTGGATCAGTAGTAGTATCATATTCGATATATGTCCTGCAAATGTCGTCAAGTTTTGTCCCAAGACTTGTCCTACTTACACTGGTGTTTACATTAACACCTGCGTCTATAATCTCATTAATAAGCCTTGTTAAAGCCAAAAATTCTACTTCATAGTAGTCGACCGAATTGCTGTACTCAGTGCTACTGCTGTTTTTATTAAACATAGCCTTTATTGCGTTTTTAGTAACAATCAAGTCAGCGTCGTCTGAGATATAATCGTCAAGCAAGTTTCGAATATATGAGTCTACAAGTTCTTCATTGACCACCTTTGTGGTGTAGCCATTATATGTTGTGGCAAGTGCAATATCAATAAGTTCGCCAAGCGCTCTGCCATTTGTCTTAAACGCAAATGTACTTGATTTCGCATAGTCGACTACGCTTTGCAATTTGCCAAGCGCCTTAAACTCGACAGTGTAGTTTTCTATAGCATTTTGATAACCATTTGTACTATCGCCATCAACATCGCTAAATTTGTCTACTATCATATTGTAAGCATCTCCAAATTTAGGGTCGCTCGAATCAAATTTTTCTGCCAAAATATCTTTTATAAATGTGTCAATAAGTTCGTTTCCAACAAGTTTTGTTTTGAAAACTTGACCTGCAATAGTGGCAGTTGTGTTTATGGCAGCGTCAACTTTTTTGCCAAGTTTTTCGGCGTCATCTGCTAGATTGAAAGTTCCGTCATTCACAACACTGCGTGCTTGATATAGTGTGTTTAGCGCATCAAATTCGACTGCATAACAATCAATTCCGTTTTTGTAGCCATTGGTGTTATCACCATCAACATCGCTAAATGTTCTCTTTACTAGACTGACCATATTTTCATATGATGTTCCGTTAAAATTGTCATCAACAACTGTGCAAATAAATGTGTCGATAATGTCAGCTGTAATAATGTCACTATTTCCAATAATATTGTCTATCTTTTCACCAAGAAGATATGCTTTGCTCTTCACACCTTCTACTGTTGTGTCGCTCAAAACATTGTCAAAATCCATATTGACAAGTTCGATTATATTGTCAAACTCGTTTTTCCAAGTGATAGTACTTGCGCTAGTGATGTTTGACTTAATCGAAGTGATAGCATTAAGCATATCAGCGTCGCTTTCATAGTTGTCGTCGACAAGATCAAGTATGTCCAACATAAACAATCTATCGACATTGTTTCCCGCAAACAACATTGCAGTGCTAGCCATATCAAGTGCTTCGCCTAGGTCTACAAACTCTTGTTTTGACTTAATGTCTTTCATTTTGTCTGCGATAGAAGTTGAATCACTCATTATGTTTTTAGCCACAACTACAAGTTGTTTTAGTTTTGGAAGGTCATTTGTCCAGTTGACATTTTTTATGTCTTTTATGTTTTGCTTTAATTGATTTACTGACGCAAATGTGCTTAGGTTGATACTTATACTCTTGTCATTTGAATAGTGGTCTATTGCTTCAAGCACTAGGCTAGGGACTAGATTGTCAAGTTCGCCCGCTTGTGGATTTTGGCGTTTTGCAAGTGTCAAGTCTTCAAGCCCGTCAAGCGCAACACCTATGCGTGCAAAATCAATATCGTTTAGGTCGGTGCTTCGTTTGCCTTCGCTATTCTTGCAAGCATTGTCTACATTGTCGACAACTAAGTAGATTTTCTCAAACTCGGTAGTATAGTCGGTGATATTAGACAAATTGGCAATGGCTTCATTGGCTATGTTTTGTGCCCACGAAGGAACTGACGAGATTTGCTCAGAAAGTTTGTCTTGCACCTTTCCGATTGTGGCGTCAAACATCGCGCTTGTCATAAATGGTGCCGCTTTTATATTGTCGATAACTTTGCCTATGCCCTTAATAGCGTTTTTAGTCACATAATAATCCGACTTGCTATCTAGGTCTGGCAAAATGTCAACCATCGAATATAGTATATTTTGTATCGACTCTTTTAGTTGTGCCGAAGTGATTTCTTCTACTGTTTGGCCTTCAAGTTCGAGCGCCGAACTAATGTACTCGACCATTACATTTGCAACATCTGGTGCAACTTTGTCCACCGATTGAAGTGCAAACAACTTTTCAGTTACATCGCGCACAACTTCGCGGTTTGTTGTCGCTTGTAAAAACTCGACAATGTTTCCAGTATCGTTTTGCAAGATAGAAATTGCTAGATTGTAGTCATTTAGTGTTTGGGCAAGTCCAACAAGGTTTAGCACTTCGGTCTTTATCTCTTCGGAGTGTATAACTGCTAGGTTTTCAAGTGCGTGTATTGCAAAAACCTTCTTTGCACCGTCAAGATCTTGTATCATATCGGTGCGGATTAGATAATCCACAACAATAGGCATTATCTCGCTCAAACTCGAATTGACAATTCCCGATTTAAACGCCGAATTGGTGACAACTCGACAGTTTGTCAAGAAGGTGTTAAGTTCTTCTTTTGTGCAAGTGTTCCAGTCAGGCACTTTGATGTTTTTGGTCGAATTGAAGACTTGAAGTCCAGTCTCGACTTCTTTTCTTAGATTTATATCTACTTTGTTTACTTTTGTACTGCTTAGGCTATTAAACACAACTCCCGACAGATAGTCCATTCCAGTGTATTTCATAACCCCAGAGAAAATACTTTTGTTGTATCCATCCATAACAATATTGTAGTTTTCTTCACCCATAAGGTCGCTAAGCACGCCCACTTGTGCGTTGTTTTCTTTTTTGGTCGAACTCTCCACACTTTGTGCCATATTGATGTAGCCCATTATAGGCATAAATGTAAACGCACAAACAAGTAGTCCTAGCACTGCTCCTATGCCAGCACCTGCAAGTCTGTATTTTTTAGTCTTAACCTTAACCCATTTGGTCTTAACCTTTTTGCCAGACTGAACTTGTTCTTTGCGATATTGGTTTTTATTAAACACCCAACGAGCAAGCACTGAGTAAACAGGTGACAAAACCCATTTTACAATGTAGAACACTACAACAAAAACAAACGAATTGATTGCAATAGAAATAACTGTCAAAAGGCTTTCGACAGCACCCGCAGTATCGACAGTTGTTTCAAGATTTGCCTTTATTTGAAGGCTTAGATAATCTCTAAGGTTTCGCACTCTTTCGCCATTGACTTCAAGCGTAATAATGTCACCAATGTTTCCATTGATCAATGCGCGCGAAATCATACTCGCTATAAAAAATGCGATTGCTAGCACAAATATAAGAAAAACACCCCTATAAAGGCTGTTTTTAAATCCCCTGATAAGTCCCCAAACTATGCCCCAAAGTATGAAAACTCCCACTACTAGACTTAGTACAAGCGAAATTGTTTTTGCGTCGAAACCCATAATTTACTCCATATTTTGTGGTTTTGATAAATAGTCCAAAACCATTAGTTTTATTATAATACAATAGCGCGAAAATACAAAACCAAAAACAAATAATTGTGAGCAAATTTTGTCACATAATAAAGATAATTACAATCTAGCGAAAAAACATTTTTGAAAAGCGCAAATATGTGGTACAATTTCGTACTAGTAAGGAGAATATTATGAACATTTGGAAAGATATAAGCGAAAAACGCATAACCCCCGAAGATTTTGTTGTGTTTATCGAAATCGAGCAAGGAAGCAAAAACAAATACGAACTTGACAAAGAAACAGGTCTTATCATTCTTGACCGCGTGCTTTACACTTCGACACACTATCCTATGAACTATGGTTTTATCCCTTTGACACTAAGCCAAGACAACGACCCGCTTGATGTTTTTGTGCTTTGTAGCCAACCTATCGAGAAAGGCTCACTTGTAAGATGTTTTCCGATAGGCGTCATCACCATGGAAGACCGTGACCAACTTGACGAGAAAGTTATCGCAATCCCTTTTGGCGACCCACAATACAATAGTTATAGCGACATTAGCCAACTTCCAAAGCATATTCTTGACGAGCTTGTTCACTTTTTGTCGGTCTACAAACAACTTGAAAATAAAAAGGTTTCTATCCTAAACACTGGCAGACGAAAAGAAGCGGTCAAATGTATAAAAGCAAATATGCTTGCCTTTAAGAAAATGAGAGGTAACTTGTAATGAAAGTGGTTTTGCAAAAGGTAAACCATTGCACTTTGTCAGTCGACGGCAAAACCATTAGCCACATCGACACAGGTCTACTTGTGACTGTTGGGGTGCACAGGTACGACACACAAAAAGATGTCGACTACATCGCACACAAAGTGGCACATATGCGTATATGGAAAGACGAAAACAACAAAATAAACAAAAGCGTGCTTGATGTAGATGGCGAAATTATGGTTGTGTCAAATTTCACACTTCAAGCGGTTATCGGCTCGGGCACTCGCCCATCTTTCTCGCACGGTGCCGAACCCACTATCGCAAACCAACTCTACTTGTCACTTGTAGACGCTTTTCAAAAAGAAGGCGTCAAAAATGTTACGCACGGCTGTTTTGGCGAACATATGCATCTAGATACAGCACTCGATGGCCCATATACTATCATTCTCGACACCAACCACGAGGCCGAATAATGGATATAATAAAAGGTGAAAAATGATTTGTTGTTATTGTGATATAAGTAAAAAAAATATATGTGTTGGAAAAATCGAAAACACATATTTTTACAACCGCACAAACGAATATAATTTGCCAGATGACAAATGTCGCACATATGTTTCGTACTTGCTTCTAAAACAAATGGTAGCAAAAATATACAATCTAAATTTGGACAAGATTGACATTGTTCGAGGCAAAAACAATAAGCCACAAATAAAAGACAATGGCTTTTGTTTTAACATTTCACATAGCAAAAACATTGTTGCAATTGTAGTTGATGATAGCCCTGTCGGCATCGATGTCGAACAACTTCGCAAAACAGATTTGCGTGTTGTAGCCAAATATTTTGACACAATGAGTCCGCAAATCCAAAACTCTCTAAATCCCGACGAAGAGTATACAAAACAATGGACCATCTATGAAAGCCAACTAAAACTTTTTGGCTCCCAACAACTTCTAATGCAAAACAAAACAAAGGTTTTCACCCACTCTTTCACCCTATCCGACTCGACCGACACAAAATATCATTTGTCTGTTTCATCATCAAATCCATTTGATAATATAGAAATAGTGCAAATAAACAATCCGAAAATATAATACACAACAAAATTTGCACCAAATTATAATCATATAATGCATAAGCCATAAGTAATGATTATATAAAGTAAAAATTATGTACTTTATAACAATTCCCCTATATTGACTCTCTTTATCACTAATCACATAACCACTTTATGTCTATTGACCCTTAAAATCAACAACTTCCACCATCAACAACACAACATCATCACCACATCAATTATCTAGCCAATGCATTGCAATTATTTTAATTTGGTGCTACAATACTCAGTAACCAATCTGTTCTCGTAGCTCAGCTGGATAGAGCGTCCCCCTCCTAAGTATCGACTTGGACAAATTGAAAATCGCTAAACACCCCTAAAACACTGACAATTTGCGACCCCTCAAAACATTCTCAAACCCAAAGTTCACCAAAAGTTCACCCAACCTTAACAAAAACACCAATATGTGGCTATAGCTCAGCTGGATAGAGCGATCGCCTCCTAAGCGATAGGTCTGCAGTTCAAATCTGCATAGTCACACCAATTTTAAAACAAAAAAGACGCTAGTTAGGCGTCTTTTTGTTCTTCCTTTAACCTAGTACTGTTAGAAATCATGGTTTTACCTGTTAAAGGCCCCTTGTATATTTTTTCTGATAAAAATGTTAATAATTCTTTTAATCTTTCTCTTTCTTTTGGAATGGTTACTTTATTGTTGCTAACATTAATCTCAATATTAAATCCGTTTGCAATGTTTTTTAAACTTTGAGCATCGTGTTTTTCTAAAACCTTGCTATCCAATATTTTTGCTATTTGAGATCTTGTTTGTTGTCCTTCAGTTAATTTTGCAAAATCATCAGAACTTTCCAATTCAAAAATACTGTTTGTGGCAAATTCATCAATTTCTTTTTGCGTAGCAATCCTATAATATTCTTGCAAAGGCAATACTTTATTAGCGCTTGAATAGTTAATAAATTTAAAACTATCATTATTAAAGATTGCATCTGGCATTTCACCAATGTTTAAACTAAAATCATTTGATTTAATGAAGGTGTCAGAAGAAAATATTATTGCAAATTTTTTTCTTTTTAAAACCTGTGATTTCTCAAACTTTTGAAAAGCCACAAATAATTTATCATTAATATTTTTGCCCATAAAAATGGATTTAATAAGATATCCATCCACCGTCAACCCTTCGGCATCTGCAGGAATGTATTTTTCTAATGTGTCAGGATGTTCAATCGCTTTTTTAATTTCATCTGGTAAACAAAAGTTTTCAATTTTCCAAATCTCATCATTGCTTAATTGGTATCCAACTTGAAAAGTAATTTCATCATATCCATTTTCCAACCCTGGTTTTAATGGCTTATTAAAGATTAGTGCAAACATATTTTGCACCTCTCTGTCACAATTTAACAAATACACTTTGTAACTATTCTTTTTCTTAGTTAAAAGATAGATCGAATCATTTATATCAAACATTTTTATCCTCCACTTCCATGTATATCTCAGGGAATATCTCTACCATAACTTTAGGACTTTCAATATCCATTCTTTTTTTCTTTGAAATCATTGTGTATTTAATTCCACTACTAGCCTTTATTGTGAAATATCTATAGTTAAACAAAAACATTATTGGGTTTAATTGAACAATTTTTGTGCAAAATAGTAGTATAACTAAAATAGCCATAAAACCAATAAAAGCAACCCAATTAACGCTTTCAACAGTAATTGTTACCAAAGGTAACAAATATGTTATTATGTTGCTCGCCACTAAATTATCCATATTCTCTATTTCTTCAACCTTAAGCTTTATAGTACTTAGTTTAGATACTGCAAATTTGATTATTGCATAACAAATAATTATCAAAACAATAGAACTGCTTAGTAAGATTACTGGCATAATCCAAGTAGTACACAATGTGCGTTTCCAAAAATAATCAAACAATAACACTAATCCAAAAACTAAAATTAATGGTACCATAGAAATTAAAGTCCAAATAAATTTCATTAATTTACTCATTTTTTTAACCTCTTTTATTATTATAACATACTTTTTGCAACAATGATATATGTATTGCCATATTTATTCAAATATTTTATTTATTACTTCGCTTGCGTGTATATCACTATTCTTTAGGAAGTGGCTGTAGAAGTCGCTGGTGGTTGAGGCTTTGCTGTGGCCAGCTCTGGCTGATACAGTCTTCATATCTAC